>CAJOHU010000032.1 GCA_905234465.1 uncultured Alphaproteobacteria bacterium | reverse complement strand
TGTTGTCGCGCCCGCGGCACCGCAGGGTAGCTATGTTCGGAACAGATAACCGCTGAAAGCATCTAAGCGGGAAGCTGGTCGCAAGATAAGATATCCCCACGAGTTCAGTTCTAGACTAGGACATTGATAGGCCGTATGTGTAAGCCCTGTGAGGGGTTCAGCTTAACGGTACTAATCGAACCATTGACTTTTTATCTTATCGTTTGACTTGTTCAAACGATATGCTTGAAGAGAACGTTAATGTTGATTCATTATGATGTTCGCTGGATTTATTCTGGTGATTATAGAGCGGGAGCCACCCTCTGTTCCATTCCGAACCAGACAGGGAAACCCCGTATCGCCGATGGTACTTTGGCTTAAGCCACGGAAGAGTAGGTCGTCGCCAGAATAAATCCAGTTTAACCCGTCGGTGCGTTGCACCGCCGCGGCAGGCATAAAAACCGTTTTTGCCGCCCATGGGGCGGTTTTTTTAGCCGATAAACCAAAAGGGGGTAAAAATGGAATTTATCAGAACGCAAATAAATGATTCTGCTAAAACAATAATAGTCATAGAAAAGACTATGAATGGTTTTACCAAAAAAATATATAATTCTTTATTGGATATGCCGGAATTTGAACGCAATGCGTATATTGCCCAGGCTTTTGCGAATATTGAAATGCCGCACAATCCAGAAGAAATGTGGGCGCGTCAGCAGTTGGAAAAAATGTTGACATTAAAAATTGCTAAATCGGCACACGTAAAGTAATATACCATGAAAAAAGTAGATACAGAAATCAAAATCTTTTTTGCGGCATTGGTGTTTACTTTTTGTATGTGTGCATACCAGTATGGTTCTTGGTGGTTCAACGAAGAATTGCCAATCAGAAAAAAGGAAGCGCAAAAAAACAAAAAAGATTATGGTTCATTGGAAATACTGAAATATAACGCGGACACAATAGAATTTGTTTTCCATGATAATAATGTAAAGCGCGAATTTAACGCTGAATGGCAGGTTCGTAATGGCGGTAGCAGTATTCAAGAAATGCCGGTTTCAAAAAACCTGCGCGTATTAAAATATAGTGGCGATACCATACAAATAAAGTTTGAAAATGTGCGTATTCAACGCCAATTTGAACAGCAATGGCGTAAATATAATGGTCATAAACTGAATAGCGCATATGTGAATACCAGAAATAAATAACGCACCGCCCCCGCCGGGCGGTTTTTGATTTTTGAATTTTTTATGTTATAATCAAAGTATGAGCAGAAAATTATACATTATTGCAGGTCCAAATGGCAGTGGCAAAACCACTCTTGCAAAAGAATTGATTAAGGAAGAAAATATCGCTTTTCTTAATGCTGATGAAATTGCCCAAAGGCTTCACGATAATATCGGATTGGCTGCTGGGCGCGCTTTACTTGATAAATTAGAAATGTGTTTGAAATGCAAAGAATCTGTTGTGTTGGAATCGACCATTTCCGGAAATTATCATGAACGCGTAATCCAGCATGCGAAAGAGGCAAAATATGAAATAGTTTTTATATATATTTTTCTTAGTTCGCTGGAACAGAATTTGGCGCGAATAAAACAGAGGGTCATGTTGGGTGGACATAATGTTCCAGAAACAGATGTTCGTCGCAGATATAAACGCAGCCTGCATAATTTTGGTCGGGTTCAAAAATCTGTACATCAATGGGAACTTTACTATAACGGCGAAAATAGTTACGAATTGGTTGCGCGTGGGTGTGGTGATTTAGTTGAAATTATAGATGATGCACTTTATAATCAATTTAAGAAAGAGGCAAAATAAAATGCAAAAAAAGAATTATGAATTATCTGCAAAATTATTGCGGTTGGCGAATCGTGGCGCCCATCGCGCCCAAGAACGTGCCCGCCGTGCCGGTGTTCCCGTCACTTATGCCATTGGCGGCAAATTGATAGAGATTAAATTATAATAAATTTGGTTTAAACATAAAATTCCCGCCCCCGCCGGGCGGTTTTTGATTAATTGTTTTGCTTGACAATATGCTTTTTTGTGATACATTTATCACCTAACGTACAAAGGAATAAAATATGAAGAAAATATGTTTGTTATCATCTGTTATTGCGATGGTGGCGAATGCCGCACACGCAGATTATCGCACTGTTTACACAAATAATTGCGAACCACGTGCAATGCATGCTTTGTTGGAACGCGAAGCACGTGCACACCGCGCCGTAATCACAGAGGTTATTTGCACTGCGACCCGTACGGTTGCTGAACCTGTGATGGTCAATGCGCCGGCGGTATATGAACCTGTTTATGCCGCACCTGCGTATGATAATATTCCTGTTGTTGATTGTGTGCCATACCCGACAACATGTGAATATTGCGGCGGTTTGCGGTAATTTGCGCATAACAAGAATTTATTCCGTGACATTTTTATGTTGCGGATTTTTTTGCCTTTGCAAAGATAAAAACGCATGTTATTATCATAACCGGACAGCGATATGAAGATATATTCGGACAAAGTTTTTTATTTGATTGGTGGTCCCAACGGCAGCGGTAAAACCACAATTGCCCGTGAAATAATTGGTGATAACCCTAGTATATCTTTTTTAAATTCAGATGATATTGCGCGCGAACGTTGTATCAGTCCCCAGCGCGCGGGTGCAGTTTTGTTAAATCAGATGAAAGATTTGTTTTCTGCGCATGCATCGTTTGCATTTGAAACAACCCTTTCCGGAAAAATACATAATCAGTTTATTAAACAGGCAAAGTCTGATGGATATAAGATAGTGTTTTTGTATGTTTGTTTGGCATCAGTAGAACAGAATATTGCGCGTGTGCGTCAACGTGTCGCACTGGGTGGACACGATGTCCCAGAAAGTACTATCCGTCGCAGATATCATAAAAGTCTTTTGAATTTTGAATCTGTCGCAAAACAAAGCGACCAATGGGAATTATATTACAACGGTAACACAGAGTATGAATTATTGGCGCGCGGTGTTCACGACACGGTTGATGTAATAGATAACCAGATGTACGCAGCATTTACTGCGCGACGCGCCAAAATATTGTCTGACCATTTATTAGAATTGGCGCAACGTGGCGCTGAAAACGCGCGTGCGGCGGCGATGAATGCCGGCGTGCCAATTGTTTCAATCCAGCGATAATTATTTATGGGTGGTTATCGGAACCAATTTATTTTTGTATAATTGTCATCCAACCGACCGTGCGGAACCCATCCGCCTGCGCCAAGGCTACGTGGAACAAGGGTTAGTATTCCAGAGAATCGTCACACCGCCGAAGGGCGGTGCCCAGTCTGAGCGTAGCGAAGACCTGCTCCGCAGGAGATTTTTCATCGCACCGCGATGAAAAACTTTGGTGTCTGCGACGCAGGTGCTCACTTCGTTCGCACTGGGTCCCGCACTTCTGCGGGATGACTGCTCTCTGGAATATGGTTTACAAAGCAAAGTTTCCGGGCGGTTGAGTGGAACAAAAAGGTACCTTTTTGTTCGTTCGTGTTTTGGTCAAAAATGTGTGAACACAAAAAGTGGCTGCATGCCACGGAATCCGTGGCGTTGCGGAAAAAATAAAAAAAATTAAAAAAAGTGTAAAAAAAGGGTGGACAAAAAGGTACCTTTTTGTTACAATGTAAGCATTGGAAATCAAGGGAAAGGGAAGTATCA
>CAJOHU010000031.1 GCA_905234465.1 uncultured Alphaproteobacteria bacterium | reverse complement strand
AATTTTTGCGGCGTCTGCGGTATTTGCGGATAATTCCAGTGTGACCAGTAAGAAATATGTAGATGACCTGATGTCTGGATACCAGGGTAAATTACCCGGTTCCGGCGCAAATACACTTATGATATATGATGATGAAACCGGTATTGGTGAAAAATCCATTGAAACAACGCTTGGTTCAGGTGCCACCGGTGTACCGACTGTTGGTTCGGTTAAGACTGGTTTGGACGGAAAACAAGACACAATTACCGGCACGGCGGGTTATGTGATGACGGGTACGGGGTACAATGGTTCTGTTGGTGAAAAGCCCATTTACGGAACATCATCACACTATAACAGTGCATTGGTGACGGCTGAAACAGTGAACAGCGGTGTTATTAACGCAGTAAATTCATCACTGATTCGGGTGAATGAACAAGGCGCCCCAAGCGACAGCGGAACACTGTGGGAAATTCAGGATGATTTAGTGGCGTTGAATATTTGTTCTAATTATACGCCCGCAACGGGAACGGGTGTTCAGAACGGTACGCCAACACCCACGAATCCTGTTTTGCCGACATTTTATCAAGATGGCGATATGATTCTGCGTGCGGTTGGAACCTATGCCGATTCTTATGATGAAACAACAAATAAGATAACAAGACGCGTTGGGGTAAAGGTGCTTGATGGAACGGAAAATTGGGCTCCTGCTTTATACCCGCAACCAAACGCTTATCGTATATCTTGGATAGGTGCAACTGCTACCCTTGGCACAATACGGTATGGTGGCTTATTCTGCTCACATTTTGAAGATGGCGGTTCGGCTGTTACTCAGGCACCAAATAAAATGTTTTTTGCAAATGACTTAAACATCAACTTCCCTATGACAAGTGATTTTGACACAATAGGTAAATGTCTTCAATTCCTTGCCGACCAATACGCCGCAGGCACGCCCGTGGTTATATATTACCCACTGGCAACACCGGTTGAAGAAAGTATGCCACCACGTTGCCAATAATCATAATTTTAAATGAGCAGATTTTTATTTATCGCGCTTTGGACTTTGCAAATGCAAACAATGTATCAATATGTGTTTGGGTTAAGAATAATTCTGCACCATCTGAATCATAAACCGCACCCAATCCCGTTTTATATTTATAAATACTGAACCCGCACGACATTAAAAAGAATAAACCCACTGGGTCCCATTTAATTCCATTGTCCATTTCTATCAAATCATGCAATGCCAAAAATACCCCCTGTTCAACATTCAAATCATATGGGGATGATTTATTGTTTTTTAATTCAAATCGTACCGATTTGGGTGTTCCCATTTATAACTCCTTTGTGGACATCATGTAAATTGTAGCAATCTATTTCGTAAAAACAACAAAAAAGCCACCGTTTGGTGGCTTTTAACTTTTTAGTCTTTTTAATTTAATGGTGCACCCCAATGCTGTTGAATACTGCGTTCGGCATCCATTGGGCTTACCAAAACCTGGGGTGTTAAGATAACCACCAACACATCACGTTGTGATGCACTTTCACGCGAACCCGACAACATCATAAAGTCTGGGTCGCCAAGTCCATAACGCGTATCATTATTTGTTTGTTTTTCAAATCCAGATACAACCAACATTTGACCAGATTCCATTATGACTTCTTGCATGAAACTGCGTTCTTCAACTTCTGGCAACTGCAATGTGACTTCGCCAATTGTTTGCGATGCCATCTTTAACAGTTCGCGCACCGTCATACGGAACAACAATAATATTTTTCCGTTTTCTAAAATGTTCGGCAACAACTGCATTGAAAATCCGGTTTCAAGGTTGTCTTGGTCAACAGTGCTGGATTCCACCGTCGTAAAATTACGCGATTCAAAACGTTTGATATAACCGGTGCTGCGCGTATTATTCACAGGCGCCACGCGATTATTACGCGTTGTCACACCAACATTTGTCACCAATGAAACCTTGCCTTGTTTTGCCAATGCCTGAATCAATGCAGTACTGCCCGCGACACCAGACAAAGAACCGTTATTAATTTGGTCTTGGGTGTATGCACCGGCAACCGATGAACCATTTTCCATGTGTGTCATACCGGTCAGTGCAGATACAGTGTTAGACAAGACCGCGATATTCATAGAACTGGCCTCGGTTGATGCAAGATTATTTTTGGGGTTCGCAACAATATTCAACCCAGATGCAGAATTAATTGCCGCCGCCAAGTTCAAACCAAATGCAGAATCGTTTGCAATGGAAACCTGTAAAACCTTTACATCAATCGTCACCAATTGAGACAGCCGTTTGTTTTGGCGCGCAATATAATCACCAACACGTGCCAACACAGATGGCGGTGCCGTAACAGTTATTGTACCCAAACTGCGCGATACGGTAAAGTTCGCATTTTCTGTGTTACCAACAATTGCAGAAATCGTGCTTTCTACTTCATCCCATTCTTTTAATGTAGATTCCAAATAAACCTGGTTCCCATCATCGGTCTGGACAGAAGACTGATACGACACATCTGTACCCAATGCGAAAAGCGTAAATGTCTTGGTTTCTGTTTCATAGAACACAATCGCGCTCTTATCATAATACCACAGCAAATCTAAATCGGTTGCAACCTGAGATAACAAACCGGATAATTTTCCGGTATACGCAATATTCATTGTCTTTTTTAATTTTTCAGATGCGACCTGGCTATCAATCTTAATCGGAATTTGGGTAATAGAATTTATGTTGTTCGCCAACACTTGCAATGTGACCGGATCATTTAACAAAATCGTAATTCCAGTATCGGTTTCATACTGCTTTGGCAAACTGTTTTTATGTTCAACCAACACAGATTTATCACCCAACCAAACGCCTTCGGACATAGACACGCTATCACCACTGGCAACCTTGGCACGGGGATTTTTCGCCATCTCAAACGCATCGTAAACATTGACAAAGTCTTGGTCAACGGACGCAGCAACCTTGGCTGAATCGCGGGTCGCACAGCCCGCAATTATCACGATTGAACACAACGCAATAAATGTTTTCGTAAATTTTAACATGTATTCTTTCTCCTGATATCTGTCAAATTATTCTTCGGACGTAGATATAACCAAAACACGATTCCCTTTGTAAAACTTGGCGTATGGTATTGGTATTGCGCGTTCAAAATTGCGCACCACCGCAGACGCAACATCAACAAATCGTCCCTTGAATACGGCACTTGCCTGAATCGGGTATTCGCGCGATGTTGCCCAAACCAAATCCCAACCTTCTTTGTCACACCAAGACTGTAAAACTTCACGCAGTGTTTGACCATTTGCCACAACCCATGAACGAACCTGGTCTTGTATCGTGTTTTCCGGTTCTGCATCTGCCGATAAATCAACCGATATTTCTGTGTCACCCATAACGAACAAACTGTCATCGGTTGCGACATCTGCCCCCGATTCAATCAAACCATTTTTTTCAAGGTACGCAGTATAACCGTCGGCATATTTTGCACAATTCTTGCGTCCGCTGCGCGAAAGTGCCAAAACATTTCCGCCGTCATCTTCCAAAACTTCGCGATGCAACAATGGCATTTCAGAACCACGTGCGCATTCGTCATCAAAACCAACAGGAATTTGGTTTCCGTGCAACATATTTGCACCGCCCGACCAACCAGTTCCCGCGCGTGCGCCCAAATTAAAGTTGTTTTCAACAACCAAATCAGAACCTATCTTGGACACAATTTTAATGTTATCTGATTGCGCGGTTTTAGCGCATGCGCCCCGGTCGCATGAAACAACAACGTCGGCATCAGAACCCGCCAATGGCCATGCCGGCACATCAATCGGAACAATGGCAGGTTGTACATATACATCTTGAACATATGTGTTGTCGTACATATTTTGTTCTTCTTGGACATAGGTGTTTTCATCGGTGTTGCGTTCTTCTTCATAGAACACTTCGGATGTGACAACCTGGGGCAATTCGGCATCGGCAAAGCAATACCCAGCCGCAGTTGCCAGCATCGTGAAAATTAAAATTTTACGAAACATCAGATTTTCCTTTCCTAATATTTTTCCCTTTGTATGCTTATTATAACAATTTGACCGAATCTGTGCAAGACTTAAAAATGCTTATTTGACGGTTTTTTGTATTTTTTATAAAAATGTGTTATAAAAATCGCACGAATCGGTAAAAGATGGTATACTTTATTCATAACAATGGGGAATAATGACATGACGAACACAGCTTTATTTATATTTTTTGGAATTTTAATGGCAATAGGTGTCACCGGGATAATCATGATTATTGGGATTAATCATCGTGTCGCGATGCTTGAAAAAAGTGCCGGCGTACAACAAAGTCTGATTGTAAAAATCCAGAGTATATTAAAAAGCAAGTCAGCAACAAACGCGGTCGCAGAACACGCAGAAATGATTTATCAAGATTTGTTGCAAAACCTTATTCCGATTTTGGCGGCGTTGGATATAATGCCCCGCAATACATCAGAACACCCGTTGTGGCGAACATTGGGTGGGCTGATTGATGAATATGCAAAGAATCCATTTGTTATGGAGAAATTACGTCGCGCAATAAAATTGGACAACGAAGTGAAACGTAATGTGTATAACTATATGAATCGTGCAGATAATCTGTTAAAACACCTGGCTGAATCTGAACCAGATGGCATATTGACCAAGACATTTATAAACGGACTGCTTGGACAATCGCTTACATTTTTTACCCAGGCATATCAGTTGGCAAACACCGATAACGAGGATAAATGAAGGGACCATCCGAAAATCTTGTTCGTGAAATATCTGCGATGCGCGGTGAACCAGGGTGGCTTACCAAATGGCGAATTGCGGCACTGCATGCGTGGGAAAAAATGTCTGAACCACATTGGGGTGAAATTGATTATGCGCCAATTAATTATGAAACATTAAATTATTATAATGAACAAAGACCCATTGATAACAGTGATTTGAAAAAAACATATGAAAAAATGGGATTGCCAGATGGGGAACAGCGCGCATTATTGGGCATGGCGACAGACACAGTCATAGACAGTTCTTCTGTTCATACATCTTACAGTGCGGAATTAGCGGCACGTGGGATTATATTCTTGCCATTTTCCGATGCGGTTAAACAGTATCCAGATTTAGTTCAAAAATATCTTGGCACGGTTGTTCCGCCAACAGACAATTTTTTTGCGGCATTAAATTCTGCGGTGTTTTCTGATGGCACATTTGTGTACATTCCACCAAATACAGAATGTCCGATTGATTTGGCCAGTTATTTCCGTATTGAAACCGCCAAGATAGGTCAATTTGAACGCACATTAATTATTGCCGATAAAAATTCCAAACTTAGTTATATGGAAGGTTGCAGTGCCCCCCGCCGTCCGAATCATCAATTACACAGTGGGGTTGTTGAAATTGTCGTTTTGGATGATGCACATGTAAAATACGCAACGGTTCAGAATTGGTATGCAGGCGAATCGGCGCATGACGGCGAATACAACAAAAATGGTATATTAAATTTCGTTACAAAACGCGGCAAATGTTATAAAAACGCGCGTCTTGATTGGACCCAGTTTGAGGTTGGTTCTGCGATGACATGGAAATATCCATCAACAATTTTATATGGCGATAATTCAGCAAGTGATTTTTACTCGCTTTCCATCACTCGCGGCGGGCAACAGTCTGATACAGGAACCAAGATGTTGCATATCGGAAATGACACAATATCAAATATACTGTCATATGGTGTGGCACTGGATTGGTCGCGTCAGACGTTTCGTTCATTGGTTCGTTTTTCTGGGCATGGTGGCAAAAATGTATCAAAATGTGACACGCGAATAATTGGTGATTGCGCAATTACAAATGCGTTGCCTGATATAATGTATGAAAATTCTGATAACACCCAAACGCATGAAGCCGCCACCGGTGCTATAGATGCGGCGCAATTATTATACCTAGTTGGATGATGATACAGCAACCGCATTAATTATTGGTTCTATGGCAACGCCGATATTATCTCGTCTGCCGATGGAATTTTTGGTGGAATCAAAACAACTTATTCAAATGGCACTTTCACACAAGGGGTAAGGAATGATATTAGAAATAAAAAATCTTGATGTATCATTTTCGGACAAAAAATTGTTATCCAATATTAATATAGATATAGAACAAGGTGCGCGTCACCTAATATGCGGTCATAACGGTTCAGGCAAATCTACATTGGTTGGCGCGATTGCAGGCAACCCAATATTTCACTTGGATGCCGGTAAAATAATTTTTGATGGTCGTGATATTACGAATGAAAATGCGACCACGCGCGCACTTTCCGGTATATTTGTTGGGGCGCAGAATGTACCTGAAATTCCAGGATTAACGATAATCAGTTTTCTTAAACATTCTTTGGCGGCGCATCGTCATTTTCAAACAGGTCAAGATTTGCCGATGGGGGAATTTTTGGAAATATTGGACGCGGCACGTGAAAAATTGGGGATTCCGCGCGAATGGTTAAATCGTTCTGTAAATGTCGGTTTTTCAGGTGGCGAAAGAAAACGCATAATGTTATTGCGCCTTTTGATGACGAAACCGAAACTTGCGATTTTGGATGAACCAGATTCTGGGGCGGATGCCACCACCAAACAACAAATTGCAGATACGATAAAATCTATGCCGGACACGACATTTGTATTTATCAGTCACCAATCAGATTTTACCGCAATGGTGCATCCCACACACACAACCACTTTATCAGGTGGCAAAATTGTGATAGAATAAAATGATAACACAAAGGGGGGGGGATATGGTAAACGGACTTATTTTATTCGCGGGTGTTGTTGTACTGCTGTGGTTGGGCAGTTCTATTTTTGTTCCTTTATTGGTTGCAACATTTTTATGGTATTTAATAAATGCAACCGCGACATATTATCGTAAAATTTTTCCATCTGAACCCCGGCGGCAAAATGTTGGAATTTTATTTGATATAATATCTAATGTATTATCATTGGCGACATTTGCAGGTTTGATATATCTGTTTGCGACACGCGTACGCCCGATGTTTGGTGAACTGTTGCCTGCGATTCCGGAAATTCAGGCACGATTGAACAATCTGTGGCGTTATCTGTCGGAAACATTTGATATAGATATTACGGCAATATCTTTGCCAAGCATAGAAACCATCGCGTCCAATGTCGGGTCGTCTGTGGCAAAACTTGCAACATCTATGGGCATGGTTATCGTGTACATGATATTTATGTTTGTTGAACAGAGCACTTTTCATAAAAAATTCGCGGTACTGTTTCCAAACAAGAATCAGCATAAAAAGATGCGCTATATCTTATCAAGTATTGATGAGAATATGAAAAAATACTTGTTTATGAAGACACTGGTGTCCGCGGTTACGGGTATCATTTCATATATATGGATGTATATGTTGGGGTTGGAATTTGCCGGTGTTTGGGCATTTGCAATATTTATTTTAAGTTATATTCCAACCATTGGTGCAATCATTGGTTGCGGTATGCCGATACTGTTTGCAATAATTACAGGCGCGACATTAAATACACTGGTTTTGGTTTCTGTGGGATTGATTGGTCTGCAAATATTATTTGGGAACATCATTGAACCAAAATTGACGGGCAAGACATTGAACCTGTCAACACTGGCGATACTTATAAACCTGGTGTTTTGGGGATTGATATGGGGCGTTGCAGGCATGTTTTTCAGTGTCCCATTATTGGTGGCAACATTCATTATTACGGCACAGTTTGATTCTACGCGTTGGATTGCGATATTGTTGTCCGCGGACGGCAATATTCCCGAAAAAGATGAAGATGAGTGATAGTGGCTAGTGTTAGTGGTTAGGGGTTAGTGTTAGTTTCCACTTCGCCAAGGCTTCGTGGAACAAGGGTTAGTATTCCAGATACCAGTCATCCCGCAGCAAACCCCGCCCTTGCGGCGGG
>CAJOHU010000030.1 GCA_905234465.1 uncultured Alphaproteobacteria bacterium | reverse complement strand
TATCAAACGCATATTTATCGTAATATCCGCAATTTTTGCGGCGTCTGCGGTATTTGCGGATAATTCCAGTGTGACCAGTAAAAAATATGTAGATGACCTGATGTCTGGATACCAGGGTAAATTACCCGGTTCCGGTGCAAATAAACTTATGATATATGATGATGAAGACGGCATTGGTGAAAAATCCATTGCGGCAACACTTGGGAACAGTACATCTGCGGACAGTGTACCGACGGTTGGTGCGATTAAGACTGGTTTGGATGGGAAACAAGATACGATTACCGGCGCGGCGGGTTATGTAATGACGGGTACAGGGTACAATGGTTCTGTTGGTGAAAAGCCCATTTACGGAACATCATCACACTATAACAGTGCATTGGTGACGGCTGAAACAGTAAACAGCGGTGTTATTAACGCAGTAAATAGTTCATTAATTCGTGTGAACGCAACCGGCGCCCAAGACCCAAATGGCACACTGTGGGAAATTCAGGATGATTTAGTGGCATTGAATATATGTTCCAATTATAACAGGCGTTCAGAACGGTACGCCGACACCGACAAACCCGGTTATGCCGGTTTTCTATCAACAGGGCGATATGATTCTGCGGCGCGTTGGCGAATATGCAGATTCTTATGATGCAACAACAAATAAAATCACCCGCAGGGTTGGGGTAAAGGTGCTGGTCGGAACGGAAAGTTGGTCAGCAGATAGTGCCGGAAATGGTGGATATATGCGATTTAATGCTGGGATGCCGGATAAAGAGGTGTCGCCGGCAATTTTATCAAATATGTTTGTGCTAAAATCTTCTGCTGTTGTTGATATTAACGAAACAAGTGCTTTGATTAGTGGACACACAAAAAATCAATATATATATTTATCTTTCCCTGTTAACCTTTTAAGCGGTGATTTAACCACTAACACAGGGCGCAGAGCAGCGTTTAACAGTTGGCTTGCCGACCAATACGCAAACGGCACACCCGTGGTTGTATATTACCCATTGGCGACGCCGGTCACAGAAGACGTGCCACCGCGCTGTCAGTAAAATCGTTCGGAAAAAAAACACAGGCGAACATACGTTAGAATTAAATACCCGAATTGGTTAATTATTTTCCTTCGTCGTCTTTACCAAGACCGATAGTGTTTTTTACCGGTTCAATAATTGTTTTCTTGGCGCTGTCCAATGTGCGAATAAGAGCACGGCGAATCTTGCCGGATATTGTCATGGGCAAACTGTCCACGAATTCAATTACACGCGGATATTTATATGTCGCCGTGCGGTCACGAACATGATTCTGTAATTGACGGATTAATATATCATTACCTTGGAAATATTTGTTCAAAACAATTGTTGCCTTGACCGCTTGGCCACGTGATGGGTCGGGAATACCGGTGACGGCAACTTCACGTACCGCCGGATGTTCCAATAATACACTTTCAACTTCAAATGGACTGATGCGATATCCAGATGATTTAATCAAATCATCATTGCGACCAACAAACCAATAATATCCATCCGAATCGCGATACGCGACATCGCCGGTATGATAGTATCCATCGCGAAACGCCGTTGTCGTCAATTTTTCATTTTTATGATATTCTTGGAATAAACCAACCGGGCGTCCGTGTTCCAATGAAACGCATATTTCGCCAACTTTGCCGTCCGGAACCGGGTGACCGTCTTCGTCCAGTAATTTTATGTTCCACCCCGCTGCAGGCATACCCATACTGCCGGGTTTGGGTTCAATCCATTCGTTTGTAAATAATTGAACGGTTGTTTCTGTTTGTCCGAAACCTTCGTGTAATTTTATACCCGTCATGTCAAAGAAACGTTCATAAACCTCTGGATTTAATGCTTCGCCGGCGACATCTGCCTTGGTCAATTTAGATATGTCGTATCTGGATACGTCTGCGTGAATCAGCATTTTGTAAACCGTTGGTGGCGCACAGAATGATGTGACACCATTTTCAGATATTGCATGCCATAAATCATGCGCGGTAAATATGCCCGCAACATCAAATATGAATACGGTTGCCCCCGCCAACCATTGACCATACATTTTACCCCATGAACACTTTGCCCAACCCGATTCGGAAAGTGTAAAATGAACGTCGTTATCGTTAAGGCGCTGCCAAAACACCGCAGTATTTATGTGCCCCAATGGATATGTATAATTGTGTGCAACCATTTTTGGCATGTCGGTTGTGCCAGATGTGAAATAAATCACCATGGTTTCAGTATTTTCATTTGGTACGCGTTCAAATGTGTCCGGCATAGTCTTGATAGAATCGGCGACTTCATCATTGGATATCAACATAACATCCGAATCACCAATCGCAGATTTTATTTCGTTTATTATATGACCATCATCAAACGCGATAATGGCGCGTGATTCGGCAGTATCTATTCTGTACTTGATATCTTCTGATTTTAATTGGTTTGTTGATGGAATCGGAATAATGCCAACACGGTGCATCGCCATCATTAAAATCCAATATTCCCAACGGCGACGCAAAAACAGTAATACTGTATCGCCTTTTTTCAGACCGCGTGAAACCAGATAATTCGCAACCGCGTTTGACATTAGTGAAAGATCTGAAAATGTAAAAGTTTTTTTGTCACCCGAATCGTCAACCCAAATAATTGCCTGTTTATTTGGTGTTTCTTGGGCAATAACATCGATAACATCGTACGCAAAATTAAAGTGTTCCGGTACAACAGGTGCGCCGTTTTCACGGTAATCATTGTAATTTTCAAAATTTTTCTTTGCCAAAAAACGTGTTGCAAACATATACGTGCCTTTTTTTAAATCAAGTGAATGATGCCATTTTTTTATTAAAAAACAAGTGAAAAGTAATAGGTCCGGTGCACCGGAAAATCGGGAAAAAATAAAAAAATTAAAAAAAAGTTGCAAATGGATATTGCTGGTCTATAATCACTGCGTTCCTTCGGAACGTTTGTTTGTTGTGTATGTTCGGAGTATAGCTCAGCCTGGTAGAGCGCTACGTTCGGGACGTAGAGGTCGTAGGTTCGAATCCTGTTACTCCGACCATAAATTTCAACCGCCGCTATCCCTCGCGGCGGTTTTAATTTATCGTGGTTCGGTGTTATCAGGATGAGAACCGTGGTTCGGCACGATAGTTGGTTCGCGCAAGCGATAGCGTGGCGCAAACCTTACGTGTGGTGAGTGAAACGAACAATCCTGTGACGTAGACCATAAATTTAAATCGCCGCTATCCCTCGCGGCGGTTTTAATTTATCGTGGTTCGGTGTTATTGGAATGAGAACACCAAATTTGGGTGCTGATTATTAGTAAGATTTGATGTTTATGCTTTTTTGTGATAAAATTATTCGTTGAATAAGAAAAGGAGTTTTTATGACCAGATTGATAAGACCAACTTTTACAAAGGAAGAATTAGACGAAGAAAAGACGGGCTTAATTGTCGGATATAAACGATATGAATTGATGCCTGGACCAGATTTTTCAAAGCCGTTTAAAAACGCTTATGAACGTGGTCGTAAACTCATCGCAGAAAAAATAAATGGTATCGCCAAACGGCGCGCGGCGCACGAACAGATTAACAGTTTTGGTTGGGCGCGTTACGAACCGGGCGGTATGGCGGACCCCAGCCGATTGGTCTTTGGGGTGAAGTTTGTTGATTACGCAAAAAATCAGCGCAGTAATCAGAAAATTATACAAAAGTACAATGGACTGTTGTTGTATTTGCTGGCATCTGCGGGTTGGAAAAATATTGTCCAAGATGTAGATGGCGAGTGTGTCGTCACATTGAATAACGAGGAAAATATTAGGAATTTGTATGAATTGTCGTCGTCTATTGGATTTTATTACAAAGGGGAAATCCCAGATATTGCAGATTTGAAACTCCAGGAGATTAAACTTAAATACGATAAACAGGAACAACAAAAATCTGTGTCACACAAAACAAGTGTGCGTGGACGGCGCAGATAATCGCATATGTTTATGGCGTCACGAATGTGGCGCCATTTTTATTTTGTCTGAGTTAAATATCATCGTTGCAAATTAAAATTTATTTGGCATAATCTTATTCGTTATGCGCAAGCGTACTAGAAAGATTTTTACACGATATGTTTTCCTGATTGCGGTTGCGATGTTCGCAGTTATTTATTACGCGCTGTGTGTGCGAACAACGATTCGCGAATCGGTTATGTTTTCAATTAATTCTGGGGACACAGTGACAAGTGTCGCGCGCCGATTAAATAATGAAGAAATCATATTTTCTGATGTGGCGTTCAAGATGGCGACAAGATTGCAGGGTGGCCGTGTTCAGGTTGGTGAATATGAAATTCCACGTGGTGCATCTGTGTGGTTGATTGCGAATATGCTTACACATGGCAAGGTCGCAACAACAACTGTCGTTATACCCGAAGGTTTAACAATATTGCAAATCAAAGACCTGTTGCGGGGGGCGCAAAATCTGACAGGTGATGTTGATTGTGATGATGGGCGACCGGTTTGTGATTTGGCAGACGGGGATATTTTCCCAGATACATATTATGTTGCGCGTGGAACATCGCGTTTGGCGGTGTTGGAATTGGCACGCAAAAATATGGAATCAATAAAAAATAAATGGATGCGTTTGCGTCGTAATCCACCGGCACCACTTAGCGGATGGAATGATTTGATAACATTGGCGTCTATTGTTCAACGTGAAACCCCACGCGCGTCAGAAATGCCGATTGTCGCAAGTGTATATCTTAACAGGTTGCGGCGTGGTATGCGTCTTCAGGCGGATCCAACGGTTGTTTATGTGTTGACCGACGGTTACGGGGATATGCGCGGTGAACCGCTGTTGCGCGGGCATCTGAAAATAGACAGCCCATACAATACATATCGCAACAAGGGTTTGCCGCCGGCGCCAATCGCGAATGTTGGGCGTGCGGCGATTCGTGCGGTGATGAAACCGGCAGACACTAACTATTTATACTTTGTTGCAGACGGGCAGGGCGGACATAAATTTTCCACCGATTACGAATCGCATATGAAGCACCATGCTGACTGGCGCGAGATAAAAAAATTGAATAACCCAGAATTGGAATCTGTAAACTATTAAAACACCTGACATCGTGGCATTTGGACAAATTTGATAAAAAGCCTTGGTTATTATGGGGTTTACGATGTGCAAAAATTCTTAAAATCAGAACTGCGCTATTTTATCATATTTTCGGTTGTTTTGCAAAAATCTTTTTTCTTGAATTTATTCTTGTTAGATAGGAAAATATTGATAACTAGATTAAGCAAATTTTCTAGTTTCCGATAAACCAAAAAAAAGGAAAGGATAAATAATGAAAAAAATTGCTTTGACATCTTTATTGGCTGTATTCGCGGCATCTGGCGCACACGCGGCGAACGCGATTGACGGGAATCCGTTATACATGCCACGCGCAGGTCATTTTTACAGTGAAACATCTTTGTATTCTCATTCTGAAAATTCAGAAGATTGGACATTGGGCGAAGAATTTGGTTATGGTATCACGAACAATTTGGCGGTGAATGTTAAGACATCTGTGTCTGAACAAGAATCTTTTGATGCATATGGTTGGGACGATGTGGCGTTCGGTTTAACGGCGCGTCTGTTTGATGTTCGTGAATGGAAATTGGATGTTTATGGCGGATATGGTGTTGCGCCGATTTGGCCGTATCATGCACCATTCTTGGCGGAAGAAGACACGGGTTATATGTGGACGGTTGGTGTCCGTGGTGGATACAAAACCGCAATGTGGACGATTGCCGGTCACTTTGATTTCAACTATATGGGTGGCGAATCGTTTAATTGGGACGAAGAAGGAATGCACATGCTGCGCGCCGGTGTTGATGGTCAATACGTAATTGATTCTAATTGGAATTTGGTTGCGGGTGCAGAATATACCGGTTGGACCGATGACGGTGTCAAGAACGGTGGTTCTTGGGAAGGCGTGTTTGGCGTGAATTATAATTTTGACGCAAACAAATACATTGGCGCGTATGTTTCCGGTGGCTTGACACATGAAACAGGTGATTGGGAATGGGTTGATGGATTTGGTTATGGTGTTAAATTTGGTATTGAATTCTAACGCATAATTAATACAAGGATAATACCGCCGTTTGGCGGTGTTATTCTTGGTTATTATTTTTTGCTTGAAAATATTCCCAATAATGGGATAAAATGTAATTAACTAGATTAAACTAGTTCTTGGATAAACAAAAATGAAAGGATAAATAATGAAAAAAATTGCTTTGACATCTTTGTTGGCTGTCTTTGCGGCGGCTGGCGCACACGCGGCGAACACAATGGACGGAAATCCGTTGTATATGCCACAAAAGGGTCATTTTTACAGTGTGACTGAATTGTCTTCTGCGACAACTTCAACAAATGTTGTCACATTGGGTGAAGAATTTGGTTATGGTATCACAGACCGTTTGGCGGTTAATGTTGAAACATCCGTTTCCGAAGCCGATTGGTTTGAAGGCAACAGCTGGGATGATGCGGCATTGAATCTGACATATCGCTTGATTAATGATGGCGCATGGAAATTGGATGTCATGGGCGGTTATGGTGTTATGCCGGTTTGGGGCGATCATCGTCCGTTCTTGGATAAAGACGACACAATGTATGGTTGGACAGCCGGTGTTCGCGGTGGTTATGTGACCGCAGATTGGACATTGTCTGCACATGCTAACTTTATCTATATGAATACAGAATCTTTCAACTGGGGTGATGATGATGAATTCTGGGCAAACCACACATTGAACTTAGGTGTTGCTGGTCATTGGACAATGAGTGATATGTGGAGTGCATATGCATCTGCAGATTACAACAAAGTCTTGGATCACTATAATGACAATTATGGTTGGTGGGATATCCAGTTGGGTCTGAATATGAACATTGACGATACGAAATATGTTGGCGCGTATATCAATAAAGAAATTGATCATACTGCGGCCGGCACATGGGATGTCGTAGATGGTTTTGGTTTTGGTGTTAAATTTGGTATTGATTTCTAAACCGAAACATACAGATAAGAACACCACCCGGTTGGGTGGTGTTTTTTTTGTAATTATCTTAGAGACCTGTCACGCCGCGGCAAACCCCGCCCTTGCGGCGGGG
>CAJOHU010000029.1 GCA_905234465.1 uncultured Alphaproteobacteria bacterium | reverse complement strand
CATATTTCTTACTGGTCACACTGGAATTATCCGCAAATACCGCAGACGCCGCAAAAATTGCGGATATTACGATAAATATGCGTTTGATACTCATCTGATGTTTCCCTTTCCCTTAATTTCCAATGATTACAGTATAACAAAAAGGTACCTTTTTGTTCGTTCGTGTTTTGGTCAAAAATTGGCGAACACAAAAAGTGGCTACATGCCACGGAATCTGTGGTGTTGCGGAAAAAATTAAAAAAATTAAAAAAAGTTAAAAAAAGGGGTGGACAAAAAGGTACCTTTTTGTTCCACTCAACCGCCCGGAAACTTTGCTTTGCAAACCATATTCCAGAGACCCGTCACACCGCGGACGCGCGGTGCCCAGTTTACCGCAGCGCGGTAAACCTGCCCCGCCGGGAATTTGGAGTCGCTTTGCGACGACAAACATTTACTGTCTGCGACGCAAGTTCACAGCGTTGCTGTGAACTGGGTCCCGGCCTTCGCCGGGATGACGATTATCTGGAATACTAACCCTTGTTCCACGAAGCCTTGGCGAAGTGGAAACTAACACTAATAACTAATCACTACCGTGATTTTAATAGGGTCGCCTTCATAATATTGTATGAGATTTCTCTTATGCGATATTTGGGAACAGTTCTGAAAAAATTTATTAAATCCGGCCACATAGCGATGTTCGCATGCGTTTCTACACCGACCCAATAAACAGACATCAAATTATCAATACCCTCGTCTAAATAAGTACACACCATTTTATCGCAATAATTTGTTTCACGAAAAATGCACGCACTGCAATTCCCGGTGACACCACCAGGAATTGCGATAATATTGTTTTTAAACCAATTTTTTGGATATTTGTATTGTTTTTTATTCGGCATAAAAACTAATCCACTTTTTTCATAACCAGTGATGCGTTTGTTCCGCCAAAACCAAAAGAATTGGACAGTGCAACATCAACTTTACGTTTTTTCGCGACATTCGGCACCAAATCAAAATCACCCACTTCATCAATCGGGTCATTAAGGTTGATTGTTGGTGGCACGATACCATCGCGAATTGCCATCGCACAGAATATTGCCTCTACCGCACCGGCGGCACCCAGTAAATGCCCCGTCATAGATTTTGTTGACGACATGCATGCGCCTGTGCCGGCAAACATCTTTTTAACCGCCAACAATTCACCAATGTCACCCAATCCTGTTGATGTTCCATGTGCATTTATATAATCTACATCCACGGGTTTCAATCCCGCATCATTCAGTGCCGCCATCATCGCGCGCGCACCACCTTCGCCGCCTTCGGCTGGTGCCGTAATATGATATGCATCACCCGACAGACCATAACCTGCAACTTCGGCATAAATTTTTGCACCACGCGCCACCGCATGTTCGTATTCTTCCAAAACCAATATACCCGCACCTTCGGCCATAACGAAACCATCGCGTCCTTTGTCCCATGGACGTGACGCAGTTGTTGGGTCATCGTTACGGGTGCTTAACGCCTTCATCGCAGAAAATCCAGCGATGCCGATTTTACCAACCGCGCCTTCACATCCGCCACACACCATAACATCGGCGTCACCATGTTGAATCAAACGAACACCTTCACCGATACTGTGTGCACCTGTGGCACATGCCGTCACGATTGCAATATTTGGTCCCTTTAATCCATATCTAATAGAAATATGTCCCGCCGCCATATTAATTATGCACTTTGGAATAAAGAACGGACTGATACGGCGCGGTCCACCATTAGACAATTCAATACAATTTTCATATATCGTGTTCAGACCGCCGATACCACTGCCGACAGATACACCCATTCTTTCGCGATTACCTTCATATTTATCTAAACCCGCGTCACGAATCGCTTCATCTGCGGCAACAACCGCATACAAAATACATTTATCCATTTTTCTTTGGTCACGTGGTTCAACCACGGTATCCGGGTTATATTGTCCCTTCTCGGTTCCGCGAACCGGCATCCCTGCAATTTGGCACGACAAATCAGACACATCAAAATCTTCTATTTTACGTACGCCTGATTTACCCGCGACAATGTTTTGCCACGCATATTCTACACCACACCCCACAGGAGAAACTATTCCCATGCCTGTGATAACGACTCTTTTCATAACATATTCCTTTTTAATATTAAACTTGCACCAACATAATAATATGTTTTAAGCAAAAAATACAGAAAAAAAACCGCCACGCAATATGCGGGGCGGTTGAATAAAAAATCAAGAAACTTATGCAGCCTTTTTGTCAGCCTTCTTTGCGTGTGCATCAATATATTTTACTGCATCACCAACCGTGACCAATTTCGCCGCTTCTTCATCAGGTATTGTGATTTCAAATTCTTTTTCAACATCCATAACGAATTCAACAACATCCAAAGAATCCGCACCCAAATCGTTTACAAATGCCGCTGTTTCGGTAATTTTTGCCTTATCTACACCTAATTTTTCTGCTACGATTTCTTTTACTTTTTCAAAAGTTGACATTTTACATCCTTTGTTTTTGTTAAACTTTTTGTCATACCCTTAATGACGTTCATGACTAAAAACTACCACTTTCAGCGGCGCCTGTCAAGAGATTATAACAAATTATAACGAATTTGTTCCTATTCTTGATTTAACAAATCGTTCAGTAATTCGTTCATATTATCGCGTAAATTTTCTTTATCCCCTGCCCACACCAAATGTCGCGTCATAAATTTATAGACATCGTCCATTGTTAAATCTGGGATGCCCGCATCATTCGCGACCCGTGACCATGCCAAGCGCGGGTCTGTTAAATGCCCATGCCCCCGCCCTGGAAAAACCCAATAACTGTCTTGGGGTAAATCACGCAGCAACACAACCGCCTTGTCAGATAAAGGCATATCGCACCACATACAGCGGTTAAAATCTAAATCTTCCCACTGCATAGACAGCACCCGTAATTTTGTGGCAAAACCATATATCAACATTAAAAATGCCGCACGCAGTGTCAAATCTCCACAATTTTCTATCGCATCAACCAAACGGCGCAACCCATATTTATTAAGTGGTCGCCGCCGTCTATTTTGTTCGCGTTTTGGTAATTCCGCCACAGGATTACTTTTTACATACCCTGTATTTACGGCATATCTAAATATACTTAATAACAATTCTTGCATACGTTCCGCAATCGCATCACCATCTATTTTAGAAACAACATCTGAAATATCTGATGAAGAAATATCAGAAACATTTTTATTCCACAACGATTTCAAATGCCTGTCTATGGACCGCACCAATTTATCATAAGAACCGATTGAACGGTGCACGCAGTTTTTCAGATACATTTGTACAAAATCACCAAACAGCACCTTTTTACGCCGCATTGGCGTTTTCTTTGCGGCGTCGGCCAACGCTAAATTAACCGCGCCGCGTGCACTTTCTATGTCCATATCAGGATATTTACCGATGATAACGCGCCGGTCACGCCCCTTGATACGTTTACGCACAAAGAATGTTTTAACACCGCGACTTGTTATATACATACGCAAACGCGGTTCCGACACATCTTGGACAACATCAAATCCACGCGATGGCGCCGCCAAATTGTCTAAAATATACGGATTAAAAAAGAATTGGTGTGCCATCCCCTTTCCTTTTTGTTTTTATTTTTTACGACAGAAAATGTTGTTTTTTATAAAGTTTAAATATGCTGCGCGTGCCGCTTCATATTTTTCTTTACACACAAAATAATCTACATTTCTTGCATACATTGGACATTTTCTGTTTTCACATACTTCGGAATTAAACAAACCACAATTTGACACACATCCATTATCATCAATGACATTTTGACTGATACGTGAAGAATAAACTTTTTTGAATTTTGCACAACATGCCTGAATATTTTCATCTTCATTTGAATGCAGATAATAGGCGTCCGGGTAACAAGTGATTCTTTCTTGCGCGTCCTTCATTTCAGAATACGCCACACGCATTTGTTTGCGTTTGATTAGCAATTCTTTAATTTTTCCCATTTCTATATCCTTTTATTTAGCACGTTTGTTAAATTTAAATAAATTTCGTACAAATGCACGCCGTGCAGTAATTGCATCATCCAATTCTTTTTTTGATTCTACATATGCATATCTATAAAGATCGCCTCGCGCAAAATTACAGTTTTTACAAAATGTTTGACCATCAAATAAATGCTCACATTGAACCGTATATCCGCCTTCGTCATTAATTTGACCGTTTGACAATCTAACTTTATCAAACATGGTTATGCACGCAGACAAAGCGTTTTCGTCATTCAAATCATATATTTCTTGATGTGAAGTTATTTCATCTTTGTAATTATTAAAACGAATTCTTGCTTTTCTGACATTTGCAGACAGTTTTCTATATTCCTGAATTACTTTCATTTTTTGTTCCTTTTGTTTTTATACTTTCAGTGCGTTAATAAATGCGGATTGCGGTATTTCAACATTACCAAAAGTCCGCATACGCTTTTTCCCTTCTTTCTGTTTCTCCAAAAGTTTCCGTTTACGCGTGATATCCCCGCCATAGCATTTCGCCGTCACATCTTTGCGATATGCCGCGATAGTTTCACGCGCGATAATTTTTCCACCGATTGCCGCCTGAAGTGGTATTTTGAATTGATGCCGTGGTATAAGGTCTTTTAATTTTTCAACGATTGCCCGTCCGCGTTTTTCCGCACTGGACCGATGACACATAAAAGACAAAGGTTCCACGTTTTCTTCGTTAACCAAAATTGAAACCTTGACCAAATCAGACGGCTGATAATCTTGGACAACATAATCAAATGATGCATATCCCGAAGATATAGATTTAACCCGGTCATAGAAATCAAACACAATTTCCGCCAACGGCAACCGATAAACCAACACCGCCCGATTGCCAACATATGAAATATTTTCTTGAACCCCGCGCCGATCAGAACACAACTGCATAATTCCACCCATATATTTATCAGGCATCATAATTGTTGCACGCACCCACGGTTCTTCAATAGATTCAATTTTGGTTATGTCCGGCATATCTGCAGGATTTTCCAAATCAACAGTTTCACCGTTCCTAAGGTGTACCTTGTACAACACGCTTGGCACCGTATTTATCAACGACAGATTGAATTCGCGTGACAACCGTTCATTTATAATTTCCATATGCAACAAACCCAAGAATCCACAACGCAACCCAAAACCTAATGCAGAAGACTTTTCTGTTGTGAACACAAAAGACGCATCATTTAATGCCAATTTTTCCGCGCTTTCTTTTAATGTTGGATAATCATCAGATTCAACCGGAAAAAACGATGAAAACACCACCGGCACAGACGGTTTAAATCCCGGCAGCACGTCAACATCTGCGCGCGAATCGGCAATCGTATCACCAACCCGACAATCATGAATGGTTTTCATTCCTGTAATAATAAATCCGATTTCCCCGGTATTCAGCGAATCGGTATTCACCATTTTTGGTGTAAAATATCCGATTTTTTCAACGGTATATTCCGCCCCTGTTGCAATGAATTTTATTTTTTGACCACGGCGCAATGTTCCATCTACAACGCGCACTAACACAACCACACCCAAATAAGAATCATACCAAGAATCAACCAACAACGCCCGTGTTGGCGCATCTTCATCACCCGATGGCGCCGGCAATTTATGAACGATTTCTTCCAATAATTCTGGGATACCCGCACCCGTTTTTCCAGATACCGCCAACGCGTCATTCGCATCCAATCCAATAACATCTGAAATCTGGGCGCGTACCGCATCAACATCGCTGGATGGCAAATCAATCTTATTCAGCACCGGCAACATTTCCAAATCGTTATCCAGCGCAAGGTAAGCATTTGCCAAAGTTTGCGCCTGAACGCCCTGGGTCGCATCAACCAAAACCAATGCGCCTTCGCATGCCGCCAAACTGCGTGACACCTCATAAGAAAAATCAACATGCCCCGGCGTATCCATAAGGTTTAATTGATAAACTTCGCCATCTTTGGCACGATAATTCAACCGTACAGTCTGCGCCTTAATCGTAATTCCGCGTTCACGCTCAATATCCATAGAATCTAATACTTGTGCCTTCATTTCGCGCGATTCCAATCCACCGGTATATTCAATCAACCGGTCAGACAATGTTGATTTGCCGTGATCAATATGTGCAACGATTGAAAAGTTTCTAATATGACTTTGTTTCATTTTAGTGTTAGTTATTAGTGTTAGTGGTTAGTTTATTTATTAATCCCGATAACATCTTTAATACCTCTTCTAAATTACATTTTAATCTATTTCCAAATGGTTCTTTTATTAACCCCAATGCCACAGACAAATCAATCTGACAACTTAATTCTGACGCACTGCCTTTTGCCATATACACAAAATGCACATACTCTTTTGTGGTTCCGCGCGAACAACCCTCTGCCAAATTAGAACACACAGAAACCGCCGCCCGCCGCATCTGAGAAACCAACCCAAATAGTTCACTGTGTGGAAAGTGTTCGGTCAGTTTATATATGTCCAAACTGATTTGAAACGCCATCTTATAAACTTTCAGTTCTTTCACCGACTTCATTCTACTAACCCCTAACCACTATCACTAGCCACTCACACTAACCACTACTTGCGGCAATGATACACTCGTATAGTCCGATACGCAAGCAGTAAATTATTTTAATTTATTTAACAATTCGTCAATTTTTGCGGCACGTTCCAGTGTGTCATCATACGAAAATCTTATTTGTGGAACATACTTTTGATCCAGTTTTTGTCCCATTTGGAACCGAATCGTTTTTGTTTCTATATCCAACCTGCGCTGAACCGAATCTATGTCGTCTGTGTGGCAATAAAAGAATAACCGCACGAATTGCAATCCCCCACGTGCAACCGCCCCAACCAATGATACGCCAGATAATATCGGGTCATCAGAATAATTATCGCGCAGAATTTCTGCGACAATAGTTTGAACCTTGGCGGCGACACGTTCATTGCGATTTGAATCAGATTTTATTTTTGGCATGTATGTTTCCGTTGTTTTATTTATAATCTAACGGTATAATATATTATAAATTGGTCAAGGAAAATTTTAATGAAGTTATCTGAATACCTATTATCACGCGCAGATACCAGGACATACGTATGGCTGGTCTTTCTGATGACGGTTTGTGAATCTATATTCTTGTTCATTCCACCCGAAGTTTTTATGACTCCCCCAATTATCGCAAACAAAAAGCGCGCGGTTCCGGTGGTATTGGCGGCAACATTTGGGTCAATTATCGGCGGAATAATTTCATATTGTATTGGGATGTGGCTATTCGATTCGGTTGGAATATGGCTGATTGAGAATTTCGCCAGTATGGAAAAATTTGAATTGGCACAAAGCCTGTTTATTAAACACGGCGTATTTATAATATTCTTGACTGCTGTCACCCCAGTTCCATATAAATTGATGGCTATAACGGCGGGCTTTATGGGATTTCCTGCATTTTTATTCTTGGGGTTGTCGGCGGTATTCCGCACAGGACGGTTTGCGATTATGGGGTATTTGCTGTGGCGATTCCAAGAACGCGCAAATACGATAGTAAAGAAATTCTTTTGGCAATTAACTGCGGCGGCGATTGTCATCGCCGGACTGGGCATAATATTAATGTTCACAATTTAGTAAGAAATTCCGCACCGTTGAGTGGAACAAAAAGGTACCTTTTTGTCCACCCTTTTTTTACTCTTTTTTTAATTTTTTTTATTTTTTTCGCAACACCACAGATTCCGTGGCACACAGCCACTTTTTGTGTTCGCCCATTTTTGCCCGAATCGCGATGTAACAAAAAGGTACCTTTTTGTTACAATGTAATCATTGGAAATTAAGGGAAAGGGAAATATCAGATGAGTATCAAACGCATATTTATCGTAATATCCGCAATTTTTGCGGCGTCTGCGGTATTTGC
>CAJOHU010000028.1 GCA_905234465.1 uncultured Alphaproteobacteria bacterium | reverse complement strand
TTATCCGCAAATACCGCAG
This sequence comes from uncultured Alphaproteobacteria bacterium, assembly GCA_905234465.1. Lineage (GTDB taxonomy): Bacteria > Pseudomonadota > Alphaproteobacteria > Rs-D84 > Rs-D84 > Enterousia. Next base: position 9,517 of record CAJOHU010000028.1, on the reverse strand, counting down.
ACGCCGCAAAAATTGCGGATATTACGATAAATATGCGTTTGATACTCATCTGATATTTCCCTTTCCCTTGATTTCCAATGATTACATTGTAACAAAAAGGTACCTTTTTGTTCGTTCGTGTTTTGGGCAAAAATGTGCGAACACAAAAAGTGGCTGTATGCCACGGAATCTGTGGCTTTGCGGGAAAAATAAAAAAAATTAAAAAAAGTGTAAAAAAAGCCTGGACAAAAAGGTACCTTTTTGTTCCACTCAACCGCGCAGGATTAGTGGTTAGTGATAGTGGTTAGTGGCTAGTGTTAAATCGTCACACCGCCGAAGGGCGGTGCCCAGTTTACCGCAGCGCGGTAAACCTGCCCCGCCGGGGATTTGTCACCGCGATGCGGTGGCAAACATTTACTGTCTGCGACGCAAGTTCACAGCAACGCTGTGAACTGGGTCCCGCGCTTCCGCGGGATGACGATTCTCTGGAAACCAACAAAAAACGGTGGCATTTGCCACCGCTTACTAACCCTTGTTCCACGAAGCCTTGGCGAAGTGGAAACTATCCCTATCGTCTGCTGGGCAAACATGCCACAACTAAACCGAATATCATAAACGCAATAAAGAACAATGAATACGCCGCCATCCCAGACGATACATAATCAAAAGACATCATCCGATACCACGCCGCACCACGGAAAATCGGAACAACATAGATAAACAACATAGGAATAATATACAACCACACCGATATGCCTGCGTCACGGAAACGACGAATAGACATCGTCATTGTTGGGATAAACAAAACCGCACTAACAATGGTTGCGACCATGCCACCAACCAACCACGCAAACAACCAATTAACAATGAACACAAACAGCATTCCAAACCAAAATTCACTGCGTGTTGCGCGCCCCATAAAATCAAAATACCCCGTCCAGAAATTTGTAATTGCCGTTCCAAACCCGGTCATAGTCCCAGATGCGACCCGACGTGTTGATTTTTTCATTTTTGCCATATTTTTCCCCTTTGGTATGTGTTATACATCCATATTATAACTTATTTTTATACCCCAACGCAACAATAAACATTTCCACAGAATCACGACGCGAAGCATTCGGTTTCACATGATGCACCGATTCGAATTTTTCTTTGATTTGCTTTAATAATTCGTTTGTCGTTCCACCTGTAAAAGACTTTGCGACGAAAGTTCCCCCAGGTTTTAACGCACGACACGCAAAGTCAAATGCATATTCCAACAACACCATCTGGCGCAGATGATCTGTTTTCTGGTGTCCAACAGTATTGGGCGCCATATCAGACACCACCACATCAACCACGCCATTGGTGTTATCTTTCAATTTAAGTTTGTCTTCTAACCAATGTAATGCCGCATCTGTTGTAAAATCACCCTGATAGAATTCAACATTATTTATTGGCGTTATATCCAACAAATCCATCGCAAAGATTTTTGTCCGCGGAAAAGTCCGCGCGATAAATTGCGACCAAGACCCCGGCGCCGCCCCCAAATCTACAACCGTTTGCCCATTTTTCAAAAATTTATATTTTTCATTTATTTCAATCAGTTTATATGCCGCCCGCGCACGATATCCATCGGCGTGCGCGCGCGCAACATACGGGTCAGACGCCTGGCGCGTTAACCACGCAACAGAAGATTTATGTTTCGCAATTTTTTTATTTTGTATTTTCATTGCGTTTTAACAACTTTCTTTGAAAACGGCACATCGCCCGATAACTGTTCCGGAACCATGTTTCTTTGAAAAATCGTGAAGCGTCTATATCATAATAATCTGTCACAATGACCCATGATAACCGCCAACCTAAAAATTTTCCCGATTTTTCACCGTATACCGCCTCTGTTTTTATATCGTTATATTTTGGCATTATATTTACCCTTTGTTATTTTGCGCCCGGCACACCACCTTGCTGAATCTTTTGCATTACTGCCTCCATTCCCCCCATGCGCTGAATCATCGCCATTTGCTGTTTCATTTTCAGATATTGTTTAATAATATGTTCAACATCGCGCACCGTCACCCCCGCAGTTTCTGCGATACGCGCCTTGGCATTTGCAAAGATTTTTTCTGGATCGGCACGTTCGGTTGCACTCATCGCTTCCAGTATTTTAATTTGTGCATCAACACTGCCGTCTTTTATTTTTTCTTTCATGGCATTGACTGCGCCCGACATACCCGGCACCATTTTAAGCAATCCGCTAAAATTGCTCATTTTTTTAATCTGCTTTAATTGCGCCAACATATCATTCATATCAAATTGACCAGACATCATACGTTCCGCGGTCTCTTTCATACCCTTTGGCACCTTGGGTTCATTATCTAAAACTTCTTGTTCCTGTTTTTTCTTTCTGCCGAAACCAAACATTTTCGTTCTCCTTTTTTGATTATGTTTATATGTATGTTATGCGATAAAAAACTATTTGTCCAGATACCGCCGCAGATATTTTCCAGTAAGCGAATTTGGATTTGCCGCAACCTGTTCTGGGGTGCCGGTTGCCACAACCGTTCCACCACCCGCGCCCCCCGACGGACCTAAATCAATAATCCAATCTGCGGTTTTGATTACTTCCAAATTATGTTCAATAACGATAACAGTGTTTCCCTGCTCTACAAATTCGTGCAGAACATTCAACAACTGTTTAATATCTTCAAAATGCAGACCCGTGGTGGGTTCATCCAAAATATAAACCGTCTGACCGGTGCTGCGCGCCGATAATTCGCGTGACAGTTTTATTCGTTGCGCTTCCCCGCCCGACAAATCTAATGAACTTTGCCCCAGTTTGATATAGTTCAATCCAACGCGCCTTAACAGTTCCAATTTACGACTAATTTGCGGATGATTTATAAAGAAACGATACGCTTCATCCACAGTCATATCCAGAACATCTGCAATAGATTTACCCTTGTATTTTACCGCCAAAGTTTCTTCGTTATAACGCGTACCATGGCATTTGTCGCATTCAACATAGACATCTGCCAAGAAATTCATTTCAATTTTTATTTGACCGTCACCCTGACATGCTTCGCACCGGCCGCCTTTGACATTAAACGAAAACCGACCGGGACCGTATCCGCGTGCTTTTGATTCTGGCAATTCCGCAAAGAAATCACGAATATTTCCAAACACACCGGTATATGTGGCGGGATTGCTGCGCGGGCTGCGCCCAATGGGTGATTGGTCAATATCCACAACTTTATCAACATTTTCCATTCCGCGAATAACGTCATGCGCCCCGCATTCAATTTTAGAATTATACAATGCACGCATCAATGCCGGATATAAAGTATTCAACAACAGCGTAGATTTGCCAGACCCCGACACCCCCGTCAGTGCGATAAATTTACCCAATGGAAATTCAACATCTATGTTTTTAAGATTATTTTCGCGCGCGCCCACAACGCGAATAGTTTGCCCATTCCCCTTTCTGCGTTTTTTCGGCACAGGAATTTTCTTTTTCCCCGACAGGTATTGTCCCGTCAACGAATCTTTATTTTTTATAACCTGATCCGGAGTTCCAGCCGCAATGATATTTCCACCATTAACACCCGCGCCACGTCCAATATCAACTAAATAATCCGCATTACGCATTGCATCTTCATCATGTTCAACGACAATGACACTGTTGTCTTTATCGCGCAGCATTTTTAATGTATCCAACAATTTATCGTTATCACTTTGGTGCAGACCAATAGATGGTTCATCCAACACATACAGAACACCTGAAAGTCCGCTGCCTATCTGGGACGCAAGACGGATTCGTTGTGCTTCGCCACCCGACAATGTTCCCGCCATGCGTGACATAGTAAGGTATCCCAGCCCCACATTTTTAAGAAACAACAGACGATCAGTAATTTCGCGCAGCACCATTTTTGCGATATCATTTTCTTGCTTGGTTAAATGATTCGGTAAATCAACAAACCAATTATAAGCATCATCTATGGACTTATCACAGACATCAATAATATCTGCACCATTTATTTTTACGCACAGTGCTTGGATATTTAATCTTTTTCCGTGACATACTGGGCACGGTTTTTCCGATTGATATTTGCCCAGTTCCGCGCGCACGGCTTCTGATTCAGATTCGCGCCAACGTCTTTCAATATTTGGCACCACACCTTCAAAAGGTTTCTCATATATAAACCCGTTCCAGTTTATTTTAATTGGTTTGTCACCTGTGCCATAAAGAACAATATCTTTTTGTTCTTGGGTCAATGTGTGCCACGGTTTGGATAATGGAATTTTATACTGTTTGTGCAACGCGTCCAGCAAGTGGTCAAATTGACTAAGCATTCCGCCACGCGACCACGGCGCGATTGCACCATCCCGAATAGACCGCGATGGATCGGGAATGATTAAATCAGGCGACATATTTAACTGTACGCCCAAACCATCGCACGCACTGCACGCCCCCATGGGTGCATTGAATGAAAATAATCTTGGTTCAATTTTTGGAACGGCGAAACCACTGACCGGACATGCATAATTCTGTGAATATAAAACATCTTCATTTGTATCCAAACGCCGCACCAATACCGACCCGGGCACCAATCTTAATGAAGCCTCAAACGAAGAATACATACGCGAACGAAATTCTTCCATATCAGATTCAGACGCACCCATATTTGGAATCTGCAAACGGTCAACGATAACGAATATATTATGTTTTTTGTTTTTATCCAGTGCCGGTGTCGCATCCAAATCATACAATTCACCATCAATAATCACACGCTGATACCCCTGTTTGACCAAAAAAGCCAATTCCTTTTTGTATTCACCTTTGCGGTCACGTATCAATGGCGCCATAATGTACAGACGCGTACCTGCAGGGATATTCATTGTCAACCCAACCATTTCTGCGATGGTTTGTGATTTAATTGGCAACCCTGTCACAGGCGAATGTGGAACACCTATACGCGCCCACAGCAACCGCAGATAATCATATATTTCCGTCACAGTTCCAACGGTAGAGCGCGGATTTTTAGATGTGGTTTTTTGTTCAATAGAAATTGCTGGTGCCAAGCCTTCTATTAAATCTACATCTGGTTTTTTCTGCATATCCAAGAATTGGCGTGCATAACTGGACAAAGATTCCACATACCGGCGTTGACCTTCGGCATAGATAGTATTAAACGCCAATGATGATTTCCCAGATCCAGATACGCCTGTAAAGACCACCAATTTATTTTTTGGTATGTCCAAATCAATATTTTTAAGATTGTGTTCGCGTGCGCCACGAACTTTTATAACGCCACTCATAGTGATATAGAATATAGAACTTTTATAAGGAATTTCAACAGTGCCGGCGAAAAATCATCATTTAGATTTTTTTACCCCGGATAACGCATCTGCATCCAAAACAATGCCTGTTTTGCGGGTATTATCTGCCCCGACATCCGGTGCCAATTCCCCACGCACCCATACATCAACCCCACCGGCATTTCCAAAAGTTGCCTTGTTTTTACTGCCTGCGGGTACATAGTACACATCACCCGGCACCAATACACGACTGAACACAGTTTTTCCACGCGCATCTTCAACCTTGACCCAAGATTCCTGGGCGGCCTGCAAAATTATTTCGGCATTTTCACGATTTTCTGTACCGAATCGTTCGCGCACAGGTTGTTGATATGCCGGTTCATTACTGACAACCGGAACTGTTGCGACGGCTTCGGTATGCTTCTTGCCCGATGGAGATATCAGCAAGAACATAATCCCTGCCAAAACGATAACCAAAACCAGACCACCAACAAACCATTTCCAATATTTAACCACAAATTGGCACGCCTTAGAATCTTTGACATTATTTAATTTCTGAATAAAATTTTCTGTTTTCTGAGTGTGTTTTACTGTTTCGGTTTTTTCCGGCTGAACCTGGGGCGCATCCACCGCATCATTTGGTATCAAACCCATTTCGTGCTTTATTTTTTCCACAATCATATCTGGGTCCACCCCCAATTCCATGGCATAGTTGCGTGCGAACCCAAGGATATAAACAACCTCTGGCAGAACGGTGTAATCACCATTTTCCAACGCTTCCAAGAATTCTTCGCGTATGCACAACTGTTTTGCGATTGTTGGTATTTCACGTTTGCGACGCCCAGTTGTTCGGGCATCACGCAAAATTTCCCCGGCTGTCATTTCTGCATTTGGTTTCATATCTTTAATATCTTCTGCCATATCTGCCTCTTTATTTATAACCACATAATAGACGATATATTTTTATGCGCAACCCCAAAATTGTAAAATTTCATCACGGATTAAATCTTCATCAGTTATCTGATTGATTTTGATACGAAATTCTGATGAATTTGGCATTCCGGTGGAATACCACGCCAAATGCTTTCTGAACATTGGTATTGCGGCACGCGCGCCATAGTATTCTATCATCAAATTCAGATGTTTTAATACAATCGCGCCGATATTTTTTGGTTTTTCACCTGTTTCTAAGATTTCTGCAAAAATCCATGGGTGCCCCATCATTGCGCGCCCTATCATCGCGCCGGCATATCCGCACTTCATCACAAAATCAACATCTGCGCGACATTTAATATCCCCATTTGCGATAATTGGAATCGGCATATTTTTTATTTCTGGGTGAACGGCAACACCGCTGTACCCGGCGGCGCGCGTACGCCCATGCAGTGTTGCCCACGACGCCCCATTATCGGCGGCGATGTGTATTAAATTCGCCCAATCCATGCTGTCCGCATCCCAACCCAAACGTGTTTTAATTGACACAGGTATTTTCACCGCACGCACCACCGCGTTTATAATCTGACCCGCCAATTTGTGGTCGCGCATTAAAAAAGCCCCTGCCCCCGAACGTGTTGCAACCTTTGGCACCGGGCACCCCATATTTATATCAATCCATGTCGCGCCATTATCCGCCAAAATCTGTGCAGCATCCGCCATTAATTGCGGCACTGAACCAAAAATTTGGGTTCCAACATTACCTTCACGAGCATAATTTTCAAAATTCCGCAGGCAATTTTTATGCTGTTCCACCAACGAATGACAAGAAATCATTTCGGTCATCACCGGCAGACCCGGCACAAAGTCCCGAATAATTGTCCGAAATGGCAAATCAGAAATTCCCGCCATCGGCGCAGCAAAAATTTGATTCTTGTCTAACATTTGTGATATAATGGCACGTATGAAAGACAAAATCAAAAATTTATTTGGTTTTCTTGGGCGCGCGTGGGTTGGTGGCATTCACGGCAAGGTCGGCATATTTTTTGCGCTGTTTGCTTTGTTTATGTTTGTCCGCATATTTTGGGGCGATGTAAATGTGACAAGTTTTGTTGCGAACATATGGCATCTGAACACAGAACGCAAAGAATTGGTTGCGGAACAGACAAAATTAGAAAAAATTGACCGTCACATAAATTTACTGGAAAACTACAGCCCCGATTACGTGGAAGAATTGGGGCTGCGTTATCTTAACACCGGCGATGCCGAATACAAGGTTTTAAAGATTTAATTCATCATTAAAATATAGGCATTCATATAGAACGCGAACATCAACCACAACATATATGGGATTAACATGTATACTGTGCGACGATCCAGTTGAAAGAACGCCCGCGCCATCCATGTGACATCCAAGAACAACACCAATAATACGACCAATGCTAAACCTGGCATATTCAGACCAAAAAACACATACGGCCAAAGCGCGTTTAACACTAATTGAATGGCGAACAAAACATATGCGCGCATTTTTTCTGAATGTTTTTTCGCATGCTTTATGATTAAGTACAATGCCCAACCAATCAGAAAATACAGAATAGTCCACGCGACACTGAACACCCATCCCGGTGGCGTAAGACCCGTTTTTTCCAACGCCATATACCAGACATTTCCATCCCCATGCGGCGTAAAGAATATTCCAAATATGCCTGGCAAGAAAGAAATCACCATGGCGATAATAAATTGAATCCAACGTTTCATATTTTTCCTTTTGTTTGGTTGGATTAATTTTATCACACCACACATATACAAAAAACAGGAAACTATTCTGCCATGCGGTTAGCAGTTAGTAATCTATCACTAATCACAGATATTTTCACCATATGGACGGTATGTGGTCGCGGTGGAACCGAGTTCTACTTGTAATGTATCACGATAATCATATTGTGTGCCTGTTGCATACGCCATACCAATCAAATACCTGTCATTCGGTCCCGTTGTTATGCTTCCGTTCCCTGCCATTTTCGTAGTGGCGGTTGTGCCGACTGTTTTATTTGGAAACGCCCCCCATGTTGATGCACTTGACATGCCGCTTAATACATATGTTGTATTGGGCTGCACAGGAACAACAAAACAGTATTGAGTTGTACCCTGGGTAATCATACCAGTATCTGCATGCACATATGCATTTATATATTCACCATTTGTTTTATCAAACAAATTCGGACTTACGCATATCGGTCCGGCGGTAAATGTAGCCCCTGCATCTGTATAGAAAATGCCATTAACTAAATCGTACACACCATAAGTATTTTCGGTAACATCTTGTACTGGTATAATGTCCAGTGTTTTAATTCCGTTTTCTTCAATTTGTAAAGAGTACAAACGAATAGGCGAAGTACTTGCGGCACCAAGTATATTTAAGTCATTTGATGAAGTAAAACTACTAACATCTTCATATTCTGCTATTTGTGCATTATTTGCCCATACACCGTTTTTATTTTGTACAGTCTCATATAACACGTTACTTGAAAAAGTTAATGGTTGGGTTGCGCCGCCAAATCGCCAATTACCACCAGAACTACTAGTACCTGTAACATAAGCGGTTGTATTTGTAGTGCCAGATGATGCCGCATCTGAAAAGTATACATACTGTGCATAATTACTGACTCTCATCCACTTTGCTTTGATATTTTGCGTATCTTTGGTTTTGAACCCTGTAATAATTAAACCTTTTGTTGAGCGTAACCACTCTACCTGCCGATACCGTAATGGCAGACGAACATCCAATGCAAATAAACTTGTATTAATTTCCCACAGTGTTCCGCTGTCGCTTGGGGCGCCTTGTTCATTCACCCGAATCAGTGACGAATTTACTGCGTTAATCACACCGGTGTTTACTGTTTCCGCCGTCACCAATGAATCGCTGTAATTTGTGTTCGCGCTGTAAATCGCGCGTTCGCCGACTTCGCCGGCGTTTCCTGTACCAGTCATAACACATCCCGCCGTGCCGGTGATTGTATCCTGTTTTCCATCCAAACCAGTCTTAACCGCACCAACCGTCGGTACACCGGTGGCATTTGACACAAGCGTTGTTTCAATGGATTTTTCACCAATGCCGGTTTCATCATCATATATCATAAGTTTATTTGCACCAGACCCGGGTAATTTACCCTGGTATCCAGACATCAGGTCATCTACATACTTTTTGCTGGTCACACTGGAATTATCCGCAAATACCGCAGACGCCGCAAAAATTGCGGATATTACGATAAATATGCGTTTGATACTCATCTGATACTTCCCT
>CAJOHU010000027.1 GCA_905234465.1 uncultured Alphaproteobacteria bacterium | reverse complement strand
GATTATCTGGAATACTAACCCTTGTTCCACGAAGCCTTGGCGAAGTGGAAACTAACACTAACCACTATTATAGGTAAGGGGAATCAAAAACGGTGGCGACCGCCACCGTACTAACCCCTAACCACTAACACTAACCACTATTTCAACATATTAGCGACTTCTTCAGCCAAATTATCATTGCGTTTTTCAATACCTTCACCCAACACAAAATACGCAAAGCCCACCAATTTGCCACCGGCTTCATCCAAAACCTGTTTCACAGATTTTGATGGATCCATAACAAATGGCTGTTCTTCCAGAACCGATTCGGCATAGTATTTCTGAATACGACCATTTACCATCTTTTCAACGATGTTTTCTGGTTTGCCTGCGGTTGCCCCCGATTCAATGAACACTTTCTTTTCGCGTTCAACCGCCGCCGGATCAACATCAGCGATTGTCATAAATTCCGGTTTATTCGCGGCAATGTGCATCGCAATTTTTGGACCAATTTCGGCGATTTTATCCGAATCGCCATCAATCGCGACCGCCACACCAATCTGCCCCATACCCGGAACCAATGCGTTGTGAATATAACTGAAAATATGTTGTCCAGAAACCTTGGCAATACGGCGTAAATTCATATTTTCACCGATTGTCGCGATTGTAGATGCGATATCATCTTTGACCGCCGCCAATGTTGCATCAAAATCGCCCGACAATTCCAAAGCCTTGTTCGCGACATCTGCGACCAATTTCTGGAATTTATCGTTTTTCGCGACAAAGTCTGTTTCTGCGTTCAATTCTACGACACATCCCATATTGTCACACTTTACAACAGTGACCAGACCAGACGCCGCAACACGCCCCGCCTTAGATGCCGCTTTGACAATACCTTTTTGACGCAACCAATCCGCTGCCGCCTGAATATCGCCATTGGTTTCAACCAATGCCTTTTTACAATCCATCATACCCGCGGATGTTTTTTCACGTAATTCTTGAATTAATTTTGCGGTAACTTCTGCCATAACTTCCCCCTTTTGATAAAAATTGTTGGTGTGGATACCCATTTAGATTTGGGCATCCACAATTATTAAATTATTTGTCCGCTTTTTCTGCCAACTTTTCACGACGTTCTGCGCGTGCTTCGGATGCCTTGGATTTCTGTTTCATTTCTTTATCTTTCATTTCATCTTCCATCGCATCGTGTTCATCGTTCATATTTGATTCCGCCTTTTTGCCCGCCGCGCCGCCAAGGCGTTTTTCAATCCCAGACAAAATCGCATCAACAAACAAATCGCAATACAGTTGTGTTGCACGTGCCGCATCATCATTACCCGGAACCGGATAATCAACCATTTCTGGGTTAGCATTCGTATCGCAAATCGCGATTGTCGGAATGTCCAGATTTTTTGCTTCGCGTACCGCGTTCATTTCACGTGGCACATCAATAACAATCATAACCTGAGGAATGCCATGCATATCCAAAATACCACCGAAAATATCGCGCAGTTTTGCAACTTCTTTGGTCATAACACCAACTTCTTTCTTGGTCAGACCCAATTTATCGGCGTTTTCAATATCTGCCTCCATCTTTTTCAGACGGCGAATAGATTGTGATACTGTTGTCCAGTTAGTTAACATACCCCCCAACCAGCGATTATTTACATAAAATTGACCGCAACGTTCCGCTGCATCTTTGACAATATCTTTGGCCTGATGCTTGGTTGCGACAAACAGAACCTTGCCACCGGCGGCGGCAATCGCTTCCAATGCAACCAATGCACGATGTAACAACGGCGCAGTTTTATTCAAATTGATAATATGAATTTTATCTTTGACCCCATAAACATACGGTGTCATAAGTGGGTTCCAACGACGGGTATGATGTCCAAAATGAACACCAGCTTCCATCAATTGCTGCATAGTAAATGTTGGCAATGCCATGATTTATCCTTTTATTTCTGTTGTTATCCTCGCCATCTGGGGATGTAAAACCGCGTAATACGGACAGAAATTCCCACGATGGTTGTGTTCTTCGCGCCAACGGCACGTGCCGACATAATATGACAAAAAATTCAAAAAAGCAAGTATTTTTTAATGTTTCGCCATGATAATTTTCCGAACAAAAAACTTGTGTTTTTATATTTATATTCTAATATAAGAAACCATAAGGATTGGAGAAAAACACCCATGCAACAGAAAACAGGCTTTTTTGCATCACGCGTGATAAAGATTTTAACTATTATCGTCGCCATTACTGTCTTTATTGGCATGTGTGCGTTTCATTTTTTATCCGCAAAAAATCATATTACCAAGTTAGATGTATCGGTGGTCCCGCCCATGGCGGCGCATTTTGCAGATGATAAATCGGCAATACTTATGAATGATGCGCCGGATGCCAATAATAATCGCGATATTATTCCTGCCACACCCCTGCGAATTTCCTATGATTATGCATCGGGGCCGGGCGCGCCGGCATTTAACACCAATATTTCGCGCACAGAATTGGCGCAAAACATCAAGATTTCACCTGCGATACGTGGAACATGGATTGTTTCTAATCCATACACACTGCAATTCACCCCGGATGGCGATTGGCCCGCCGCAACAAAGTTTAATGTTAAAATCGGTAAAAATATATTTTCGCGCGATGTGCAACCAAATCGTCGCCACATAACATTCAAAACCGAACCAATCCATGCCACTGTTGATTTATTCAATATATACCCTGCCCCGGATGGTGAACGCGCAGTGGTTGGTGTTGCGGTGATATCTTTTAACTATCCAATTCAGACGCGCGATTTCACAGATAAAGTATCAATGTCGCTTGGCGGGGAAAAATTGGATTTTGAAGTAAAAATAGACCGATATATGCGAACCGCAATCATCCGCACTGCACCAATAGATATTACAGACCGTACGCGTATACTGCGTTTAAAACTTAATAGAATTTATGATGCGGACGGTAAATCGCATACCAATAAAATCACCGCGCGCGCAACCATAGATTCTGCGGATAATTTCTTTAAGATTAAAAATCTGTCATCAATTACCGCAGATGATAAATACGGAAATCCGCAACAACTGATTCTAATAGATATGACATCGGCTGTTGCTGAAAAAACAAATTGGAACAAATACATTGATGCATACCTGTTGCCACGCAACGCAGACAATGACGAAGATACAACCGACCCACACACATGGAACAACGATGAAATAACTTCTGATGTTATTCAGAAATCTGAAAAGATAAAATTAACCCAGGCAAACTTTGTGAACCCTGTTGGAACATATCAGTATGCATTCGCATATGATGTATCTGATAATGTGCCGCGTTATCTGTATGTGACAATTAAACCCGACATTAAATCTGCGAACGGGTTTGTCGCCCAGAATGGTATAAGTCGCGTGATTTCTGTCGCGTATCCCGAACGTAGTGTCAAAATTATGGGACGTGGCGCATTGCTTTCTTTGGCGGGCGACAAGAAATTGGCATTGGTCGCGCGCGGTGGGGTTGATACGGCATATGTGAATTTATATAAAATTGAATCGGACGCAATAAACCACCTTATTACCCAGACATACAATCTGTTTTCCGATTTAGAATTTCGCGCGCCATGGATTTTTGATGCCTATGACATGGCAAGTGTCTTTCAAAAGAAAATCCCATTTTCTGACACAGCCAAAAATCGTGTAAATTATGCCGCATTGAATCTTGGTGAATATCTTGACAGGACATATTCAGACAAGACGGGAATATTTATTATTAAAACAGGCGCTTCTGAAAACGCTGCTGAATATGGTGATGCGCGATTAATATTGCTGACGAATCTTGGTATTATTCGCAAGATAAATCTTGACCGGTCATCGGTTGTATTTGTGTCGTATTTATCTGATGGCACGCCTGCCCCGGATATTGACATAAATGTACTTGGCCGAAACGGGTACCCAATATGGGCGGGTATTACGGATGCAACCGGTCGGGTTGATATTCCGCGATTTTCTGCCGACGAATATCGTAACGAAAAAGAACCGGTTGCGATTGTTGCACGTCACGATTCTGATGTTTCATTTATTCCGTACTATGCCGACATGGCCCAGGCGGGCGAATATTCAAAATTTGATATCGGTGGCACATATTCGGTTATGGACACGCCATTAAAGTCTTTTGTATTTTCAGATCGCGGAATTTATCGGCCTGGGGAAACACTGACCATTGGCGCGATTATTGAAAACAAAACATTTACTCCTGTATCCAACATACCGGTCAAGATTGAAATATCTGACCCGCGTGGACGCACCGTATTGGATCGCAAAATATCCGTGCCATCTGATGGTATGATTGATATTACACACAAATTGGCAACTGATGCGCCACTTGGCCGATATGAAATTAATATATACACACTGAACAGTCGCGGACATATCCAGGATTCCATTGGCACTGGGAATTTCATGGTTCAAGAATTTGTCCCCGACACAATGAAAATAATCGCAAAATTAGATAACGCATCATCAGACGGATGGGTATCCCCGGACAAATTACGCGTACATGTGTCTTTGAATAACATGTACGGGACACCCGCAACCAATCGCCGGGTTTCTGCGCACGCAACCCTTCGGCCGGTTGATTTTACATTCCCAGATTACAAAAATTATAAATTCACATCTAATTTCAATTCTAAATCTGGCATGGCTGCGGGCGCGGCACGCAGCGTTCAAACTTTCACGGTTGATTCCGCAGATGCGCGAACAGATGAAAATGGCAATGCAGAAATCAATATAGATTTTAACCGCGAAATTCCATTTGGTACATATATGCTGAATCTTACCATAAATGGATTTGAAGCCGGCGACGGAAAAAGCATTCAGACAATTATAAATTCACGTGTATCAAATTTGAGTAAATTAATTGGTTATAAATCAGAATCAGATTTAATGTATTTGGGCCGGAATTCCACACATAACATTAAGTTAATCGCAATTGATTCTGATGGTCACGCGATTGATGCGGACGACATCACCATGAAATTGATTAAACGCGAAAATTTGACCAGTCTTTTAAAAGACTATGATAATCATTATAAATATCAAACAACATCACATGATGTCATTGTGGCTGAGTCTCAGATTTCTATTTCTAAAAACGGTTCAGATATAAAATTAAACACATCCAATGGTGGCACATATTATATTCAATTATTGGATTCAAACGACAACATTTTGGCGAACATAGAATACTTTGTTGCCGCAGATGAAAACACAGAACCAAATTCAGATTCACGTGCTGAATTACAAATAAAATTGGATGCCGCGTCATACAAACCGGGCGACACAATAAACATTGGCATTACTGCGCCATATACCGGCACGGGTCTTATTACCATTGAACGCGACCGCGTTTATGCCCACCGTTGGTTTCGCACCAACACAACATCATCAACCCAGAAAATCACATTACCATCAGACTTTGAAGGTACAGGCTATGTAAATGTATCTTTTGTTCGTGACATCAACAGCCGTGATATATTCACAACACCATACACATATGCCGTGGCACCGTTTTCTACCAGCATTGACAAACACAAAATCAATGTAAAATTGAACGCGCCAAAAACAATCCGCGACAATAAATTGCCAATTGAAATTACGACTGATACTGATTCACGGGTTATGCTGTTTGCTGTTAACACGGGAATATTACAGGTTGCGAATTATTCAATACCAAACCCATTGAAATACTTTTTCCAAAAAGCCGCACTTCAGGTTGAAACATATCAGATATTATCATTGTTGTTGCCTGAATTCAATGTGCTGCGCGAAGTAGCAAAAATAGGCGGCAGCGATTATAACGGCGATTTCGGCGGTTTAGACACACCATTAACCAATCCATTTGGTCGCAAGACATTACCACCGGTTGCATTTTATTCTGGGATAATAGACACCACCGCAAACACTCCAAAGACCGTCAAATTTGATATTCCAGAATATTTTAATGGTGCGGTAAGTATTTATGCTGTATCCGCAGCACCTGGTCGCATTGGCGCGGCTGATACCGCTGTAAACGTTCAATCGCCTGTTATTATTTCTGTATCGGCGCCCGCATTTGTTGCGCCAAATGATAAATTTACCGTGAATACGATTATATCTAATTTGACCCAAGAATCTGGAACCGCGGCAACGGCGCGAAATGATGCCATCGCAAGCGGACAAATATTGCCAATTGAAAAATCATCTGGGACAATAGATTTGCCCGAAAACACGGAACGTCTGTGGACGTTTAATGCAATGGCGGCGGACACACCCGGCACGGGCAGTTTGGATGTATCAACGACATTATTTGATTCCAAAAATCATCCTGTGGCGGCGCGCCGCACATCACATGAATTATCTGTACGACCCGCGGCAATGATGCGTACAGAAATCCGCACTGATGTTTTGAATTCTGGACGTACAACGATAAAAAATCCAAACCTTGGGCTGTATGATTCTGGGGCGGTTAACACATTATACATATCAAAATCACCGGCGGTATTGGCGCGTCCGATGTTTATGTATTTGGCAAATTATGATTTTGATTGCACAGAACAATTAATATCACGCACATTACCATATGTGGTTGCGCCCGAAAATGAATTTTTTGGCACCACACGTGCGAAATCTGATGCGATTGTTATAAATACCGTTCAAACATTGTCAAATCGGCAAAATACGGATGGTTCGTTTGGCATGTGGTCTGACGGCGCATCAGTTGCCGACAATGACCCGACGACGGCTTACTTGACGGCGTACGCAGTGAACTTTTTAACCATGGCGCGCAGTGCCGGATTTAATGTTCCGCAATCAATGTTTGCCCGCGCAACAGATTTCTTGCGGACATATGCCGGCGAACGCACAACATCTGTTGCCGATGCACATGCCAAAGCATTTACGATTTATGTTTTAAGTCTTAATGATTATGTCACAACCAGTTATATAGATTTATTAAACGAATATATGGATGAAAATTTATCAAATTGGTCTGACACGATTATTGGTGCATATATTGCGGCATCTTATAAAATGTTAAAGCAATCAGATAAAGCCTTTAATTTGGTTTCAAAATATAAATCGGGTTCTGATACTTTATACGATGGCATGTTTAACAATCCGGTCGCATCTGATGCGATGTATGTATTCATTGCGCGGAAATATTTTGACACTATGCCGGAACGCACCATTAAAAGCATTCAAGAATATATCAATGCTGGCGATTATGATTCATTTACGGCGGCGGCGATTGTGGTTGCGATGTCAGATACGACATCTAAATCAAATATAGT
Source organism: uncultured Alphaproteobacteria bacterium (assembly GCA_905234465.1). GTDB lineage: Bacteria > Pseudomonadota > Alphaproteobacteria > Rs-D84 > Rs-D84 > Enterousia. Next base: position 4,211 of record CAJOHU010000027.1, on the reverse strand, counting down.
TCCAGAAACGTTATCGGTATCGGTTGATGGTTCTGATTTACCCCGGACGGTGCAAAATGAAAATGTGGTTTGGCAAATACCGAATAACTTTGATAAATTGCGGATAAATTGTTCCGATTGCAAATCTAAAAACCCTGCATTTTTCAGCCTTGTATCAATGGGATTTCCGCGTACAGTCCGTTCTGAATCAAATGGCATTGAAATATCGCGTGAATATTACGATGCCAATGGCGCACGCATAAATTCTGGACATATCGGCGATATTGTGGATGTCAAGATTATTGCGCGCACACGTGGTGGCACCTCACGAATTGATAATGCGGTTATATCTGACCTGCTGCCTGGTGGGTTTATGCCGATATCTGATTCAGTATCTGGGGACATGGAGTTTAATGAAATTCGTGAAGATCGCGTACTTATATTCGCACCACTTTCACGTGATGTGTCAACATTCACTTACCGAGCGCAATTAACCGCCAGCGGCGAATTTACTGTACCACCTGTGACGGTTATGGATATGTATAATTCGGCGGTGCGCGCGACAGGTGAAACACGAACATTTACGGTTTCAAATGCAAAAGATTAAACGCAGATTAATCAAGGTTGGTGTTATTTGCGGCGCCGTATTTATCGCGTGGTTGACAATATTTGCATTTTTTACCCCGCCCTTATTATCAGATGTATCTTTTTCCCGCGCGTATTACGACAGAAACGGAAATTTATTGCGATTAACACTATCGGCGGATGACAAATACAGAATATATACCCCATTGACGGAAATAAGTCCGCACATGATTGACGCGGTTATTCTGTATGAAGACAAACATTTTTATCATCATCCGGGGGTTAATCCGATATCTATGCTGCGCGCAGCACGCCAATATTTATCCGGCAATCCGCATCCGGTTGGGGCATCTACGATAACTATGCAACTTGCGCGGTTAAAGTACGATTTGACCAGCAAGCACATCGGTGGCAAATTATTACAGATTGCCGCGGCAATTTATATTGATTTGTTTTATTCTAAATCAGAAATACTTGAAGCATATTTGAATTTGGCACCATACGGCGGGAACATTGAAGGCGTCGCATCTGCGTCACGAATATATTTTGGAAAATCTGCACACGATTTATCAAAAATAGAATCTATCACTTTGGCAACCATTCCGCAAAACCCAACAAAGCGCGGTCTGAACACAGAACTTGGGATAAAAAACATTGAACACATGCGCACGAATCTGGTTTCACGATGGGTTGCTGAACATCCATCTGACATTGATTTAATAACTTTTGCGTCTATGCCGTTAAATGTTCACAGTGTATCCGAACTGCCATTTTTTGCGCCGCATTTTACGAACTTTATGAACACTATACGGAATTATAAATCCGAAATCACAACGACACTTGATTTGCAATTACAGAAGCGATTAGAACGCACATTGACCCAAGAAGTTTCTGCGCGAAAATCATTCGGCATAACAAACGCGGCGGCGATTTTGATAAATTATAAAACGATGGAGACTTTGGCATATATTGGTTCGGCTGATTATTTCAACCGCGACATATACGGGGAAAACGATGGTGTTCGTGCGCGACGCAGCCCCGGTTCCACATTAAAGCCACTTATTTACGCCGCCGCCGCTGATTCTGGTTTAATTCATGGTATGAGTCTGTTGCGGGATGCGCGCATTAATTTTGGCGTGTATGCACCCGAAAATTCAGACAGTGAATTTTATGGTCCCGTATTGGCGCGTGATGCATTGACACATTCGCGGAACATTCCGGCAATAAACCTTGTTCGTGAATTAGGCGTAAAAAATTTTCATAAATTGTTAAATGATGTGGGGGTTGCCAATCTGAAATCGCCGGAACATTATGGAATATCAATCGCCCTTGGCGGTGCAGAAGTTTCAATGTTTGAATTGGCAAATATTTATGCCACGATGGCGAACCTTGGAACGCACCGAAAAATCCGTCTGGAAACGGATGCGCCAGATGATGTAATTAACCACCTGCTCTCGCCCGAAGCGTTTTTTATAACATTGGATATGTTGGCGCATCAACCCGCACCTATTAAGAAAATTCCATTCACCCGCGGCGATTTGAAACCGATTCAGCACTATTGGAAAACAGGCACATCTTCGTCATATCGTGATGCATGGACGGCGGGAATTTTTGGTGATTTTGTCTTAGTTGTATGGGTTGGAAATTTTGACGGCAAACCGAATAACGCATTCAGTGGCGCGCACGCGGCGGCGCCGATATACTTTGCATTGGCAAACAGTGTTGCCACATATTATTCCGGCACGGGCCACGCAATTCAGAACAATAATTTTCTGCACGATGACATGAACATTATTGAAATAGAAATGTGTGAAATTGGCGGCAACATCGCGGGTGAATATTGTCCCCAAAAAACGCCGGCGTACTTTATCCCGGGCAAATCACCAATTACGCGGAACACGATACACCGCAAAATCGCCATAGACAACAAGACCGGACTGCGTGCATGCAAACCCGATTCCAAGACTACGCACATGGAAACATACGAATTTTGGGATGCAGAATATCTTGATATGTTTCGGCGTGCGGGCGTGCGCCGCAAAACCGCACCGGCATTTATGCCTGGGTGCGATATAAATGAAATACCGGATGACACATCCGCCCCGATTGTTGTATTTCCAACATCAGACACCAAGGTTGTTATAACATCTGATTATGATTACGAACCAGTGGGATTTATGGGGCTTGCCACAAATGCGAACGGAAGAATATTTTGGTTCTTAGATGATAAAACATTGGGTTCCACCCAAAGCGGCGAAACGTTGAAATATAAAGTTCCGATGGGCGATCACATTCTGCGCGCGACCGACAATACGGGCGCCACCACCATTGTAAATTTCAGTGTTGTAAAATAATCAATTTAATTTCCCGCCACCGCCGGACCGGCAATAAAGTTTCCACCGGCGGCATCCCGGAAAAATTGTCTGGATACTATATCGTACATACCAACAACGGTTTGACCATTTTCAACAAAGCTTGCCGGAACAAAATCACCTTGTAATCCCGAACTATTACCTATTTTAACCCTAAACCACTTGCCGGCACCAACACGGGAATTTAAACTGTCTGCTCTGGCATTGATATAAATGTTTGTGTTCTTTGCGCCTGCAGGGGAACAAGTATAATCTAACCCATTAATGTTAACATTTGTTCCAGAATAAGTGATAATTGCTTTCTTATTAAAAAAACCGAACCTATTCAACACTTCATTTGTAGTGTTGTTTACGTATAAATAGCCAGAAGATGTACCAAAACCAACCAATACACCACCGGAGCCATTACCAAAAAATCTATAACCCGTTCCCCGACTTGCAAACATAACCTCAAGAGTAAAAAATGTGGATGTTGTCGATTGTATTCCCGTATCAATATACTGAGTTCCGTTTGATTCAATCCATTCCAACTGGGTATAACCATCTGGCAAATAACTAAGTGCCACTACAGTATCAGAGATTTCCCACAATGTACCATTGTTATCTAATTCGCCATTCTCGTTCACGCGCCGCAAAGAATTGTTTACTGCATTGATAACACCGGTGTTTACTGTTTCCGCCGTCACCAATGAATCGGTGTAATTTGTGTTCGCGCTGTAAATCGCGCGTTCGCCAACATCGCCGGGGGTGTCGGTGCCCGTCATTACATAACCCGCCGTGCCAGTAATTGTGTCTTGTTTTCCGTCCAAACCCGTCTTAACCGCACCAACAGTCGGTACACCGGTGGCATTTGACACAAGCGTTGTTTCAATGGATTTTTCACCAATGCCGGTTTCATCATCATATATCATAAGTTTATTTGCGCCGGACCCGGGTAATTTACCCTGGTATCCAGACATCAGGTCATCTACATATTTCTTGCTGGTCACACCGGAATTATCCGCAAATACCGCAGTTGCCGCAAAAATTGCGGTCATCGCGATAAATATGCGTTTGACACCCATCTGATACTTCCCTTTCCCTTGATTTCCAATGATTACATTGTAACAAAAAGGTACCTTTTTGTCCACCCCTTTTTTACGCTTTTTTTAATTTTTTTAATTTTTACCGCAACGCCTCAGATTCCGTGGCATGCAGCCACTTTTTGTGTTCGCCAATTTTTGCCGGTTTCGGGGCATAACAAAAAGGTACCTTTTTGTTACAATGTAATCATTG
>CAJOHU010000026.1 GCA_905234465.1 uncultured Alphaproteobacteria bacterium | reverse complement strand
GCAGGTGCTCACTTTGTTCGCACTGGGTCCCGGCCTTCGCCGGGATGACGATTATCTGGAATACTAACCCTTGTTCCACGAAGCCTTGGCGAAGTGGAAACTAACACTAACCACTATTATAATAAAAAACGGGCGCATCCGCACCCGTTTTAACCACTTACATTACTGGCTATTTCACAAACCGATTGTATGTCTTTTCGTTTATCTTGACAGGATATTCGCGTTCTAAATATGCGTTATAATCTGCGGCAATATGTGCAGATGTCATTTTGGAAACATCCGCATTCATCGCATCAATTTTCTTGTTGTCTGCATCGGGCAATTTTTCTTTTGCAACATGCATCACATAGAACGCGTCAGAATCTTCAACAATCACATTTTGCCCGATTTCATTTTTGAACGCCGCAACCAAGACCGACGGCGCCGCACCATCCGTGCGTGAAACACTTAATGTTTTCTTGTTTGCCAATTTGCCGTCACGGTTCAAACCAACCAACAATTCATTTGCACGAACATATGCCAATTTCCGGCGTTCCGCGCGTGCCCAATCAGACGCCAATTCTTTTTTTACCGATTCGAAATCCGCATCATGCGCAGGGGTAATTTTATCAACCCGAACAATGACAAAACCATCGTGTGATTCAATCATTTCGCTTTCTGTTTCGGCATCCATATCAAAAACACGTGCAATCATCGTATTATCAAACAATTTGTCGTTTGGCAATTTGTCTGCACTTATTTTTTCATGTTTCTTGAATTTGGCATTATACTTTTTCGCCGCCGCTGCCAAAGTTTCACCACCAATGATATCATCTTCCATTTTTTGTGCGATTTTAAGATTTTTTTCATATTCATCGGGCTTATCCATTTCTGTCGGCAGCACAATATAAGACACATCGCGACTTTCAATCACACGGTGCGGGTTCTGTTTATAGAATTCCATCAATTCCGATTCGGTCGGGGTTTTCACCTTAAAATCCGCGAATTTCACCGTTGCCACATCAACATCGCGACGCGCCCCACGTGCATTATATGCCGCACGCACCGCGAACCGCGGCGTTTTCATTGTTGCCTGAATCGGTGTGTCAACCATACCCGCCAACGTGCGCATACGAATATCATTTGCAATATCCGATTCGCTTAGCCCAGAATTTCGCAGCACAACATCAAAAGCCATGGGTGAAAATTTTCCGTTTTCTTGGAATTGCGGAATTGCGCGAATATCATCTGCGATTCGGTGGTCAGACACCACGTATCCCAAATCATCGGCATGCAACTGAACCCGCTTAATAGATGCAATTTTCTTAATCACGCCATCTTGAAACGCAGACATCGCAGTTGGGTCTGTATAAATTTTACGCTGAGCATCACGCGACAGTGCCGCCAATTCATTAGACTTCATATTAGTATATTGGTTAATTGACACCTTTTCGCCACCGACGCGCATTATCGTCGTGTCCGAAGATGTAAGCCCAAACACCCATTCGGCAACACCCCAACCAACAAATGAAAAGATTAAAATCCCCATCAAAACCTTAGCGACAGGTTTATCTGCCGCATTGCGTAAATATTCTAGCATTTTATCCCCTTTTGCGATAACATAGCAGAACAAATCGTAAAAAATCAACGGAAAAAAGGAAAAAAAATGAAATTTATTATCGGAAATTGGAAAATGAATGGGTCACGGGCTTCTTTGCGCGATATGATTCAGAAAACTGAAAAAATCAAGACAGAAAACCGCGTTGTTTTGTGTGTGCCTTTTACAATGTTGGGCGAGACATCTGATGTAATCTCGTTCGGTGCCCAAGACGTCAGTTCACATGAACGCGGTGCCTATACCGGGGAAGTGTCCGCCGCAATGATTGCAGAAACGGGTGCAAAATATGTCATTGTTGGGCACAGTGAACGCCGCATGTATCACGATGAAACCAACGATATTGTTCGTGAAAAGGCGGCGCGCGCACTGGATAACGGACTTATACCTATTATCTGTGTCGGCGAAACTATGGATGAAAAGCGTGCGGGCAAAACAATGGATGTAATTACCGCTGCGGTGCGTGAATCTATCCCAAATGATGTAAAAGACAAAATAATTGTCGCATATGAACCCCGTTGGGCCATAGGCGCAGGAATAACCCCCAGCACCGATGATATCGCACATGCGCACCGGGTTATTGCCGACAATTTGTCTTATATGGGATTAGACGGTACCCCGATTCTGTATGGTGCCAGTGTGAACGCCGGAAATGTTGCAGATATTATATCTATTGAAAATGTTGGTGGGGTATTGGTTGGTGGCGCATCCTTGAAACCGGACGAATTCATACCTATAATACAGAATGTAAAGTAACAAAAATAAAGAAATCATCATGGAAGATAAACAAGTAAAAGTTGAACAAGTGTCATTAGATGATGCGACCCCCGCCCCGGAACAACCGATTCCAGAACAAGAATCTGGGGCGGATGCGCGCATCGCAGAATTAGAAAAAACTTTGGCAGATGTGAACGATAAATACCTGCGCACCGCCGCAGAATTAGAAAACACGCGTCGCCGCGCGGCGATTGATTCAGAATCGCGCGCACGGGCGCGGGCGATGTCGGTGGCAGAAAAAATTCTGCCGGTGATAGATGCGGTTGCTGCGGCGTTAAAGCATACGCCCGATGACGAGGGTATTAAGTCTATGGCGCGGGCGTTGGAATCAGCGTTTGATTCAATCGGTATTACGCGCATAGAATCTGTGGGGAAAGTTTTGAACCCGATTCAACATAACGCAATTCAGGTTGTTGACGTCAAAGATACTGCACCGAACACGATTGTTGAAGAACTTCAAGCCGGGTACATGTTTGGCGACACTGTTCTGCGTACTGCGATGGTCGTGGTCGCGAAATAATTGCCCCTTGCGTTTGCTAATACCTTTTTTTGTGATATAATTAAAAGAAAAATATAAGGATAGATTATGTCTTTGATACCTGTTGTAATAGAAGAATCACCACGTGGTGAACGTTCGTTTGATATTTATTCACGTCTGTTGCGTGACAGAATTATTATGGTGACCGGCGAAATTGAAACCGGCATGGCGAACACCATCGTGGCACAGTTATTATTGTTGGAATCAGAAAATCCGAATGCCGATATATCTATGTACATAAATTCACCAGGCGGTGATGTTTCGGCTGGGGAAGCAATCATTGACACGATGAATTATATCAAGGCACCTGTATCAACCATTGGTATGGGATTGGTTGCATCAATGGCTTCTGTAATTTTGGCGGCGGGTGCAAAGGGTAAACGTTTTTGTCTGCAAAACACCCAGATTATGATTCATCAGCCTATGGCGGGAACCCAAGGTCAAGTGACAGATATGGAAATTCATGTCGCGAAATTTAAACAGACAAAACAATTGTTGATTAAGCAAATGGCAGGGTTCACCGGACGCAAGGAAAAAGAATTGTTTGATGCGATGGAACGTGATAACTGGATGGATTCTGAATCTGCCAAAAAATTCGGATTGATTGACGATATTTTGGTTCGCAAATAAATAATCATACGGGGTGCGCACGATGAGTGACGATAAAAAAACATCTGAATCGGAAAACAAAAATCAGTTTTGCAGTTTTTGTGGCAAGGCTGTTTATGAAGTAAAAAAATTGGTCAGTGGTCGCAATGTATGCATATGTGACGAATGTATCGCACTGTGCAACGATATTATGGCGGACGACATGCGCACCGAAGTCACCAAAGATGCAGAAAAATTACCCACACCGCACCAAATTTATGATTTTCTTAATGAATATATCATCGGTCAAGATTCTGCAAAACGCACATTGTCGGTTGCGGTATATAATCACTATAAACGGCACAATGTGACACTGTCTTCTAATGTAGAAATTCAGAAATCTAATGTATTGCTGATTGGTCCCACGGGTACGGGCAAGACTTTATTTGCCCAGACATTGGCGCGGATTTTGGACGTACCTTTTGCTATTGCGGACGCGACAACTTTGACCGAAGCCGGATATGTCGGCGATGATGTAGAAAGTGTTTTGACACAATTATTACATAATGCGAATTTTGATGTTGAACAGGCGCAACGCGGAATTGTTTATATTGATGAAATTGATAAAATTGCGCGTAAATCTGAAAACCCGTCTTTGACGCGCGATGTTTCCGGCGAAGGTGTACAACAGGCATTGTTGAAATTGGTAGAAGGCACCATCGCAAATGTTTCTGCCGGTGGCGCGGGACGCAAACACCCGGGCGAAGCAACCGTACGAATTGACACGTCCAAAATATTGTTTATATGTGGTGGTGCATTTGACGGATTGAATAAAATCATTGCAAATCGCAAATGTGAACGCGCCGGAATCGGTTTTGGTGCAACCGTTGAATCAAAACAAGAACGCGAAGCACAAAATCATATGAATGATATTCAACCCGAAGATTTGGTAAAGTTTGGAATTATTCCTGAATTGGTCGGACGTTTACCTGTGGTGACGGCACTGACCGAACTGGATGAAGATGCGCTGGTAAAAATACTAACAGAACCCAAGAATGCAATCGTAAAGCAATATGTTGCGATGTTGGGAATTGACGATGTCAAATTGACGGTGACCGATGACGGATTGCGCGAAATTGCAAAAATGGCACTGGCGCGCAAGACGGGCGCCCGCGGATTGCGCAGTATTTTGGAAAAGATTTTATTGGAACCGATGTTTAATGCACCTGATAAACCTGATTTAAAAGAAATTGTGATAGATAAAGATGTGGTATTGGGCAAAAAACCGCCGGTTGAAATTGTCCAAGGTGCCAAAAAGGCGGCATAAAACAAACATACTTTTTAATGACCAACAACAAATTCATCGCCAAAGTTCGCGATGGATTGTCCACCGATATAGCATTTGATATCTTCAAAACCTTGCTTGATTTGGGCTTTTTTGATGACATTTGCGGTCACGATACCACCAACAGTGCCCAACACAACGCCGGCAATACTGTCGGACGCAAGGCGGGCGGTATTGAAATTGCCCAAGCTGTCTTTCCATTCAGATTTTTTAAAACCCGCCGCGGTTGATTTTAATGTATTATAAATATTGTCAATATCTGTGCTAAGTCTTGCACGATATGCCGCGGTATATTCACATTTGCCATTTTGAATTTCTTTATTTAAATCAACACATTTGCATTTGCCCCCATAATTAACTGTTTCCGCCACACGTGTACATTGGCAATGCTCATCCATATAAACCGTGTCGGTACATGACTGCTGCCGTCGTGTGTTGGTTGTGGGGCTTGGGCTGGGTTGCACGGGGTTCTGTTGTTGGTGGTTTTGGCGTTGTACGCCGGGTTCAACATATACCACCTGTTGTTGCTGTTCGTCCTGTTTGCAAATACCATTTGTGACATGCCAACCATTTTCGCACGCCTTGGGTGTACACACCTTTACACCCGGATTTTGTTGCCAACAACGCCACGCCGTTGAATGCCGATATGGCGATTTCGTATTATCTATTCTCACACAATCAGCATCACTGTTACATGGTTTATATCCATACTTCGCGGCAAGTCTGCATTTATAAGGTCCATCATCTTCATATGGGCTATAACAACTACACCAAATGCCATGTTTGCTTCCGCCACTGGACACACATTCGCTCAGATAACTGTCTACCGTACTGGGCGATATCTTACATTGATGTATAGCACCTCCATTGGATCTCGAATCCCAATCATAAAAAAACCAATAAGTGCCGTCTGTTTCCGGAAGCATATTATGCCCATAATATTCTGTTTCGGGATCATTGGTGCAATCACTAATCCAAGAAATTGGATTAGTATAAGCCCAACTTGAGGAGCCACTGCCACTGACATAACAAGTATAAAATCCTAAACCACTGCCCCCTTTTGCCCAAACGTCCACTCTATTTGAACAACCGTTGTCATCACCACTATGTTCACCACAATAAAAAAACTCTCCAGACCGTTTACGTTCAATATATGCGCGTTGGCTTGTATCTTCACCCCCCGTAGGCACAAAATGGCGACAGTTTGTTGCGCCCCACGCGGAAGTGGTCATAATACACATAAACAACAAAATACATAAAAATTCTTTCATTGTGTACACTTACTAATTAAATATATTATATCACATAATATGTTGCCGACAAAATATAAAATTTGTTCCACCACGGCATCCACCCGTTTTTATCGTTTGTTTACAGATCCGTCATCACGCACTTCCGCGGTGTGACGGCTATCTGGAAACACCGAAATCTCGCTGCAGCGAAGCGAAAGCGGACGAAGTCTCGCCGTAGCATTATTCGCACCAACAAAAACGAATTACGTGATTAGCGGCGAAGGCGGATAACCACTAACCACTTGCACTAACCACTAACTAACTATATACTTTCCATCATGAAATTGGAATCAGATGGAATTTTAATATCACTGCGACCGTTTGATGATAAAAACGCAATTGCACAAATTTTTTCGCGCAATTTTGGTGTGATGTCTGGAATGATGCGGGGCGCGATTGTGGCGCGTACAAACAAACCCCTGATTGGACAAATTGGAAATGTCACATGGAACGCGCGATTGGATTCTGCATTGGGCGTGTTTCATTGGGAAATAGATAAAAATCTGGCGGCACCAATTATGAATAATGCAAATTTATTGCCATTCATGAATTCTGCATTTGATTTAATATGTACTATGTTACCCGAACGCGAATCGTATACGAGACTGTATGATGCCACAATTAAATTAATAACAAATATGCCAAATACTAATGATGTGGCACAAGAATATCTGAATTGGGAAATATGTCTGTTGCGTGAATTGGGATATGCGTTAGATTTATCACATTGTTCGGGGTGCGGCAAAACAAATAATCTGAATTATCTGTCGCCCAAAACCGGACGCGCGGTTTGCGATGATTGTGCCGCACCATATTTATCAAAATTGTACAGATTACCAATCTCACTAAATACGACATTGCGATTTTTAGAAAACATATGCACGACGGTTGGCACATCTGTCCCGGTATTCAGGACGATGTTGTCCCATAAAAAAAATTAAGAATTTATTTCATTTATTTGTTGCATATCGCAAAAAAAATTTCTAAGATAAAATCGTTCAACAATAAAAGGAGAAAAAACATGTTTTGGACAATTATCGTTCTGATTGTTGGCATCGCGCTGTTTTTGTTTGGCGGCATGTTCGTTAAACACGATGGCAAGAAACCGACAATTTCATCAATCATCATCAAGAAAACAATCAAATTGGTTGCAATCTTTTTGATTACCGGATGCGTATGCCGTCTGTATATGCCAATTTACTTGACGCACACGAATCCTATGATACTGCAAGAAATGGTCGTGTCTATGCAAGAACAACAAAACGCCGAAAAGAACAAGGCGATTCGTTCCTATGTTCGTTCCAACATGGGTGAAATGATTGCAGATGCACCGGTTTGGGGCCCAGAAGATGCGAAACACACAATATTCTTGTGGTCTGACTATTCATGCCCATATTGCCGCCGCGTTCACAGTGAATTGGCGCGCGTTATGGAATCACGTGACGATGTTCGCATTGTGTTAAAGAACTTTTCTATTCATGGCGAATTATCTGATGCACCAGCCAGGGCTGTTATCGCGGCTAAATTACAAAGCAACGAAAAAGCCGCTACGTTGGATAGAAAGTTAATGGAAAAAGAATACTATACCCCAGACGATATGAAAGATCGTTCAAAATTGGGTGAAAAGGTTCAGAAGAACGTTATGGCGTTGGCCGCCGAAGTCGGTCTGGATACTGCACAATTGGAACGTGATATGAAAGGACCAGTTGTCGCACGCGAATTAAAGAATGTGCGTGATTTGGCACAACAGTTTGATATCAGTGGTACACCGTACCTGATTATCGGCGAACGTGCTTTCCCTGGCGCAATTCCATATGATCAAATCATAGAAGCGTTGGGCAAATAATAATACTCGTTTGTTAGTCCCCGCCAAGTGCGGGGATTTTTGTATGAAATGTTTGCACGATAAAAAATGCCCCGCTTTCGCGGGGCATTATATTATCAGAACCCAAGAATTATTTTTCAACTTCTTCGGGTGCGGCATTTTCTGACTTTTCAGATTCGTCCGCCACGGTTGTTTCTTCTTTTGGTTCTTCTTCAACCTTTTTTGTTCCAAAAGTCAGAACTTTACCGGCAACCAAAGCTTCTATTTCATCATTGGTGCGGGCAACATAAACCTTAATTGGAACAATTACATCCGGGTGCAGCGCGATTTTTGTATCAAACGCACCCACAGATTTAATTGGTGAACCCAACATAACCTGGGCGGAAGAAACATCAATATTCGCAATTTCTTTTAATGTACGTGCGATATCGCGGCTTGACACAGAACCATATAATTGCCCTGTATCACCTGCCTGGCGAATCATGTACATTTTTGCGTTCTTGACCGCATCAACCTTGGCTTCGGCGGCCTTTTTCGCGTTTTCGTGACGTGCCTGTAATTCAGCCTTTTGTGCTTCAAACAATGCAACATTTTCACGTGACCAACGCAGTGCCTTGTTATTAGGCAACAAGAAATTGCGTGCGTATCCAGTTTTCACTTCAACTGTATCGCCAATGTTTCCCAAACGTGTAATTTTTTCTGTTAAAATAATTTTCATTTTATCTGTCCTTAGGTTGTAAGTTAGGGTTATACCCAAATATCATTATCCAATGTTATTACGCACAAATGGCAACAATCCCAAATGACGTGCGCGTTTAATTGCACGGGTCAACAGACGTTGATCTTTTTGGGAAACGCCGCTTATACGACTTGGCACAATTTTACCACGTTCTGTGATATAATGGCTCAACATTTTAACATCTTTGTAATCAATAACCTTGCCCTTTAAAGGGTTAGATTTTTTACGATAAATTGCTGCACGAACTGCCATTATTCTGCCTCCTCGGTATTCTTTTTCATCATTACGGATGGACCATCTGCTAATTTTTCAACACGTACATTCAGGTATCTGATGACATCTTCATCAATACGGCAACGACGTTCCAATTCAGCAATCGCCACGCCCGGTAATTCAATGTTCATCATAACATAGTGTGCCTTGCGATTTTTGCGAATTACATACGCCAGATTTTTTAATCCCCAAAATTCGGTTGATTTTACATCGCCACCCAATTCTTTGACGACAGCTGCATATTTTCCCGCTTTTTCTTTGACCTGCGGTTCGGTCAAATCCTGGCGAAAAACCAGGACACTTTCATAGTAAGCCATTTTATTTCCTTTGGTTTAGTCAGCCGTCATCACCATTGATTACGGCAGGAACAGACGCAATTATTACAATTTTTTACAAAAAATCAAGTGTTTTGTATAAATTCCATATTTATCAATATAATCTCTGTTGACATGGCGCGCGAATTTTTTCTATGATGTAATCATAGCGAGAGAAAGTACTATGAATAATTTTCATAAAAACCTTAATCGTATGGCATTGTTTACGGCGGTTGTGCTGTGTGGTATTATATTGTTTTATCGGATGTTTTTGGCAATTTCGGTTGCAAATGTGTACCTTAACGGGATTATTATTGGCACAACATTATTCGGAATCATTTTGTGCTTTATTAAGGTGTTTCAATTATTACCTGAATATCGTTGGTTAAACGCGTATACACGTGGGGCGCGCGGGATAAAGATGCCACCGCGGTTGCTGTATTCGGTTGCGGTTATGCTGCGCACGCGACCACAAAAGTTAACTGGCGATGGATTGCGCGGGATACTGGATATGATTCTGGTAAGAATGGAAGATGATCGTGAATCTGTGCGATATGTTGTGAATACATTGGTGTTTTTGGGACTGTTGGGAACATTTTGGGGACTGATTTTAACGGTTGGGGGTTTTGCCGAGTTAATTGGTAATTTGAATTTCAATGATGATGCGGTTATGGAAACAATGCAGGCAGGACTGACACGACCATTGGGCGGCATGGCGACCGCGTTTACAAGTTCGCTGCTTGGTCTTGGGGGCAGTTTGATTGTCGGATTCTTGGCATTACAGATGCAGTTGGCACAAAGTGCGATTTTTCATAAATTGGAAGATTTTCTGTCATCGCGCACAGGGGTCGCACATGTTGAAAATGGTGCGTGGACCAAAATTGAATCTGGGCTTGATAAAATCAGTAATGCAGTAAGAAGTATAGACAGAAAAATAGAAGCGTAATTTAAAAACTAAGAGAGAGAAAAATGCTGAACAGATATTTCAACAGTAATAAAACTAACACATGGCCGGCGTTTGTTGATTTGTTTTCTAACCTGGTCATTATATTGATATTCTTGTTGATAGTGTTTGTCTTTTTATGGACAACAACCAGTGTGTTTAATAAAAGAACAGGTGTTCAAACCATTGCAGAATTGAAACAGGCGAACGCGGAACAAAGTGAAAAGATTCGTCAAATGACGGCTGACGAAGCCGAAGCGATGCGTTTGTTGATTCAAGCACGCGCGCGGTTGGAATCTGCACAGACTGATTTGGATAACAAAGACTTATCTATTATTGACTTAATCACGGCGTACGAAAACAAGGTTAACGAGTTGCAGACCCGTGATGAAGAAACCGCTGCACAAATGGCTGAATTGCGTGAACAGTTGAATCAGGCACTGACCGCAAAACAACAGTTGACAGAATTGGAAAAACAACGCGCAGAACTTGAATCAAAAATGTCGGAACAAATGGCGACACAGTCTGCGGAATATATGGCGGAATTGAAAAAATTGAATGCGGCGTTGGCGGCGGCGGAAGAATCTGCAAAAGATCAAGAGGCAAAATATATTGAAATGTCAACCCGATTGAACAAGGCTTTGGCGGATAAGGTCGCAGAATTGAATGAAATGAAACAGTATCAATCTGAATTCTATCGTGCGGTGAAACAGGCATTGGGGACAAGCAATTCTGTCCAAACAGACGGAGACAGGTTTGTCGTATCCAGTGATATTTTGTTCCCAACCGGGTCTTATAAATTATCGGCTGAGGGTAAAAATCAATTGCGCATGATATCAAATGTAATTAAAGATTTTGAATCAAAGATACCGTCAAACATTGATTGGATCGTGCGCGTTGACGGTCATACAGACAAAATGCCTGTTGTGCCGGGAAATCGCGCATACCGCGACAATATGCAATTATCACTGTTGCGTGCGACGGCGGTTGCGAACGAATTGATTAATTACGGCGTGTCACCACGCAGGTTAATTCCAAGTGGCTTTGGCGATTTGCACCCGATAGAATTGGGTACAGACCGTGAAAGTATGCAACGTAATCGCCGCATAGAATTACAGTTAACGAATAAGTAATAGTGGTTAGTGGCTAGTGTTAGTGGTTAGTAAACGGTGGCGTTCGCCACCGTTTTTGATTCCACTTCGCCAAGGCTTCGTGGAACAAGGGTTAGTATTCCAGATAATCGTCATCCCGGCGAAGGCCGGGACCCAGTGCGAACAAAGTGAGCACCTGC
>CAJOHU010000025.1 GCA_905234465.1 uncultured Alphaproteobacteria bacterium | reverse complement strand
AAAGCAAAAAATGTTGAAAATTCAAAACATTATTCGCACCGGTAATTTGCGATATAAAACAAAAAATCCGGTGCAAATGCCCGGATTTCTAATAAAAAACTTTGGTGCGAGCAAAGGGGCTCGAACCCTCGACCTCAACCTTGGCAAGGTTGCGCTCTAGCCAACTGAGCTACGCTCGCATTTGCGTGGTCTATTTTTACATACAAAAAATTATTTTGCAAGTAAAAAATATCCCATATAAAAAAGCCCCTTACGGGGCAATTAATCAAAACCATTTCCACGGTTGCAACACCTTTAACATACTCATCGCCGTGCGTTTGTCCGCAAATGCATGTCCACACCGTGGGCATACAATGAACGGCGCAATGGTGGCCTTGTACTTTTTATACATAAACAACCATATATACAGCCCCACCGCCCATGCCGCAATTACCAATCCCCATGCGACATAGCCAAAATATTTATTAACTGTGTTAGTTAAAATCTGAACCACACCAAGATTAGATTTTTCCAAATCATTATATATCTTGGTTGCAACCGGCCATGAAGACGGACGCCATGGATATACATGCCGGATACCATAGTTGGTCAACAGTGTCGTTCCCAAGCCGCCAGAATTCTTGTCAATTTGCTTTTTAATGGCTTCATCTATCATTTTATCAACTTCTAACTGGGTCACGCGAACCAGTTCTTTTTCCACGCCACTCAGTTTTTCATTTACCATTTTTGCGACATTATCAACCTGGTCAACCGCGGCATTTGCTTTGCCGATTGCGCCGTCTGCTTTATCAACAACATTGTCAACCGCATCGGTTTTGACCCCAAACTTGTTTGCCAGTCCAGTTAAAGCACGCACACCCGATGTTTGTTCTTTTGCCTTGGCAGTTTGTTCTTTGGCTTTGGTGGTTGTGTTTGTCACTTTATCCACCTGTTTTTCAACAATTTTGACTTTATCTATCGCAACTTTTACAGGTTTTTCAAGGTTAATTGCGTTCTTGATTCCGGCAAGTAATTTTTCATATTGTTCAACAATATTGCGCTGCAGGTCAAAAAACATTGACACAACAATAGACTTTTTGATTGGGGACGCATAGTGCGATTTCACGTACAGTGGCGCCACAGCAACAAATGCCAACCACAGTATACTAACCGCCAAAAACACGCGCTTTGCGTGGGTCACCACAGATGTTTTTTTTGCAACAGTTTTTGCACCGCCACGGTCTATTACTTCTATTTCTTTCTTTGCCATTGGGAACCTCCTGTTTTGCGTCTATTTTACTTTTTGCAGAAAATTTTGCAAGGCATTTTCATTAAAGTCTGCCAATGCATCATATATTTTACCCCCCTTAAAAAACTGTATAGATTCAAAAATTGTTTGATAATATATTTCTGCATTTTTGGGATTATCAAATGCCGCAATTTCAATATTTGCAATTGCATTATATCGGTTGCCTTCGGCGGCGTTACAGCCCAGTGTATAAACAAAAACCAATCCACGCACAGATTTTTTTGTCACCGCCAAAAAGAACCTATCTGCGATATTTAATTTGAATGTCGGCATGCCGTTTTGTTTTATTTCGTCATCTGATTTTTTTGCATCTGCCATGATTATTCTCCTGTATATTTTTTTATAAATTCAGATTTGAATTCAGCAAAACGCCCCTGCTCTATTGATTCGCGGATGCCACGCATCAGGTCTTGATAGAACCAAAGGTTGTGTTGCGTAAGTAATGTCGCACCCAAAATTTCATTACATTTTATCAAATGATGAATATATGCACGCGAAAGTTTACATGCCGGACAATCGCATTTATCATCCAAAGGCGCGTCATCTTCGCGATATTTCGCATTACGCATATTCATTGTACCGTGACGGGTAAATGCCATTGCGGTGCGGCCTGCACGCGTTGGCATAACGCAATCAAACATATCTACGCCGCGTTCCACCGCGCCCAAAATATCCAGTGGTGTTCCAACCCCCATTAAATAACGTGGCTTGTCCGCCGGCAACATCGGCGCCACCGTTGCAATCATTTTGAACATAACTTCTTGGGGTTCACCAACCGCAAGTCCGCCAATCGCATATCCGTCAAAGCCAATTTCGGTCAATGCCTGTGCAGATTTTTCACGCAAATCTGGGAAATCTGCACCTTGGACAATGCCGAAAATTCCGTATCCGGGTCTGTCCACGAATGCATCTTTGCTGCGGCGCGCCCAACGCGTCACCATATCTACATTTTTCGCGGCACGTTCACGCGTTGTCGGTAAATGCAGACATTCATCCAAAACCATGGTTATATTTGAATCTAATTGATGCTGAATATGCACAGAATCTTCGGGGCGCAAGAAATGCTTAATTCCGCCATCAATGTGCGAAGTAAATTCCACACCTTCTTCCTTCATTTTTACAAGATTAGACAGTGACATGACTTGAAAACCGCCGCTATCAGTCAAAATTGGGCCACGCCATCCGCCAAATTTATGCAAACCGCCCATTTTTTCAACCAAATCGCCACCCGGGCGCATCATAAGATGATATGTGTTGCCCAAAATAACCTGGGTCCCGGTCGCCGAAACTTGTTCCATGGTTAATGCCTTGACCGTTGCCGCCGTTCCAACCGCCATAAACGCAGGCGTTTCAAAACACCCGTGTGCAGTGTGCACACGCCCGCGCCGCGCATGACCATCTGTTTTAATCAAATCAAATTTTAATGACATAGTTCCACCCATCTTTCTGCTAAAAATTTATGATCAATGCTTAGTTCATAAGTATGCTTTCTGGTCGTTTTATCGCATATTTTCATATCTGCCTGTTCATGACCAATGTAATAATGTATGTATGCTTTAACGCCAATGGGACAATCTGGATCGTTATAAAAACCATTTAACCATTCACGTTGAAAATCAAACAAAGTATGATCTTGGCGCGGTTTTATTCCCGCGACATTACCATTGACTAATCGATACAATTTATGCGTCATCATTTCGTTTTCAATATATTTTACTTCTTTATCATCAAACCATATTTCAAGACATGGCGCCATCGCAAATAATGTACCGGTAAATCTGTCAAGATTGCAGCGCAGTTGTTTATTTGTAAGTTTTTTTGGATTTAACATTGATTCTCCTTTCTAAATAATAAACAGCAATCACCATAACTAAAAAATCTATATTTTTCCGCAACCGCATGTGCGTATGCCGTCTTCATTTCATTCAGTCCGCTAAACGCCGAAACTAACATAAACAATGTAGATTTTGGTAAATGAAAGTTCGTTAACAACACATCAACCACACGAAATTTATAACCTGGGGTAATAAATATATCGGTTGTTTGGCAAATCGGAGAAACACGTACACGTTCCCCTCCATTGGAGGGGTGGCACGAAGTGCCGGGGTGGTTAGATAGCCAGCAAAAAACACCGTGTGGATCTTGCAAGACATCTTTGGCTGAAATATGAATTACATTTAGATTCAAAGATTTCAAATATTCATCACGCGCCTTATCATATTCAACCTTGAAATCGTGTGTTTTGTCATCTATTTCTATTACCAAGAATTTGGATGCACAAAAGAAATCAACAATATAATTGCCAATTATCTTTTGTCTATCAAAATCAAGACCGTTTAATTTTTTGTTTTTAATCTCGTTCCAAAGCAACGCTTCTGGTAAACTGCCGACCTTGCGCAATTCGCGTGCACGTTGTTTAAGTTTTGGGTTAAATGGTAATGTGCGATAATTTACAGTGTCTCTGACCACCCCGCCCTGCGGGCACCCCTCCAACGGAGGGGAACTTACCGCGGCACTTTCCAATGTCCGCAGCGATGTTGTTCCAACCGCGATTACGCGCGTCGCATTGTTTATAATATCTGCCTGTTGTGGCGTTATACAGCACCATTCGCTGTGCATTTTATGCTCGTTCAGGTTTTCTGTCTTAACCGGCATCCACGTTCCCGCGCCAACATGCAACGTGATTTTAACAATTTTTGCGCCACGCGCCTCTATCTCGTCCATCAATTCATCGGTGAAATGCAAACCCGCCGTCGGTGCCGCCATAGACCCCAACGGTTCCGCATAGACGGTCTGATATCTGGTTTGATCTGCAATTTCGGCTTCGCGTTTCATATATGGGGGCAACGGCATTTTGCCAACACGTTTCAGAACATCAAAAACATTTTCGCAATTAAACCGTAACAACAGACCGCTTTCATCGTCTTTATCCATAATAGTAATTGTCGTGCCATCGGTCATTGTTAATGTGTCGCCGATATTGATTTTGTTAAACTTTTTGCACAGCCCCCACCAATTTTTATCATCCACAGCGGTGTGCAGTGTTATTTCATGACCGTCCGCATCAAAACGTGCCGGAATCACACGCGAATTGTTGAACACAACTACATCGCCGGGCTTTAAAAAATCAAGAAAATCGCGAATATGTTTATCAAATATTTTGCCATTATCTATAACCAACATACGCGATGCGTCGCGTTTCTCCAACGGATGTGACGCAATCAATTCAGGTGGCAATTCAAAATCAAAATCTGATGTATGCAGCATTTATTTCTTAAACTCTAAACCTTGGTCAGTATAATTTTCCGCGATATTTTCCCAATTTTCTTCCACGCGCACAAACAGGTGCAGACGCGCGCTTACACCCCATTGGTCTTGGATGTCATGACGCGCGGCGGTTCCAATTTTCTTTAATTGCGCCCCACCACGCCCAACAACAATTTTCTTGTGTGCCGCGTTTGCCACAACGATTTTCTGATGTATATCCAATACGCCTTCATCATCTATATCAACATGTTCCGTCACAACATTTATGTGATATGGTAATTCTTGATGAATAAAACGATAAACCTTTTCCCGGGTCAATTCCGCCAAGTACAACTTATCCGGCACATCCACCGCATCCGCCGCATCAAACAAATATGGCGATTCAGGAATCACAGCCGCCAATGCATCCAACATTTCCGTAATTCCATCGTTCTTTAATGCAGAAATCATAAATATTTCACGGAAATTTGCCAAAGTATTTAATTCTGCGGCAATGGGTAATAATTCACCTTTTTTGACGCTGTCTATCTTGTTCAACGCAACAAACAGATTTTTATGGTCGCGAATTTTTTCAATAATTCCGCGAATTGTATCCGTAATACCATGTGTCGCATCAACAATCAACAGCACCGCATCTGCATCAGATAACGCGTCCATTGCCGCGCCAACCATCGCGCGGTCAAGACGCCGATTGGGGCGAAAAATGCCCGGTGTGTCGGTAAATACTAATTGCCGCGCGCCCACCATTTTCACCGCACGCAGGTTTGTCCGCGTGGTTTGAACCTTATGAGACACGATTGAAACCTTGCGCCCCATAATTTGGTTCATCAGTGTGCTTTTGCCGGCGTTTGTCGGTCCCACAATAGCAATAAATCCAGAATATGTCTTTGTCATGATTCAAAGAATAGCACACAAATTTCAAAAGTGAATTAAAAACTTGAAAAACCGCATAATGATTTTACCGAACACGCCGAACGCAATGCGCTGTATAACGCAAATTTGATTGGTGCATCGGTTGAAAATTGCGTTATGTTTATCACATTTCCACCATGTGTAGACTGCGCCCGCGGAATAATTCAAAGTGGTATTCGCGAAGTTATATACCTTGATATGCCTGCGGATAAAACCCAAAATATTCCCGGTTGGCGCGAAAAATTGGAAACATCTTTTAAAATGTTTGATGAGTCCAAGGTGTTATATAAATCTATCGGCGTGAACGAACAATCCAGATAAAAAAATCCCCGCCACATGGCGGGGTTCTCGGGATAAGAGAAACTTTTAGATACTGTCTGCGTTAACCCAACGTCCGTTCTTTAACAGACCCGGCGCCATGCCTTCGCTGCTGCGCAGACTGTCAATAACACTGCGTGCCGATGACGCATCCAGGTTTTCTATACGAACCTTGAACATATCGCCTTCTTTGATGACGTTTGCATCACCATAGGCGCGCATTTTTTGAACCAACGCATTTGCACTGTCTTCGGCATAAAACGCCGCAACTTGAACACTGTAATCGCCCGATGGAGTGGCAACCGGTGCCGCCGCAGGCGCAACCGGTGCTTCTTCTTCAACAACCACAGCAACCTTTTCACCGGTAGTTGCGTTCTTGACCGCCATAGATTCTTCCTGTAAAACCTGAACTTGGACCTTGGTTTGATTTGTTAAACCAATCTTGGCCGCCGCCGCCGGTGACAAATCCATAATACGCGAATTTACAAATGGTCCACGGTTATTTACACGAACGGTTAACGATTGACCATTTTCAAGATTTGTGACCTTGGCGATTGTTGGCAATGGCAAAGTCTTACTTGTTGCGACCATCTGATTCATGTCATATACTTCGCCATTACTGGTTTTTACACCATTTAATTCTGTCGGAATTATTCCCGCCATACCGGTACGGTTATACGAAAAATCTTCGCTTGGAATATATTGAACATCTTCTACTTTATACGCATTACCAATGTAATAACGTGGTGCCGCCGCCATCAGATATGCATCATTTGATGATTCTGTGACCAGTGTTTCTTCGCCGAAACCTTCGGAACCATATTCGGATGCAGAATTTTGTGTTGTTTCCATACACGCTGAAAGCAAAGCGGTAAGCACCGCCAAAGATACCAATTTTTTCATCTTAGGGACTCCTTACATTCTTATGTCTTACATTGTATCACATAAAAAGGTGGGTTTCAACTTTATTTTGTTATATTTTTTTGTTCAGCAAAAAAGCCACCGGCAAATATATAATTCCATACCCAAATATCGCCGCCGCCAATGCAACGACACCATTAATCGGCACAAACCACAGTCCAACGCCCAACCCCGCCGCCAATACGCCGAAAGCAACGATTGCACGCATCGTACGCGTATCTGTGCGAATCAAATTACGGCGACGACATGCCCGTGCCAACAAATAATTTTTAACATAACCACTTATTACCACACCAATAGGTATCGCCAAATACCCAACAAACCAGAACAGTCCAACATATATCACCGATGCGACAGCCAGTGATGTTATACTGGTTTTCACCGGTGTTTTTACATCTTGAGATGCGTACAGGGTTTTGCTGTAAATTTGACTTATCAACATGGCAGGCAAAACAAAGACCTGAATCATTATCGCAACCGCAACCGCATGTGTTGATTCCGCCGTCCACGCCCCGTATTCAAACAAATACTTTATTATTGGTTCCGCCAACACAAACAAACCCGCCACACACGGCATTATTAACATCATAGATTGCCGCATAGACGAATTTTGCTGAATATACACACTGCGCATATTCTTGTCCGCCAACGCATGCGAAATAGATGACATAAGAACCGTCCCCACCGCCAATCCAATCATCGCAAACGGTAATTGAACAATACGATCAGAATAATACAGCCAAGATACCGCGCCACTTTCAAAACTTGCAACCAATGTGCCAAGTATTATTGTTATCTGATAAAAACCGTTACCAATTATACTAACCCCGAATCGCCGCAACATGGTCTTTATTCCCGGGGTCATTCGTGGCACCACCAAATGCAATCCGAAATGTTTCCGCCGAATTCGCGCCCACAAAACCAAACACTGAATTATTCCGGACGCCACAACAGTTCCCGCCATAATATACAGAACCGTATCAGAGGCGCCGATGTACATAGATACAACCAACGCGCCAATTAACATTATGTTTAATAACACCGGCATAAACGCCGCCAACATAAACCGCGAAAATGCGTTTAACACCGCCGACAAAAACGCCGCGCCGCATATAAAGATAACATAAAAGAACATTATGCGCGATATTATAATCGTCATTTCCATCTTGCCCGGGACCGCAGAAAACCCAGGTGCCAAAACCCAGACCACAAAAGGCATAAATATTTCAAACAATATTGTTATACCCAACAGTACAACCGCCAACCAAGAAAACACATTTTTCGCAAACGATTCGTCATGTTTTGAATCGGCATACATAGGAATAAATATCGCGGACAATGCGCCTTCGCCCAACAGGTCGCGAAACAAATTAGGCAATTTAAACGCCGCCAAAAATATATCAGACAGTCGCCCTGCGCCCAACACGCGTGCAATCAACATGTCGCGTATGAACCCAAAAACGCGACTTATTCCGGTCATAACACCGACCCCGAAAATATGTTTGCCAAGTTTCATAGTTTAGATTATACTCAACACAGTTGAACAAAATCAAGATAGGAATCAAACGATATGAAAAAAATATTTCTTATGACATTTATGGGGTTATTTATTGCCGGATGTGCGGGTGGCGACCCGGAAATTGTCCCCCAAGTACCACTTTCTGAATTGTATGATGCGGCGTACAGTGAATTTGAAGACCACGATTATGACGCCGCCGCAGAAAAATTCTTGACGGTGGAAAATCAGTATCCCGCAAGTCCGTGGGCGGCAGATGCCTTAATTATGGCGGCATATTCACAATACTTGGACAACGATTTCGCGGGCGCGTTGCTTACCACGGACCGATTTATACGGTTCCACCCCGGACACAGCGATGTGGCGTATGTGATGTATTTGCGCGGAATGTGCTATTACCGTCAGGTCAGTGATGTTCGCCGCGAACCCGGAATGTCTGTGTACGCATTACAACAATTTCAGCAACTGGTTGACCGATTCCCAAAATCTCCGTATGCAAAAAACGCGCAGAACAAAATTACTATCTTGAAAAACTATATCGCAGGCAAAGTCATGTATTCTGCACGCACAGATATGCAGAAGCAAAATTGGGCCAGTGCAATTACAAAATTCCAATCTGTTATTACCGATGCACCGACCACAGTTATGCCTGCCGAAGCCATGTACCGCCTGACCGAAGCGTATACTGCAATCGGATTGCCGGAACAGGCCGCGGGTTATGCGGAAATGTTAAAGATTAATTTCCCAGACAGCAAATGGGCAAAAAAAATAAAAGAATAATATGCGACAACTGTCTGACCAAGATATATGCAATATGATTGACGTGCCTTTTACGCCCGACGACGGGGGTGTGCGTAAAAAAGTGCGTGGCGAATTACAATTATCCAAACGAATTCCGCAAAAAACGACTATTCCATCGCATGCGACACTTGATTTGCATATGCACACCGTTGAACAGGCGTGGGGCGAAATTATGGATTTGGCAAAATCTGGCACACGTGATGCAACAATTATCACCGGCGCAAGCGGCATATTAAAGATAAAATTTCAAGAATGGGTACGCGAAAGCGTGCTTAGCCCGCACATAATTTCTTGTAACCCATTAAACAACGGCAGTTTCGCCGTTAGATTCCGCAAAATCAACGACACATACGATGCGGTTCCATAAAGTTTGTTGGATTTGTTGGTTGGTAACTTGTGCCATTCCATACATCCACCGCATAATGTAAATGTGGACCTGTGCTTGGACCTGTATTTCCGGTTTTGCCAATCAGACATCCCGCCGACACTTGGGCGCCACGCGCAACAGACACTGTGCTTAAATGGCAATACTTTGTCCGGTGTCCGCGTGGGTGTCGCAGAATTATTCCGTTGCCACATGTAGCATTCATTCTGAACACTGTTTCAACAACGCCATTCGCGGGCGCATATATCGGCATACCAATACGCGCCGCCAAATCAACCCCACGATGAATTTTTGGTTTGTCGTACCAACTTAATTTCCTTTGTTTACCATATGGCGAAGTTATACACGAAACATATCCTAATGGCGACCCATATGGAATATCGCGATTTCCAAACCGGGTATTATGAACCGCACAATTAACATTTTGCGCACCAGCACCGGTATCTGATGGAAATGGTGCAGAACCAGACCCATTCGGAACATATACCGGCACATCTTGTTCTGGCGGTGTAAAAGACCCGTCTTCATTTTCGGTGTAATCGTATTCGGATATTAATTCTTCTTTGACGGCGGCGTCCCAACGTTCCATCGCCGCCAATTCATCTTCAAGATTTAATGCGGAATATGCACACCCCGAAATACATTTGCCATTTTCGTCATAAACAGTTTCAACAATGGCATCGTAATCTTCCGTCTTGAATGACATGCGGTCTATAAAAGACATATCGTCCATAACCTTGGGAAATTCTGTTGGTGCTAAAAAACCCGCACGCGCCGCAAAGGCGCAAAACACAGCAAACGAAAAAAATGTCACCATCTTTAATCGCATACCTCATTTTAACATATTTTTGCAAAAAAATAAATGTATTGATTGATATTATTTTTTCTAATACCATATTCCGCATGAAAAGAGTCAAAACTGTTTATGACCATATACGCGCAAACAATGTCAAGACTGCCGCCTTGGTTGCATTGTTCCCAATGATATTTGTTGCACTGGTGTTTTTATTTACATGGATTATTATGCCTGTAAATGATGCATTGAGCACGGCTATTCGCGTTGCTGTGCCGACTGTTCTGGTGTGTGTAATATGGATGCTTATATCATGGGCGTTTGGTGATTCTATGATATTGAGTATGGCGGGGGCGCGACAAATAAGTGACACAGACCCGAATTACAGGTATGTGTATAAATCTGTTGAAAATGTCGCGTTGGCGGCGGGATTGCCGACACCACAGGTGTATGTAATAAATGATTCAGGGATGAACGCGTTTGCCACAGGGCGGGCCCCTAGGGATGCGACAATCGCACTAACACGCGGAATTATTGAAAAACTCAATCGCCCCGAATTAGAAGGTGTGATTGCACATGAAATGGCGCATATTGGCAATCGCGATATAAGATTGGATATGTTCATAATTACTGGTATCGGGGTCACTGTGTTTATCGCAGACGCAATTATGCGCGGCATGATGTATTCACATAATCGCAATGACGAAAGAAATAATTCCGGGGCGGTTATGATGATGGTATGGTTGGCATTTACAGTATTCAATGTATTTATCACCCCTGTTCTGCGAATGGCGATTTCGCGGCGGCGGGAATATGCCGCAGATGCAACCGGCGCATACATTACACGGAACCCTATCGCGTTGGCAAACGCGTTGGAAAAAATATCAGGGCATTCAGATGTACGGAAATTATCGCACAATGGGACAATGGCACATATATGTATTGCCAATCCGAATGGTTCGCGTGCATTTATGTCGGAAATATTGGCAACGCACCCACCAATTCAACAAAGAATAAAAAAATTAAGGTCTATGATTATATAAGCAGAAAGGAGAAAACGAAATGGCAAACCTGCATTTTCATTATGGCGTAATGAGCAGTTCTAAATCTGCGGCGCTGATTATAAACGCGTATAATTATAAACAAAATGGTATCGCGACAGAGATTATAAAACCGGCATTAGACACGCGTTTCGGCGCCCAAAAAATAACATCACGAATTGGACTGTCGGTGGATGCGTTGGCTTTGCCCAATTTGGATAATTATATTATACGACCCGAAACCCAGGTTTTATTGGTTGACGAAGTACAATTCTTTTCGGAATCTGATATTGATAAAATGGTCAACATTGCCGATGTTCAGGGTAAAATTGTTATGTGCTATGGCCTGATGGTGGACAGCAACGAACAAATGTTTCCTGCATCAAAACGATTGGTAGAAGTGGGTGCGAAATTACACCTGTTAAAATCAAACTGCCAAATTCCGGGATGTCTGCATATGGCGACGCACCATTTGCGATTTGATTCAAACGGCAATGTGATACGGGCGGGCGACCAAATTGCACTGGGCGATTCAAACTATAAATCTGTATGTCGCGGGCATTTCAATGAAATGTACAGGAATATACGCACCCCACAAAAATAAATACATTTTTTCTTGCAATCGTGATATTTTGGTATAGAATAATACGCGTTGCACCCATAGCTCAACTGGATAAAGCGTCTGACTACGGATCAGAAGACTGAGGGTTCGAATCCTTCTGGGTGCGCCATGATTAGAAAAGACACCGCTAACGCGGTGTCTTTTTAATCGTTTATGGCTTACCCAGAAGGATGTGTGCGAACGCAGTGCAGCACACAATACGCAGATGAACAATTAGAAAAATTTTAAAAATTTATGCAAATAAATTTTTTAATTTTGTTTATTGTTTATCAAGGGGAATGA
>CAJOHU010000024.1 GCA_905234465.1 uncultured Alphaproteobacteria bacterium | reverse complement strand
ATTCGTGATGAAGATTCACTTGTCACGGCGGAAAGTGTTAACAGTGGTGTTATTAATGCGGTAAATCATTCTTTGCGGCGTGTGAATGCGAATGGTGAATTGGACAACAACGGTACATTATGGGAAATTGCCGATACTGTGGTGGCACTTAGTTATTTACCCGCCGGATATACCCAGTTGGAATACATTGAATCAACAGGAACGCAGTATATTGATAGTGGACTTAAATTAATTGAAACGACGGCTCCCTTTTTGATAGATGTTGATGTTTCGTTTGCTGATATGTCCGGGCGATATTTAACTGGATTTTCATCAAGCAGTCCTGGATATGCAGGGCGTTATTCAAATGGTACGTTCGAAATACAGAGCAAATATACAACAATGACATCCGGGATTAATCAGCGAGTGAATTTTCAATATGGTAATATTAAAGAGCGAGATAATAAGATAGGTATAAAGGTCACTAAAAATGGTGAAACGGAGTATAAAATGATGAGCAGTGATCATGTGGCAGCTAACGATCACTCTTGGTTTATATTCGCAAATAATTCTGCCGGCACAACACCGAGCAGGATATTAAAAGGGAAAATATATCAAGCCCAGGCATATAAAAATGACGAATTAAAATTTAACGGCATCCCCGCCAGCAGGGTTGAAAATAATGTGACGGTCGTTGGGTTGTATGATACAGTATCCGGGCAATTCTTTACAAATGCGGCAACCAGTGGACCCGACTTTACCCCCGGACCGGCGGTTGTGGGAAATTAATAGATTTCCTATGGGTCTTGTATCCCAAAATCACTAAAATATGTTGAATTTGTAAAAAAATACATGTATACTGCCCCGGCAAACATATTTATCAAAGGGAATATCATGATTAAAAAAGATAAAATCAAAGATTTACATTATTCCGTGACAGGCGTGCTGACCGCCGATGAAATTCAGTCTGCCGCCGATAAAGTACTAGAAAAATTCGGTGCAGATGCTAAAATGCCGGGCTTTCGCAAGGGTCATGTTCCATTAACCGTTCTGCGCCAAAAATATAACGCGTCCGCGATGGCTGACGCCATAGACAAATTGATGAACGCCGATTTGGAAAAATATGCCGCCGATAAGAAAATCCGCCTTGCGGGCACGCCACGGACAGACCTTGGAAAATGGGAAATCGGCTCTGATGCAGAATACACATTAGAATTTGACATTCTGCCAACCTTACCAGAAATTGATTTGGAAAAATTTACGGTCACAAAAAAAGTGACTAAACTGGACGAATCCGAAGTTGATGCGGCGATTGAAAACCTGCGTCGCGCACGCAGCAGCGCCGAAAAACAACCCGATGATTATGTGGCACAAAACGGCGACACCGCGGTAATTGACTTTACGGGTTATATTGATGACAAAGCGTTTGATGGCGGCGCCGCAAAAAAGCACCACTTGGTATTGGGCTCCGGTTCTTTTATCCCAGGCTTTGAAGACCAAATTATCGGTCATCGTGCCGGTGATAAATTTGATGTTAATGTCAAATTCCCAAAAGATTATCACGCAGATAACCTTGCAGGCAAGGCGGCACGATTCGCCATCGTATTACACGAGGTTCGCAAACATATCTTGCCGGAATTAAACGATGAATTCGCAAAATCTATCGGACAAGAAACTGTTGATAAACTGCGCGAACACATCCGTAATATCCTGCGTGAACAATATGAAAACGCATCGCAACAAGAAATGCGTAATGAATTGTTGGACATATTGGCGGATAAAGTTAAACTTGATTTGCCCGAAGTTTTGGTTGACCAAGAATTACAAATGGCGAAAAGCGAACATGAACACCATCATGCGCACTGTGACGGCAAATGCGACGACGAGTGCAAATTTGATGACAAAAAAGAGCGCAAAGATGCGGAACGCCGTGTTAAATTGGGACTGATTTTGGCGGAATGGGGAACACAAAACAAAGTGGAAGTATCGCGCGACGACCTGCAACAGGCCATATGGGCCGAAGCCGCACGCTATCCAGACCCGAAACAGGTGTTTGAATTCTATAATAAAAATCAGAACGCCCTTACCATGCTGCGTGGAATGATTTTTGAACGCAAGGCACTTGACGCGATGTTGACACACGTAAAACAAAAGGAAAAATCGGTAAAACCATCCGAATTGTTTGAACCGGCCAGGGCAAAATAAAATTTTTGCACAATGATAAAAGACCGCCCGGAAATAGGGCGGTTTTTATTATTTATAAACACACATCAGAACCCAACACAAAAAATCCGGTGCTGTCTTCATATGTCTCGTCAGTTTTGGGAATACAATCATTTACACTTGTTGCACCATCGATTGTCGTTTCCATTTTATCCGGACACGATTCGCGACACGCCTGGGGCATCTCGAAAGAATTCAACGGATATGTAATCCCACAACCCTGTGCATAATACGGTCTTTGTACTGAATTGCACGCACATGCAACATATGCGGTGTTTACATCCATGTTATGACATAACGACGATAAACCATCGGGTTGAATATCCGGAATGCGCCCCACCGAACAATTGGTACAATAATAACTAAGTGGGGTTGACGTATATGTTATTAAGTCACCAACACTGGATACAGTTGTTTGCTGTGGTTTAAGCACATATTTACCATTACAATTTTTATACCATATAATTCCGGCATGCATACACCGACACCCAGAAATGTTCCATTTTCCATCTTGCCATGTGGCATTGCCGGACTGTTCACTCTGGGCGCACATCATATATTCATTACTGTTAGTTGAATTATTCCAATCACCACCCCAATCAATAGGCGTAACACTAAAATCTTTGCAGCTTCTGGTATTATCTACACATTCAACGTTTTGCTCAATAATTTCCAAATGATTATTCCCAGACGCCCCAACACCATCTATACAACTTGTATCACCGCTATAAGATATCATGCATTGCTCATCCACAGAACATGTTTTTGTTGCATAGCATTCGGCAATCGTATCACCACCATTAGCCGACCTATCGAACGGTGCCGGACACGGTTCACATTCATAACCCGTCGGCTGAAGAAGCGAAACTACCTGACACCCCCATTTATTATAATAACCATCTGTACAGTTTTGTTTAGTTGCGGTACAAGTTGCCAATGCGTCGCCCCACACCAGAAAAACACCAATCAAGGCAAATAAAAAAGATTTTATGCGAAATCCCACCAACAAATTCCTTTCTTGGGCGGATTATACCACGCACACACAATTCGGCGCAAGCCTAAAATGTTTTTGGTTGAATTTTTATAAAATTTCGCGTTTTGGTTGTGCGAACTCGGCAGGCGGGGCGGATACATACCACTTTCCGAACAAAAAAGCACCGCAAAACCGCAGAAATCCGCCATTTTTTGATTTTTTTGGCAAGAATAGGGCGGTTTTTATAAAATTTCACCCCCTTGGCACCGCACAACAAAAACAAACAAATCACACCAACACCAATAGCACGCGAAATTTATAATCAGAAAAAACATTGTGCAGCAGCAAGCAAATTTATAAAAATTATATGGTGTTTTATTTTTTATACCGTGTAATTTTTTCCAACGCGCATATCCGCCAGTTCAAAAAAAACAATCGCGCTAATAGCGCGCAAAATTATAAAAAGCATATATTTATACATCCGTGCCGCTGTCACAAACACACATAGGTTCCGTGTAGGACATTAGCATAAAAAACGCTTAACGCGGGCTTCAGAGTTGTTGCACTTATATTATGTATAAGGTTTGTGGGCGTTAGCATACAAAACGCTTAACGCGGGCCTCAGAGTTGTTGTACTTATATTATGTATAGGTTTGTGTGCGTTAGCATACAAAACGCCTTAACGCGGATTTCAAGTGTATTGCACTTATATTATGTATAGGTTTGTGTGCGTCAGCATACAAAACGTTTAACGCGGGCTTCAGAGTTGTTGTACTTATATTATGTATAGGTTTGTGTGCGTCAGCATACAAAACTATACATAATATACATTATGCGCCTTTTATATATCACCACCCCACCGTCCAAAAATCAGTTGTTTTTAACACACCCATTTCACAGTAAAAACAAAGTATAAATTCAACAATTTTACAAATTATTTTAACATCCGAACTCCCGGGCCTGTATCACATCCACCAAATAAACCCGAATACAAAATGCCGCGATAATTTTGCCCATTATTATGCAATAATTTTATTAAAATTCACCCAAAAACCTAATGATTTTCTGTTGGGTTCCAACAAATGGGCACCGCCCCACCCCATCTTTAACCAACAAATTAGCAACTATACACAACCATTCAATTTTACTGTGTTTTTTGATTTTCTATAATTTTACAAAATCTTTAATTTTTTCGCAAAAAAATACCGCCCAAAAGCGGTATTTTTATCATTTGAACAATATGTAGAATTGACTTATTCCATCGCGGCAAGCCGTTCCAGTTGGTCGGCAGCAATCAATGCGTCTATCATTTCATCCAGACCTTCACCGCCCGCCAAAATATCATCCAATTTATACAACGTCAATTTGATACGATGGTCTGTCACGCGTTGTTCCGGAAAATTATATGTTCTGATTTTTTCGCTGCGATCACCCGAACCAACCATACTGCGCCGTGAAGACGTGCGCGCAGCGTTTTGTTCGCTGCGCTGTTTTTCATACAGTTTTGACCGCAAAACCGCCATTGCCGTCGCCTTGTTTTGAATCTGACTGCGTTCGTTTTGACATGTGACAACTATACCTGTTGGAAAGTGCGTAATACGAACCGCGCTATCTGTTTTATTAACATGCTGACCCCCGGCGCCAGACGCACGGAAAACATCAATACGAATGTCCTTTTCTTCAATCTGAACATCTATATCTTGGGCCTCAGGCATAACCGCAACAGAAACCGCACTGGTGTGAATACGCCCTCCTGCCTCGGTTTCTGGAACACGCTGGACCCGATGAATTCCCGATTCAAACTTCATGCGCGCATACACCCCATCGCCGTCAATTTTGAATATAACTTCTTTATATCCGTGAAGCGATGTCGCGTTTTCTTCAACAATTTCTATTTTCCAACCATGCCTAAGCGCATAAGATTTATACTGATTAAACAAATCGCCCGCAAACAGTGCAGATTCTTCGCCCCCCACCCCCGCACGAATCTCCATAATAGCACTGTTATCGTCCGCATCATCCCGCGGCAGCAAGGCAATTTGTAACCGTTTTTCCACATCAGGCAAGCGATGTTTCAAATCTTCCAACTGTTCCGCCGCTATTTCACGCAATTCTGCATCATGCTGCATCTCGGTTGCGTCTGATATGCCCTGCTTTATCTGAAAATATTCATCAACCAACGGCAAAATATCGTTCAAACGTGAATATTCTTTGGATAATTTTGTTAATTCGTCACCAGACACATTACCCGAATTCATAATTGATTGAATATCATCAGCACGCCGTTTTATATCAATAAGTTTCTGCTCAATTACCATTTCTAATC
Source organism: uncultured Alphaproteobacteria bacterium (assembly GCA_905234465.1). GTDB lineage: Bacteria > Pseudomonadota > Alphaproteobacteria > Rs-D84 > Rs-D84 > Enterousia. The sequence goes on along the minus strand of CAJOHU010000024.1, from coordinate 18,272 downwards.
CATTATTTAACCAATTTTATCGCGTCTGCCAATGGCAAAGTTTGCTGATTTCCATTTGCCATATTTTTCAGTGTCACAAAATTATTTTTAACTTCATCTTCACCGATTATCATACTGAATTTAGCCATAATTTTATCAGCGTATTCAATTTGATTCTTGAATTTTTTATCGGTATCCAGATACGCCACAGACGGGATTTTGTTATCGCGCAGTGCATTCAAAACCGATATTGCATACGGCATGTTTTCATTTCCCATAATCAAGACAGCCACATCAACAGATGATTCAAATTTACTTAAATCAATTTTGCCTGATTCCGAAAGCGCGACAAATATTCTTGAAAAACCAATTGCCGCCCCAACCCCAATTATTTTGGTTTTACTGAATTTTTCCACCAGGTTCGCATAACGTCCGCCGCCCGCCGCGGTTCCCAATTCAGGATATTCAGACAATTTAAATTCAAAAACCAAACCAGTATAATATGCCAGACCGCGCGTGATAGACAAATCTATTTTAGCATTTTTTACACCCAAAACAGATAATTTCTCAACAAAATCGGTCAGTTCTTTAATGGCTGTGTCCAATTTATCAGATTTACCCTTAAAATACGCATAACCATTTGTAAATACAGATTTTATTTCATTTTCTAAAGTTTCATTTTTTAATATATCAGACAACCAGCTAGAAAATTCTGCGTCATCAATTTTATCGCGTTTGTCTATCAAGATGAAAATTTCTTTTTTCTGATTATCTGTCAAACCAAGGTAATCAAACAATGCATCCCAAAACGGTCGCGACCCAACCAGGACATAATTGTCACCAATAAATTCAGACACAGAATCCAAAGTACGCTGAATCACAGAGATAATTTCTGCGTCATAATTAGTGGACAAAGAATTAATATCCATAATATCCATATCCATCTGGTAAAATTCGCGATAACGCCCGCGTTGTTTTCGTTCACCACGATATCGTTTAGAAAACTGGCTTGCCCGAAACGGAAAAGTCAATTCATTCAGATGACCCGCAACATAGCGCGACAGTCCAACCGTCCCATCGTACCGCAACCCCATTTTTGTGTCGCCTTTTTGAAACAGATACATTTGTGTTTCAATTTCGTCCCAATTATCTTTATCGGTTAAAACCTCGGCACGTTCTATTGCCGGCAAATCCAGATATGAAAAACCGCAAGTGCGCAACACCCCCAGCATACGCGCCGCACAAAAATCCACAAATCGCTGCGCCGCCGGCAGTAACTCTATAAATCCTGACAAAGGTTTTGTTGGTTTCAAATCCATTTATTATTCCTTATGCTTTTGTTCTATTATTTGATTTTGGACATACGCCCAACCGAATTGTATTATGATTTTTATGTACTAGAAACACTTGCCCAAACGGGCATGATGGACGAAATAAAAAACGTTGCGTTTCATAAACATGTGTTAATTATAAACAAAATACTTTATATTTTCAATAATTTTATGTACAGGCACCCTATTTTATTGCCCGCACCGTTCGGCGCAACCGTAAAAGTTTAATAAACATATAAATATCTGCCGCTGCGTACATAAGCATGTATATTGCAATCAACCACACCAATATACCAATTGCTAAATTCGGTATAAATATCAACAATACCGACAATAACAAAAATACTATTGAAACAACAATATCTGCGCGCGAATGCCGAAATCCAATCCGCGCCATATTTATTGAAAAGAATAACATTCGCAACGCATTAAGCATAAACAGTACCACAAACACATAAATCACACCAACACTGGCACCATGGGGAAATATACAAAACACAACCCCCAATACAAACGTCACAAGTCCAAAAAACATATCAAAAAAACCGGCGGTAATTCCCTGATTTGACACAAAAACCATACTAACACGATACAGCCCCAATAAAACCAACACTGCGCCGACTATAAAGGTTATTGCTGTTAAAACTTCAACCGGTTTTATCATCATAACCAAACCGACGATAGTGAACAGTGCCGCTTCGGCCAACAACAACGGGGCGGTATTCCTGTAAACCCTGTCGGCAAGACGGGTCAATTCTTGTTTTTTATCGCGTATTTTTCTCTTTTTTGTGTTATTCATGACCACCCCCAAAAAAATTCTCATTCTTATCACCATGTTAACACATTTTGAACAATAAAACAACACGAATGAATACCCCCACATAAAAATCTTTGTTGCGAAATATATTTTTTGTTCATATAGTTATACTTATGATATACACAGATGCGCATTGTCACATTGATTCACCAAAGAGCATACCTAATGAAATTTTGGGACGCATATACAACGCAACCCACGAATCTGATTGGAATACCGCGATATCAATTTCTGAAAACGATGATGACACAAATTTTGCCGCCATCGGCATTCACCCATGGTATATTGCAAATATTTCTGACGATTGGGCAACCCAAATGACCGATATTTTAGTTTCTCATCCCAATCTTATGATCGGCGAAATTGGTTTGGACAAATTCAAACCCCACCTGCCCCGACAAATAGAAATTTTTACTATTCAATTAGAAATTGCTGCGCGTCTGCGCCGACCTGTTCATATTCATTGTGTGGGCGCATGGGATAAAATTTTACATGTATTCAAGACACATGAAAAATCTTTGCCGCCGGTTATTATCGCACACGCATATTCTGGGCATGAAAACCAAATTGAATATTTGGCAACACATTATAATATGTATTTTTCATATTCTGAGGAATCCGGGAAAAACGCGAATGTGCGAATAAGCACGACACCAATGAATAGAATATTAACAGAATCAGATGCGTTCAATTCAGATGAAGAAATTCGCGCATTGGATGAAATAACGCATACTATCGCGTACATACACGATATTGACATCACCGCCGCATCTGAACAAATAAACCAAAACCTTCAAAGGGTAATCAGCTATGTCCGACCAATTAACTAGGATTCGCGCCCTTATTGGCACAGATAAAATCAAAAAATTACAAAACGCCACAGTTATGGTTTTTGGTTGCGGCGCGGTTGGTTCTTTTGCGACCGAAGCATTGGCACGTTCGGGAATTGGAAATATAATTCTTGTTGATTTTGACACGGTTGAAGAATCAAACATAAACCGGCAACTATTCGCCACACATTCCACATTGAAACGTGCAAAAATTGATGCTGCCCGGGAACGAATTGCCGATATTAACCCGGATATAAAAGTCACAACTTTTAATATGTTTTTTGATTCCGAAAGTGCGCTACCTGCACAACCTGATTTTGTAATTGATGCGATTGACACTGTACCGTCCAAGGTCGCAATTTATCGTTGGTGCACGAAAAACAAAATACCATTTATATCCAGCATGGGCGCGGCAAGAAAAACAGACCCAACAAAAGTCAAATTGGATAAAATATCAAAAACATATGCCTGCCCTTTGGCTGCGGTAATCCGCCGGGCGGTGCGTAATGAACGTTTGCCCAATTTCCCCGTTGTATTTTCTACCGAACAACCAACCCCACACAAATCTACAGATAAAAATTTTGGTTCAATTATAACCGTCACGGGAACTTTTGGTTTATACATGGCAAATTATGCCATCAAGAAATTAACCGAATAAAAAAAACCGCCATAATGGCGGTTTTTTTATATTTCAGATTAAATTTATTTGCTGTTTTCTGCAATAAATTCGCTAATCTGGGCATTCAGTTGTTGCAAATTTTCTTCCAAAGTTTTCTTAGATTCTAATAAACGCTTTGCCTCTGCAATCCGACTTTCTAAAACGCCTACTTTTTCCGTTATAAATCCAGATTCATAATTTATATCTTGAACCCGACCAAGCAATTTTTCGCGCAAACCTGGTTCCGCATCTATAAGTTCAGCTGCGGCATCTTTATAACGTTTTTCACAATCATGTTTTTCTTGTTTTGCACGCACCAATAAATCTTTCCATGTCGTCAACATTTTTTCTAATGCTTTGACATCAACTAAATTTCTTGGTTGGTCACCAACAAATGCCTGTGATGCATCTATAACTTTTTGTTTTTTTGTTTCAACCAGTATCTTATATTCATCAAAATATTTGGCAACAAACAGCAACTTTGATGCGCTTCTTACGCCATTTGCGCGCACAAACCACGAATTTATTTTCTTTAAAATCTCAGGATTTTGGTCTTGAACACGTTTTCTGACGACACGCATCATCCTTTCACCACTAAGACCCAATTTTTCCGCCAATTCTTTCATTGTCCAATATTTTTTACCGTCAGCCTTGATAATATGTTTTTTCACGGTTTTCTTTTTATGTTTGCGTAATTCAGAATCAAACAAATCTTTTAATTCGTCAATGTGTTTAGCCATGAAAAGCATACGCGCAGTACCACGACCACCACGGAACCATTCGTTCATTATCTGTGCGTATTTTGGGCTTTTCTTTGCCAAACGATTTCTATTTCCAGAAACCTTATATTTATTCTTATATCCAAATATTTTCGCGACTTCTTCAATAGTTATCCATTCTTCTTCAACATTGGAATCCGCGCAAATTTCCTGGGCTGGCGATTGACGAACAAAAGTTTCAACCGAATATTCCCATACTTTTAGTTGTTCCACCGCATCATTCCACACAGCGGCAACACAACTCATTACACGGGTAGATTTCATATACGCATCATTCATCAACGCTTCATGCGAAGAAGGCGCGCATTGTTTGGCTTGACGTAATGATAAAAATTTATCAATCATGGATTGGTCTGGTTTTTTGTATGTTTTCGCGATATTTATACATTCTTGTAATAACTTAATATCTGCGTCAGACATTTTATTTAAAATATCTTCTGGGCATTCAATATCAATTAACGCCACCAATATAGCATGCAACGCAAACAAACATCTAATATTGTGCCCATTTGTTTGTCTGATTAAATTTCGTATAACAGACGGTTTTATAACAAGACTTTCCGCAACACGCGAATCAAAATTACCTATCGCCGTTGAAACGCCATCAACAAATTCAGCATCTGCTTTGTCTATATTTATCTGTTTGCTCTGCGCTTCTTTACTTTGGCGCACAGCGCGTTTAGTCAATCTTACACCACTGGTCATATCGCCACTCCTTTGAAAGATTTGTGTTTTTATGTATCATTTATAGTACAAAATAATACTATTGTCAAGTAGTACGATAAAAAAACATTTACTTAAAACCGCTGTTGAAATGTGAATTCTGCGGTATATTTTTCGTATTCGCGTTGCCATATATTTTATAAGAATGAAATAAAAACAAAAAAATCAGGCAATGTAAAAAACTTCACATCGCCCTACTTTTCCATTTTGTTATTCAGAATTCTTAAAACTGCGACTATTTCCGGGGTGACCGGTACACCACCGTCCCAAACCCTTTCGCCATCATACTTAATACCACGCGATTCCAAATCTTGTAGTTTCTGACCTAAACCAGTCCTGAATGTATTTCGTGCCTTGGTTGCTAATGTATCAACCGTATTCCACAACGGGGATTCATACACAATTTCAATGCCATTTTCGCATTTTTTGGAACCACATTTTAGCATTCTTATCATTTCTTGCGCCATTATTTTCGCCTGTTGCTGTGGTGGGGTTCCCGGTTTCCATAATGGTTTATACGACGCCAATGTTAACGGTTTTTCACGATAACTTAAACCATATTTTGTCACTTTGAATGTGCCAGTGCCATCGCCATGTATCCCATGTCTGAACATACAATCATACGGGTCAAACATAAGGAGACTGCGTAATTGCACACCATTTTCAAACCAATCCCAATCCAGGTTTTCAATTTGCACCCGCCCGATTGTTATTAGATTATAATCTGTGGTTGAACGAATAACACGATTTCTGTAATTTATCAACAAATCTTTGATTTCTTTTTTGATATCGTATTCGTATCTTTGTGTCATTTTGATTCCTCTTTTTTTACCACAACAAACTGTACACTAAATGCACATATTGTCAATACGTTTTTGTATTGGTACTGCACTTTCGTTCGCGCTCATCCTGCCACAAATAAAAGACCACTTTGCGTGGTCTTTTATTTAATTCTGGTCGTGCTTAGTGAACAATTTTATTAGTGTTGGACAAGAGGTCAACGCTGTTTTGAAAGTTCTTTGACGATACATTCCATTTGTGCTTTTTCAATATCAGTTAGTTTGATTTCATCCATTTCATTGTATTTTACAATCCTTAAAAATTCACCATATACATATCGCCGGGACAATTGATGGTTTGCCCAGTTGTTTCTGTCGCATACAATATCAAACTCTGGAAAAGTCGGGATGTATGATATTGTTCCAATATCTTTTATTTTGGGTAATATTTTCCTGGCAGTTGCAATCACACGCAAAGTGCTTTCTGCAGTTGTCAACATGCGTATATGACTTATTCCCAAATATCCACCCATTTGGTTTACTGAGATAAAATTTGCCTTGGTGTTGTTGGATTTTGTTTCTAATAATGGTTCTTTTTCCCCAGTCCACGGATTGTTTGGTATTTTTTGGAGTCGACTATTCATTATAAAAGATTGTGGTATGGTCAAAACATCTTTCCAATCATATTTCCCATTTTCGGTATACAAATGTTTTACCAGTTTGGTTTCTTCGTTGTCTACTGTGTATGCTGGGTTTATACCACCAGTGATAATCAGACGGGGTACAGCAGAATAATAAGTATAAATTTTTGATAACATAGTATCATTAAATATATCTTTTAAAAATGCTATATTGCCCATAATCTGCAAAGCAGAGTTCTTATCATATTTGTTATTGTTAGAATTTTTGTTAAAAGGCCTGTCTGGCACAAACAACAAGTCAGTAATCATTTGAATAGATTGTTTGTTTAAATATGGTACTTTGGGCAACTTATCGATAAATCTCATTTTTCTAGCCTTTTTACTTATTATCATAACAAAAAATCAATTTGTCAAATTTTTTAAAAAGTTCTAAAATGTATAAAAAATGACGTTTCTTAAAAACACAATTTTCGAACTCGGCACAGATATTGGAAAACAAAAGAAAAACCGCTCTTGACGGGCGGTTTGGAATCTCTTGTCGGGGCGACTTTCTCCTTGATAAACAATAATCAAAATTAAAAAATTTATTATTCAATAAATGGTTGCGGGGAAACCGTGACGATTTGGCTGCACTTTGTTTGCCAAATCTACTTGTTTTCGAACCTTGTCATTGCATTGCAATGGCAATAGGTCAAATCCGTATGTTGCACCAAATACAAAATTAAAATCGGCACAAGGCCGATTTGAATTTTGTGGTCGGGGCGACAGGATTCGAACCTACGACATCTTGCTCCCAAAGCAAGCACTCTACCAGACTGAGCTACGCCCCGAATGCACAAGATTATACCTGTTTTTTTACCAAACGCAAGTTATATTTATTTTTCCCTTTCTTAAATTGTCAAAAATATGATAAAATTCCCCAGAAAGGAGAATTTTTATGAAAAAACGCGCAATTGATACTATTTTTACGTGGATTGGTCTGTTAATTGCTGTACCGTTTGTATGGATTATATCAACGTCTTTTTTAGTGTTATTTATTTTATTTCTAGATTACTATTTTCGCATTCTGATGCTTGTGCCAGGATGGTTATGGGCGTTAATAATTACAATTCCGACAATTATCGCAGAATTTTTTATAACCGAATTAATATCGCCAGTTCATAAAAGAATCGTGGCTATTGTTGTCTCTGTCTTGATAATTTTATGGCAAATTTTCTTTCTTGATGGATTATCACACATGGCATATTAAAAAAGTGTCCACAGAAAATTTTTTTATTGTCTAATAAAATGCTTTCTACTACAATAAATCGCATGGAAAGGAATATCTTATTTTCTGCGATGTTTTTATGTTTATCGGCAACAACGGCAATTGCGGCAACGCCTGGGCGCGCATCGCGGTATGTTGATAGGCAATCTTATGCATACATGTATCCATATTTAAATAATCAGATGCGCACAGAATTAAATCCTGGGACGACGATTAACATGACAAATAATCCTATTGATGTAATTGTACGTACAACGCCCATGTCTGAACCGCGACGTGTTGTTCCACGTACGGCGCGGGTGGCGACAAATAATGCAACAACCGCACGCGCCGCAACATCTGGGGCGGGCACGACACCTGCATCTTCACGCCGTGTTGTTCCACGTACATCGGCGAATTCATCGGCGCGTGCGGCGACAAATTCGCGCACGGTCACACGCGACAGTTCTTCTGTACGCACCACCACAACAACAGCAACCACCACACCCACCGAATCGGTATCTGCGTCACGGTGTTTGGCGGATTATATAACATGTATGAATGGCTATTGCGCCCGCGAAGGTGCGGCATACAACCGTTGTTATTGCAGTTCTAAATTGTCACAAATAGATTCCAGATACCAACCAGAAATAAACGATTTGATAATTCAAATCATAAAACTTCAAGGTGGTGGTCAATGGACAGACGAAGAAATGAACGAATATTGGATGGAATTGGTTGGAAACTATGCGGGTGAAAATTCATGGTTGAATTTGGACAATGCACTTAACATAAATTGGCCGACAGCGGATGAACGCATGCGTGGTCAGAATGCATTTATCACAGGTCACCAATATTGTGTTCAGCATTTGCGCGCATGTTCATATATGTCGTCAAATCTGCGCGATGCGTATCGGTCACAAATATCGCGGGATTGCGATGCGTATGAACAGTCTATGATTCGCATCAAGAACGCCGCCGAAGCATTAATTGAATACTATAGCGAATAAATCATTTACGGTTTATTTCTTCACACATCGTATTGTGCCGATAGATATTTCGTGCCAAATCGTCACTGATTACATCCCAATCTGTGGCATGCCCGCGAATTACATCACAAGATATCGCGCACACCGCCCTATTCTGCGATGGTGTACTTTGTACGCAAGATGCCACGAATATCGGCAACAGCGGTATTAAAAGTTTTTTCATCTGTATTCCTTTTGATATTTGTAATATTTACAAATTCATTTGATTCTGCGCGCGCGGCGGCGGCGACACATTTCATTTGTGCTGAACGCATTCCGATAATATATGCAGCACCTGCAATTACCGCGACTGCGATTACCAAATATTTTTTCATAAAAAAAATCCCCCAACAAGAAACGCACCAAATGGTGCGTTTATTTTACTGATTCATTGAATTAAAGAAATCTGTATTTGTCTTTGTGACCCGCAATTTATCCAACAAGAATTCCATTGCTTCTAATGTTCCCATTGGGTTTATAATGCGGCGCAACACATACATTTTAGATAATGTATCTTTGCCCACCAACAAGTCTTCTTTGCGTGTCCCAGATTTTGTAATATCAATCGCCGGGTATACGCGTTTATCAGACAATTTGCGATCCAGTATGATTTCGCTATTTCCTGTTCCTTTAAATTCTTCAAAAATGACTTCATCCATTTTTGACCCCGTATCAACCAATGCAGTCGCAATGATTGTCAAACTGCCCCCACCTTCAATATTACGCGCGGCACCAAAGAAGCGCTTTGGACGCTGCAACGCATACGCATCAACACCACCGGTTAATACCTTACCACTGGACGGGACCACCGTATTATATGCGCGTCCCAAACGGGTAATAGAATCTAACAGAATCACAACATCTTGACCGGCCTCAACCAAACGTTTTGCCTTTTCTATGACCATTTCTGCGACCTGAATATGGCGTGTTGCCGGTTCATCAAAAGTAGAAGAAATAACTTCACCTTTAACGCTGCGTTGCATATCGGTGACTTCTTCTGGTCTTTCGTCAATCAACAGAACAATAAGTTTAACATCCGGGTAATTTGTTGCAATAGAATGTGCGATATTCTGCAACATAACCGTTTTACCTGTACGCGGTGGTGCAACAATCAGTGAACGTTGCCCACGACCTGTTGGCGATATAAGGTCAATAACACGCGCCGACAGATTGCGACCTTTGTCTGTATCATCTTCAACTTCCATCTTTAACTGTTCATCGGGATACAGTGGCGTCATATCATCAAAAGACACGCGATGCCGCAATTTTTCCGGCACATCACCATTTGCGCGTTCTATTGTTTCCAACGCAAAGTACCGTTCCGATTCGTTTTGTGGCGCCTGGATTTGACCTTCTATATAATCGCCTGTTTTCAAACCATACTTTTTAATAAGATTTGGCGACACATACAAATCATCCGGTCCGGCAAGATAATTGCTTTCCGGTGCGCGCAGGAAACCAAAACCATCCTGCATGCGTTCCAAAACGCCGTCACCAATCAGTGTTATTTTTTTATCCGCCGCAAATCCGCGCATAACCGCGAATCTTAATTGCTGAACATTTAATTGCGATGGGTTTTCAATACCCATATCTTCCGCCATTTTCAACAGTTGCTGAGGCGATTTAGCCTTAATTTCATTTATATGCATAAAAAAGTCCTTTTTTGGAAATTTATTGGTGACGCAGAACGCACCACCACCTTTTCACCATCTTATTATAGTGTATTTAGCCCCAAAAGTCAAGTGTTTCTCCGCCCACCCTACATTTTTCTTGATTTTATTAATGATTGTTGCTTCAATGCACATATACGAAACAAAGGAAGTGAACATGGCAGGAAGCATAAATAAAGTAATCTTGGTTGGTAATATCGGGCAAGACCCACAAACACGCACAATGCAAAGCGGTCAAAAAGTGGTCAGTTTTTCATTAGCAACATCTGACCGTTGGCGCGATCGCGCGACCGGGGAACAGAAAGAACAAACAGAATGGCATCGCATTGTTATATTTAACCCTAATTTAGTAGAAGTTGCGGAACGCATGTTGCAAAAAGGTACAAAATTATACCTAGAAGGTTCTTTACGCACCCGCAAATGGCAGAATCAGCAAGGCATAGACACATTCACAACAGAGGTTGTATTGAACCAATTCAGCGGCACAATGGTTATATTATCCGGGGCAAAATCTGTAGACGGTATGTCTGGGGGTGCGAATGCGCCTGCTGCGGCACCGGCACCTGCGGAAGAAATATCTATTGCTGAAATCGGTGACGACATTCCGTTTTAGTGGTTAGGGGTTAGTGATAGTGGTTAGTAAACGGTGGCGATTGTCGCAGTTTTTTTTGTATTCCAGATAATCGTCATCCCGGGGATGACGAAATACGCAGTCTGCGATGCAAGTGCTAGAAGTTCCCCTCCATTGGAGGGGTGTCCGAAGGACGGGGTGGTCAGAGAATACAGAATAATAATGGATGCTCTAACCACCTCCCCCTGCGGGTACTCCTCTATCGGGTCCCGCAAAATTTGAAAAATTTTGTGGGTGATTACCGGAGGAGAACTTGTTTTCTGGAAACTAACACCTAACCACTACCACCGAAGTCTCGCCGTAGCATAGTTTGTAATAAGAGAAATACAATTCACACTTATCGGCGAAGACGAATATCCCCTAATCACTAACGCTATCCACTAACAACTATTTATCAAAATCAGGTTCTTTCATTTTTCGGTTCGTTTTTCATTTGTTAATATCAAATTCTGTGGTATAATATCTAAGGTTTGATATGCACCTGTGGCATGCGTGCTTGGTAAAAACATATAAAAGGGGGAAAAGATGAAGAAAACTTTGTTATCAATAATTGCCGGATTGATGGTGGCGGGTACGGCATTTGCGGTGCCGGATGTGGGTGACAGAAAAGCCCTGTGTGAAAAATATCCGGATAGATATGTTTGGGTTGAAGCGACCGAGGCATGCATCCCACTTAATCCATGTGAATCAAACGACGAATCTATTAGAAATTCTTATTGTTCTAAGTTTAAATTATACAATTTTGGAAGCAACCGTGATTTGGTAATAGGCAGATATGCAGAAAAAGTACTGGGCACAAAAGTATCTGATATAAAAGAAGTTAGTGATTGCAATTTTGGGGTTAAAACATCGGATGGCGGATATCTGTTGATTCAATGCTGGCGTAATTTTAGAAACGAAGGGTATTTTAATGCAAATGATTATTCTTATACTCCGGTCGCATCTGAAGTCCCAGATAAATATACGGTTGCTTTTGCACTGGCTGATGCCTCTCAGATTTATGATCGTTACTACATGGGATTGGGATTGAATGTTTTTGATGACCGTATGATAGAAGAACAAAGGTATTTGAATCGGGATGTAGATCTTGGAACATGTGAAGATATAGCAGATTTTGCATCGTTGTTATCCGGTACATTGATTAAACATTCAGTAATGAATAATGGTGGGTGTGAATTCAAGTGGTAAATGGTGCAAAAGCGGGTGTTTTGATATGGGGGCGTTATCATACGCCCCCTGTAATATTTTGTGGTGTTGTCTGCTTTGCGCCCCCACGATATAGCAATTAGTATTAGTGGTTAGTGTTAGTGGTTAGTACGGTGGCGATTGTCGCAGTTTTTTTGTTGTATTCCAGATAATCGTCAGGATGACGAAATACGCAGTCTGCGATGCAAGTGCTAGAAGTTCCCCTCCATTGGAGGGGTGTCCGAAGGACGGGGTGGTCAGAGAATACAGAATAATAACGAATGCTCTAACCACCTCCCCCTGCGGGTACTCCTCCAATGGAGGAGAACTTGTTTTCTGGAATATTAACCCCTAACACTAACCACTAACACTATCCAAAAATTGGCGCGGTAAAAACCGCGCCAATATACAAACTTAGCAAACAGATGTAATTTAAATTTATTGTAATACTTTATTTTGTGGATCCGGTAAATTCACACCGCGTTTTTGCAATTCCGCCATTAATGGAAATATATTCGCCGTTCCCATCCGGAATCCAACTTTTTGTCTTGCCTTGCTCAATTTATCTATATCTGCCATATTCAACACCTTTTTCAAAGTATCTCTCTGGTGAACCCATACTATATACTAACAAAATCTTTTGTCAAGCATTTTTATGTTCACCCAAAATCATTTACATGTCACAGTCTTCATCATCACAAACACCCATATATTGCTCAACTGCGACATCTGCAACCGGTACCATTTTACCACCCGGTTCGGTATAGGTCACTTCTTTTACAACACGCACACGACGATTTTCCGCATTTGGAACACCATCTGGCGTTGGGACTTTCAGATCTTCTTCGCCGGCAGAAACTGCGACAATCTGACTTGCCGGGATGCCGCGTTCAATTAACATTTTCTGAACGGCTTCGGCACGGCGCCCCCCAAGGGCGTAATTATAACTCTTGCTGCCGGCGGTATCGGTATGACCAACCACAGAAATTTTAACATTTTTATTATTCTGGGTCATGGTTGCCAATTTCTTGATAACATCATCATATTCTGGCTTAATCTTTGCCTTGTCAAAATCAAAACGGATTTCAAAGACTTCTTCCATAACATGCTGTTTGGGTTCCAATGGTATCTGTTGAACCTTAATAATGGTGGTTTCATCGTAATCGCGCACCGTCGGTTTGTTTTCCGACAATTTATCCAACCGTGCATTTATCGCCGCCAATTCCGAACGCATCGCCATCATCATATTGATGAATTCTTGCCGCGAAACCAAATCATCTGCAACGATGGTTATTTCTTCAACATCGGGTTCCATATCGGCACAATCACATGGTTCAGATTGCGACACAGGTTGCGCCACAACCGTTGGCATACCATTCACCGTAACCGTCACAGGTTGATTATTCGCCATAACCATCGGTTCCACTTCGCGATTTGCGCATGCACAATCAGATTTCAAAGTGGTATTTTCACTGTTTCGTTTACTGTTGTCATTGAATGTCTTGTCCCCACCATAGATATTTTGGTTAAAAACCAATGGCTGTTGCGTCTCAACCGGCACGGGATTTATAAGATGTTCCGGTACATTAACATTGTTTACAATAATCACACCTTCGCGTGCGCGATTCGCGCCACGCATCGCGACCAATCCGTTTGTTTCAGGATAATACGTCGGGATTTTTGTTACCGTCTCATCTTTTACCAACATTTCAGATGTGGTTTCCTTTACAATGTGTCCCCCAGTGCAATCGCGCAATGCGGTCATTGTGCGCTCAAAACGCGCACGACATTCACGTGCAGTTTTATCCTGACCCGATGCAACCGCCGATATCCAGCAATCATATTTAGCCTGCAATTCCGCCGCTAATTCGGGGTTTGTCTCACTTGCATCGTTCTTTAATTGTTCAATCATTTCATTATATGCCATGGACAATTCATACGCCGTATTATCGTTTTCAATTTCCCAATTATTCAAAGATTCTGGAAATGGCAATTCCCCAGAAAACGCAGCCACAGCCTTGTTTGCGAACAATTCACCAACATCTGGATGACCACTGGTGCGGGCATTATAGATTGCATACGAACGATAATTCATCGCCAGTTGATTTAGGAAAGAATCACTATGTGGTGCCGAATACACATCCAAACGTTCCACATAATCAACCATTGGCGTTGACACATATCCATCAGAATATTCCGAATCAACCGTAGATGTGGCACATCCCGTCACAGCCAGTGCAGCAGAAATCGCGACCATACGCGCCATTGCCCAAACAGAAACCCCAGATTGTATTTTCATGATAAAATCCTTTCTCTTGCCTTATTGTTTATTATTATACGCATTTTGCTGTTTTTAGTAAAGCAAAAAAGAACCGCCCACCCACATCAATTAAAACTGGAACTACTTGTCCAAAAATTGTGCCGCAACCGTTGTCAGATTCCCCAGTGCGCCACTACCGCTTTGCCCAACAATAGTCTGCACCGCACCCATAATATCAGCGGTATTAGTCGGTTGCCCAATATTATTGATAGTATTTTGAATAAAGCCCATTGATTTTTCCAAACGTTTTGCCGCCAATTTGGTTCCAGAACAATTAGACGCCTTTTGCAACAGTGCAACCGCCTGGGACGATTCACTGCGGGTATAATCTGCGTTATCAAAATCAACCATATCAAATATTGTCCACATGTTTGTCACTTTCTTGCGATTGTTTTTTCCGCACCTGCTAAGTGCGCCACCGTCTGTACAATATTCAACAAGTGCAGCCTTTGGGAATCCAACCCATACCGCGCCACGCGCATCAGATTTAGAAAACGTATCAAAACAAACACTTGAAGAATCAATGGTTATACCAGAGCTAACATTTCGCACAGTCGATTCGTATGTTTCGCCGATTCCTTCGTAATCGCACGCGCGCAGTCCACTTTTTCCCGCCGCCAACGGATTCACTGCGCCGGCAATCGCCCATTCTTTGACCATATTGTTAACAAAAGAAATTTCACGTGATGTTGGCTCACATTCCGCGGTTAATGCCTTTTGCTGCTGATTCAATGTCATAATATTCGCCGCCAACACCGCCGCCGTTGGCAACAAACTTGCGCCGGTGCCGGTTGTGGACATTGATGCTTCACGCTTCGCCACAGAATCCGCCTTTTTCGGCACCAATACATTTGCGGCGCCAAAGGCACCATTCACCAAGCCCAGCATTATGCAAAAGACGATAAATTTTTTCATCTCTAGACTCTCTCTTAACTTATATTATATCATAAAAAATACAAATGACCAAACATAAAAAATTGCTTTTTTAATTATATCGCGATAACATATAAGTGTATGAGTAACGATAAACGCAATTTTATCATAATTCGCAGGCATCGCCGTTGGCAACGCTTATGGCAATTTTTCTTTACCGGATGGGGACTTGTTATGGTTGCTTCCCTGGTTGCGGGCGCACTGTTTACGCGACAACTGCTGTGGGCACCGATATCTGCGATAAATATGATGGATGTGACCGCCAATCAATTCAAAATGTACGGCGCATCGTTTCTGGGCAAAGATTCCAATGGTGAACCTTTCAAGATTATTGCCGCCAGTGGTCGTCAAGAATATGACCACCCAAATATAATTTTTATGGACAAAGTGTCTGGATACACAACCCAGATACAAAATGGAGAAAAAGTGGTTCATAATTTTTCTGCGAAAACCGGTGAATATAATCGTGAAGATAAAACTGTCACGCTGCGTGGCAATGTCCGTGTCAAATCAGACAACGGCAATGAAATACAAACAAACGAATTGGTGATACGAATATGAAACAATCTGTACTAAAAGTTGAACATTTATCAAAATCATATGGTAAACGCATGGTTCTGCGCGATATATCAATGACCGCGGCCCAGGGCGAATCGGTTGGTCTGTTGGGTCCGAACGGTGCGGGCAAAACGACTGCTTTTTATTGTATCACGGGTCAGTTGCGCGCCACCGGTGGTCAGATATTTTTAAATTCTCAAGACATTACTCATTTGCCGTTTTATCAGCGTTCACGCCTGCACATTGGATACTTGCCCCAAGAAAACAGTGTTTTTCGCGGTCTGACGGTGGAACAGAATATTATGGCAATACTTGAACTTGTTGAACCCGATTCCACAAGACGGAAACAAAAATTGGATGCATTGTTGGAAGAATTTTCTATCAGTCATCTGCGCAACAGTCCTGCGACATCTTTGTCGGGTGGTGAACGCCGTCGCACAGAAATTGCGCGCGCATTGGCGAATGATCCAAAGTTTATTTTGCTGGATGAGCCTTTTGCGGGAATTGACCCGATTGCGGTAAACGATATTCGTGGATTGGTGTCGCAATTAAAGAATCGCGGTTTAGGCGTAATTATCACCGACCACAATGTTCGCGAAACACTTGGCATCACAGACCGCAGTTATGTTCTGCATGATGGGATGATTTTAAAACATGGAACCAGTGACGAAATAATCCGCGATGAAATGGTTAAAAAGGTCTATCTTGGTGAAGATTTTACAATGTAAATATAGGGACGAAATAATGGAAACAAAGAAAAATAAATTTATTGAATGGTTAAAACTGGCGATTCGCGTTAACAGTCAAAGCGGTCGCGTGCATTATCTGTATAAAAAGTATCAGCGCCTGTACGATCAGATACAGCATGAAAGTTTGCATCACGAATCGGCTGACGAATTGGCGTGCTTTATTTGCCCGTGTTATGCGCAAGATAAAAAATGCGAAATAAAATGTGATTATGGTTTATTAAATAACCTGTATATAAAAACCAAGGCAGAATATAATGACGCATGTCGGACATATCGTGCATTGGTTGAAAAACGCAAATCTGTCCGCCACGAATTATTTTCCCACAAGGTAAAATAAGGTTTTATCAGTAAATTTTTGATTAAAAATAAATTTCCGCGATATTTCGCACCAGATGCCTTAGTAACAGATATTTTCGCCATACGGGCGATATGTGGTCGCAGTAGAGCCTTCTTCTATTTGCATAGTGTTTATAAAATCAGTATTCGTGGTATAAAAATACACATAATTTGTTGTGCTTTTTGTAGTAAACGTGTATGTGCTGCTCGAAGTCCCTATTGCGACATATGAACACGCGCCACCATTTGTAGGATAGTCAGCAGATTCTCCAAAATTTATATAAGCATTTTGTGTACCACGATTAAACGACCAAGTATAAGTTGTATTTGGGTTAACTTTAACAGCCACACCATATCTGGCAGAATTTGTACTATAATACCCCACATCACCATTTGCTGTTATTCCCAAATTCAAAACAGTTGTATTATTTTTATCAAACAAATTCGGGCTTATGCAAGATGGTCCGGCGGTAAAGTCGCCATTACCTTGGTTTGTAAAGAATGTGCCTGATACTGTGTCATACATACCGATTACATTATTAGGGTTTTTAGCTGGAATAAAGTTACGCAACAAAGTATCATTATTATAAATTTTTGCAGAATACAATTTCGCATTTGCGATTCTTCTATTGGTTGCGGTAGAACCGAACAATGCAAGGTTTGCATTATTGGCAATATAATAAGAGGTTGTAAAACCATTCACAGTCAAAGAATTTGATGTATATGAAACATTATATATCCTGCGAGTTGCAATATCAAAAGAAGTATTCCCAGCTCCAGCTATTTGGTCACTGTACTGCCCAAATCCGTTTTGATATGCCGTTGCATTTATTGGCGCCAACATAAATACCACTGTTGTATCTGGACGAGCCGTTCCTTGCATATCAATGACCGCATTTGTTGACCCAGTAATTCCTGTATCAATATACTGTGTTCCAGTTGATTCAATATATTGCAATTCGGTATACCCATATGGAACTTTTGCATTTATTGCCACCAAATTATCCTGAATTTCCCACAATATTCCGTTTGGGTCCTGGTCGCCATTTTCATCTACACGAATCAGTGAAGAATTTACT
>CAJOHU010000023.1 GCA_905234465.1 uncultured Alphaproteobacteria bacterium | reverse complement strand
CTGCGGTATTTGCGGATAATTCCAGTGTGACCAGTAAGAAATATGTAGATGACCTGATGTCTGGATACCAGGGTAAATTACCCGGGTCCGGCGCAAATACACTTATGATATATGATGATGAAACCGGTATTGGTGAAAAGTCCATCGCGGCAACACTTGGGAACAGTGCATCTGCCGTAAGTGTACCGACGGTTGGTGCGGTTAAGACGGGTCTGGACGGGGTACAAGATACGATTACTGGCACGGCGGGTTATGTAATGACGGGTACAGGAACCCCCGGCGAAGTCGGTGAACGCGCGATTTACAGTGCGGATACAAATTATTCTGACGCCCTGGTCACCGCGGAAACAGTGAACACTGGTGTTATTAACGCAGTAAATAATTCTTTACGGCGCGTGAACGAGAATGGCGATTTGGATTCAAATGGCACA
The DNA here is from genome assembly GCA_905234465.1 of uncultured Alphaproteobacteria bacterium. Taxonomy (GTDB): domain Bacteria; phylum Pseudomonadota; class Alphaproteobacteria; order Rs-D84; family Rs-D84; genus Enterousia. The sequence continues at coordinate 12,506 of CAJOHU010000023.1, read as the reverse complement.
CTGTGGGAAATTAATACAAGTTTATTTGCTCTTGGATACTTGCCAGATGATTATACCAAGTTGGAATATATTGAATCAACTGGCACACAGTATATTGATACCGGCTACGCATTAACCACAGACAATTTTGAAATATCGGGAAGGGGTCTAAAAAGACAGGATACTACTGGTATATTCTTTGGTGCAAGAAACACAACGTCGCCTTACGTTGGTGTTATGGAATCGAGAACATCAAGTAGTTTAATTTCTTTTTGGACTGGTGCGGCTTGGGTGACTTACGATGCAGTAGTAGCCGATACAAAATATGATTTTAAGTTGTCTTGTGGTCTAGATTTGTCGTGTAAAACTTCTTGTAGTGGGTTTCCTGACAAAACCTTTACTGCGGCAAGAAGTTATGTAAATGGCTCTAATATCAATTTGTTTGGAAACAACCCATTTGCTTCGGTAAACGGTTCAGTTGCCCTGTATGCGTTTTCAATCAAAGACAATGGTGTTTTAGTTCGTGATTTTATCCCGGCGAAAAATTCGTCCGGTGTCGTTGGTATGTATGATACGGTGTCCGGGCAATTCTTTACGAAGCAAGGCACAGGCGATTTTACCGCCGGACCATCGTGCATAAGCCCGAATTTGTTAAACCCTGCGAACATACATCAAGGCACTATATATAGTACTAGCGGCGTTGCTTCGCAGCCAACATCAAACAGATGTTATTTTGATTTTATAAAAGTCAAAGCAGGCGATGTTGTTTATTTCAGTGCGAAAAATAATACACCAGCGGTTTTTTATAACATGTATTTATATACACAAGACAATGAAGCTAGTTATGTAAATGCAATTCGCGGAACAGCATTTACCTTTGGTGATTATTCTGGGTATAAATATACTATTACTGCCGATGGGTATGTGCGAGGACTCTTTTTGCAGTCCGAAAACTTTACACCGGCAGATGTAGTTGATGCACAAGTGGTAATTCAGAGCAGTGCGCCAACCACATACCGTCCGTATGGTGAAAATATCTGTGATTAGTGGTTATCCGCCTTACGGCGAGACAGGGTGCGAACAAAGTGAGCACCCGCGTCGCAGACACCAAAGTTTTTCATCGCGTCGCGATGAAAAATCTCCTGCGGAGCAGGTCTTCGCTACGCTCAGCCTAGGCACCGCGCGTCCGCGGTGTGACGTAAAACGGTGGCGAACGCCACCGTTTTACTAACCACTAACACTAATCAAAAAAAACCGGTAAAAACCGGTTTGAATTTCTGGTGGCCCTGGTCGGACTTGAACCGACACTCCTTGCGGAACTTGATTTTGAGTCAAGCGCGTCTACCAATTCCACCACAGGGCCAAAGAATCAAATTACTTTGATTTCTTGGATTCAACCTTTTTAACCAAACGCGCGCTGCGATTCGCTTTGTGCGCGGGTTTTTTTGCAGGCTTTTCCGCCGCACCATTCTTTTTGATAATGGCACGCTTAATCGCCGCCATGTCCGGTGTCAAACGTGATACAGGTTTTGACATAACATACGCATCCAGTCCGCCATGCTTGGTCAATGTGCGCAAACCCGCCGCAGACAGACGCAATGAAAAATCGCGACCCAAAATATCACTGTGAAACTTTAATACATGCAGATTCGGCAAGAACGTACGCTTAGTATGGCGTTCCGAATGGGATACGTTCATTCCAACTTCTGTTTTTTTACCTGTTACTTTACATACACGTGGCATATCTTATCCTTTAATCACTGCGGCATAATTTATAACAAAAATCCCCAAAAGTCAAGTATTGTTTTATGTTTTTCAAATATTTATGTGATTGGGGTTTTTGTTCTTATGTCCTTGAATTCCAAAAATACGCACTATATATAGTACTGACAAAAAAAGGAGTCGTTATGAATCCAGAAGAAATGCAGGAAACACCCGCAAAAGCCATAGAAAAATATACTACAGATTTTACTAAATTGGCGGCGGATGGTAAATTAGACCCTGTTATCGGGCGCGATGAAGAAATACGTCGCACCATCCAGGTGCTGTCGCGGCGAACCAAAAATAACCCGGTGCTTATTGGGAACCCGGGTGTGGGTAAAACCGCAATTGTTGAAGGCTTGGCAGAACGCATCATATCGCGCGATATCCCGGAAAATCTGCAGAATAAAAAACTGTTGTCGTTAGATTTGGGCGCGTTAATGGCGGGCGCAATGTTTCGCGGGCAATTTGAAGATAGGTTCAAGGCAATATTAAAGGCTGTTAAAGATTCTAATGGTGAAATAATATTGTTTATTGATGAATTGCATACTTTGGTCGGCGCAGGCAAGGGCGAAGGCAGTATGGATGCAGGTAATCTTATTAAACCTATGTTGGCGCGTGGTGAATTGCACTGTTTGGGGGCAACAACTTTGGATGAATATCGCCAATATATTGAAAAAGACCCGGCATTGGCACGTCGTTTCCAACCTGTGTATATTGATGAACCAACCGTAGATGATACAATTTCTATACTGCGCGGATTGAAAGAAAAATACGAAGGACATCATGGGGTACGTATCGCGGATTCTGCGTTGGTGGCGGCGGTGCGTTTGTCTAATCGGTACATCACAGACAGATTTTTGCCAGACAAGGCGATTGACTTGATTGATGAAGCCGCCGCACGTGTGCGTATTGAAGTTGCATCTAAACCAGAAGCACTGGATGAAGTTGATAGGCATCTTATGCAACTTAAAATAGAACAGCAGGCGTTAAAGAAAGAAAAAGACGAAGATTCTAAAAAACGATTGGCTGATTTGGAAAAAATTATCGCAGAAACAGAACAGAAATCTGAAAAAATGACCGCAGAATGGCGCGCAGAACAAGAAAAAATGCGCGGACTGTCAGACGCAATGGCGGCGTTGGATGCCGCAAAAGCCGAAGTCGCAAGTGCAATGAGAAATGGCGACTATGAAAAAGCGTCTGCGTTGCAATATGGTAAAATCCCCGCATTGGAAGAAAATATTAAAAAAATGAATTCCGAATCGCGTGAATATAAAACTGTGTTGCCTGAACATATAGCTGCGGTGGTCAGTAAATGGACCGGGGTGCCGGCTGATAAATTGACGGTTGCAGAACAGTCTAAGTTATTAAACATAGAAGACGAATTGCGCCGTCGTGTTGTTGGCCAAGATGAAGCATTGGCGGTTGTCGCGCGTGCGATTCGCCGTTCGCGCGCAGGGCTTTCTGACCCGCGCCGGCCATCAGGCAGTTTTATGTTCTTGGGACCCACCGGTGTCGGCAAAACCGAAGTTGCCAAAGCATTGGCGGAATACCTGTTTAATGATGATACCGCAATGACGCGAATTGATATGAGCGAATATATGGAACCCCATTCGGTGGCGCGTCTTATTGGAGCACCCCCGGGGTATGTTGGTTATGACCAAGGTGGTGTGTTGACAGAATCAGTGCGCCGGCGTCCGTATCAAGTGTTGCTGTTTGATGAAATAGAAAAAGCACACCCGGATGTGTTTAATGTGTTCTTACAAATACTGGACGATGGACGTCTTACAGACGGGCAGGGGCATGTCGTGAACTTTACAAATACTATCATCATCATGACCAGCAATTTGCCGTCAATGGATGCAGTTAAAAAACAATTCCGCCCAGAATTTATAAACCGTATTGATGAAATCGTATTCTTTAACCAGTTGGGTAAAGATGTGATGGCAGGTATTGTGGAAATTCAATTACGGAATTTACGCGCAAGATTGGCGGCACGCAGAATAGATTTGAATGTGTCGGATGCGGCAATTAAATGGTTGGGCGAAAATGGATATGACCCTGTGTTCGGCGCAAGACCATTAAAGCGTCTGATTATGTCGGCGGTTGAAGATAAAATCGCAGATTTGATTTTGTCTGATGCGATTGCCGAAGGCGATACGGTGTATGTTGATGTTCATGGAAAACAACTGACCGTAAAGTAAAAATTTACTTGGCTGATTAACGGGCGCCATGTGCGCCCGTTATCATTAGAACCGATATTTCATATTCAAATCAATTTTATGCATTTGTATTGCCGAATTATATTGATACCGATAACCCAATCCAATGTGCCAACCATTCACACCAAGAAATTCTATGCCCGCGCCGGCGTTTGCCCACAACGGGTCAATTTTAATTTCGTAATCAGACCACCCGTTCGCCATCGCAAATTTATATTTCATTGTGTCCGGTGTGCCAAGCACATCATATTCCAGACCAATGGTTGCGTATGGACGGAATTGGAACCAAGAAGACGGATAAACGCGTTTTTGCGCTGTTAACGAATAACCAGGGGTCAATATCGCATGACCATCAAATTTTAATTTCATATATTCTGAATCACCAACCTTTTCGGTCATGTCAAATCCAAAATTATATCCGCCACGTGCGTACAAATTGCCAATAATATACTGGTTCAGCCAATCATGAATTAAACCAAATTCCGCAATAACACCAAAAGATGTCGCATCGCCTTTGATTTCATCAACCCATGTTTGATTGCGTTTTACATCAATCATATTCATGTCAAATATCACATCACCATACAGGCGCGCTTTGGTACTTAAAGTGTCAATGAAATACAGACCGCCACCAAACCCAAGATTTTTCATATTTGATTCAACGCGACCAGAAATTGCCCCGGAATTGCCGTATGCCAAATCTATATTATCTGTGACAGTGGAATCTGTGTACGAACCATGACCCATCCATCCTAAAATCAAAGTATCTGATGCCTGCCAGTCATATCCAAATGCTAAATTAAACCGACCTCCGTCACCACGAATGTCATCAAAATCATTCTTTAAAATTGAATACCCGCCATCAATCCACAACTTGTTCAAACGGCGATTGCGGTTCCATATCGCTTCATCTATGAACTTATTAGACATATCTTGGAATTTTGTGCGGGTGTTTATTGCCAAACTGTCCGTAATCTGATTTGCTTCGCGTAATTGGAATAGACGACTGAATGCGCGAATGCTGTCACCATTGCCGTCTTGGGCGTATTCGTACATGCGGGCGTATAATTCACTGTTTATACCAGATAGGGGGGTGTTATCAAACAAGTTTTCAACAACAGGTAATATTGCCGTATCAAATGAATACCCGTTCGCGGTCAATAAGTCTGCAATTAAGTTATCCAATGCACCGGCGGAATCTAATTCGCCATCTGTGTGACCGTTCGTTGCCGCGACAACAGGTTGTAATTTAAACATTTCAACCGGTGTCGCAAAACGATTGTCAAAGACAACGTACAGATTGTTTCCTTGGGTCATTAAATATATTGGCAAATTGTCGTCTGTGCCATTAAACCCGGTCAATGCATCCAGGTAATTTACACACTGGGTGCCATCTGCATTACAGAAACCAACGCTTAACTTTGCAAAATTGCCACGAATATTGTTCGCATTTGCCAACCATAATGCACTGGATTCTGTGACAGATTGTTTCAAAACAATACCAAACTGAGAACCATTCAATGGGGCAGCGGTTGATGATGTGCTTTGCCCGAATGTGTCGCTTATCAAATCGCCATTAACCGTTATCAACGCCGTTTCGCCACCGGTTAAATCATTTATTAACGGTGTATCACCACTGAAATCTACATCGGTCCAATAATCATGTGTCGCAGATGAATTCGCAATCGCCAAAACCTTACTGTCATGATTGAACGTGTAATCGCCGCCCACAGTCATTCTGTCCAATCCCATAATACTTAGCCCGTCTGATACATTACCGCCCACGGTCACATTTACGCCATCGGGTGCATCTATGTTTGAAATTGTTAATTTATTTACATCTATATCGCCGTCAATAACAACCGTGTTCGCGTTAAGTGTGAAATTATCCGCCACACCATTAAATGTTCCATTTCGCATAGATGTGGTCGCATTTTGAACCAAATTGCCCGCAATATTAAATGTGGGCGCGTCAATTACATCGCGTCTGAATTCCACAAATGCGCCATCATCAACCCAGATCCCAGAACCAAAATCTGCGGTGCCTGATACATTGTATATGCCCGCACCACCATCAGCCATGAAAGAATCAATCACAAACGAATCTGCGTTAAATGTAAAGTTTTCAGCCGTCAAATTCAATGTTCCGGTGGATGCCGAACCTTGGTGTAATGTGCCGCCTTGGGTGTCAACCGTGCCGGCAATACTTATGTTTGGGGCATCAATATTCATCGCGCCCGCACCACCAATCATATTCAATGCGTTTGCCGAAACAGATGAAGTACCCGTGACACGAATGCCACCTGATTCTGCATTCCCAGAATTTGCCGCCACTGTTCCAAATGATACATTTGTGCCGGAAATGTCGGCACTGCCATTATTTGTTAAATTTGTTAAATCAATATCGCCATTAGAATTAATTGCAAGATTTGCATTAGTGTTATTCGTTATCGTGCCACCATTTGTTGCGGTTGACCAAATATTAAAGTCGCCATTATTAATAATTGTGCCAACTGTGACCGGACCATAAAAACGCGTGGCGGTGCCAATGTTTACGGTGCCCGAATTCGTAAATGTGCCGGAAATATTTAACGGCAGTTGGTTTCCAATGCGCGATATATTTAATGTTTTGCCCGATGCGACATTACCGCCATTAATCGTTCCTGTGTCTGTATTCAAAGTGAACATACTTTCAGAATCAATCACAAAACCGTTTGCATGGTCGGCGTTATCAAACCACAAACCATCAGAAAAATCCACCATACCTGTGGTGATATTTACATCGTCTGTTGATATCAAACCGGAATTCTCGCCAAGTGTTCCCGATATTAATGCGTTATCTGAATGCAAATAAATGTCACCACCGTCCGTTGATAAAATATCACCATCAACCATTAATGAATAATTCCCTGAACCTGTTCCACCAAGTATAATTGTTCCGGAATTATTCGCATTGACATTGCCATCAATTTCCATTGTGTGTGCATCAATATTTATACCATTGCCAGAACCGTTTGCGGTGATATTCCCCCCAACACTTAATTTATCATCGTTTATTGTAATATTGACAACACCATCCGATACCGCAAGCCCGCCCGCATTTGCGATTGTTCCCGTGATTAAATCGTTGGCAACAGATATTTCGCCGTCCGATATAATATTTCCAACCACATTTAATTTTCCATCTGCGCCGATATCAATTCCTGATGTGCCGATATTTAATGTTGCGGATGAAATGTTTACTGTTCCGTTATTTACAGTGATTCCAGACGCGTTAACATTTCCCGATGTCGCAGATAATGTCGTTGTTCCGGAATTATTCGTCAATGCCCCATTGGCATTAATAACCGAACCTGTCACAGATAAAGATTCTGCGCCAGATAAATTATTAATCGCATTCACAGTGATCGCGCCGGTCCCCGAAATCGTCGCCGCCCCAAAATTACCAATATTCGCCAAATTAAGTGCTGTACCCGAAATGCCCAATGTCCCAGAATTTGTAATATTGCCTGTTGCTGTGATGGTACCGGCAGATGTGATATTCATTGTTGCCGCGTTTTGAATACCGTTTGTTGTAATATTTTGTGCGGTTATATTCATGTTGGCATTACTGTTATTGATTCCATTTCGTATCGGGTTGACCCCAGTATCAATTCCGCCATCCGTCACATTCAAAACAAAAGAATTCAGATTGTTTGAATAAAATTCCGCGATTCTTGCACCCAGACTTAATGTGCCGGTTGTTAAATTAAATGTGTTATTTTCCGACATAGTGGATAAATCAAACCCATGCGCCAAATTTGTTGCGCCAGATATATCGCCGGCAAAATTACCCTTGTTCACAAAAGACGAATTTGTTGCGGAATCAATTCCGGTGATATTCATTGATGACGCATTGATTGCCAAATTTGCACCATGTTTTTCGTTTGTTATCGTGCGGGCATTAATTGCCCCGGCGGTTATTGTCATATTTCCATTTGATTTATTTTCAATACCGCCGTTTGCGATACTAAACGCGCCACCCCCAAGGTTAACATTGGTTGTCTTTGTCCCAAGTGTTTGAAAATCGCCATCGCTAATTGTCAAAGAATTTGCGTTTATTGTTGCCGCCCCATTGCCGGATGCGACAAATTGTGCAAAAGATGCCATGGCTACATTTGAAATCGTCAACCCACCTGTTGCCTCAACCGCCCCGGTGGTCAAATTTACCGGTGTGCCACCAACCCCACCAATGGTCAGATTCTTGTTTGCCAATACCTGTAATACAGTGCCAATGGATATGTTGTTTCCCGCCGTCACAGAATAATTTGTATCAATTCCAGATTCTGCATATATTGCGCCGACATTTGGTGTGGTCGGTGCGTTTTGCCCAATGTATAATCCGTCTGTGGTTGTTATGCCGCCGGCCACATTAATGCCCGCCCCAGATTGAAATACATATGTGTTTGCACCCGGTATCAGATTGCCGGAAATATCATTTATCACCCCAGGTGTGCCCGGTTCAATTATCGTGTCAGTAAATGCGCAAAGTGGCGTCAAGCAATATATTAATGGAAAAAATTTTTTTATCATATTTTTTTATTCTTTTTCTTGGTTTTTGTTGTTATATTATAGCACACTTATCAAAAAAAGAAAAGATATATATCAAAAAACCAAGGAGAAAAATATGTTTAAAATATCAGATATTCATGCGCGTCAGATTATGGATTCGCGCGGTAATCCAACGGTTGAATGTGATGTAAAATTATCGGGTGGGGCGATGGGGCGTGCCGCGGTGCCATCGGGTGCCAGTACCGGGTCTTTTGAAGCATTGGAATTGCGTGATGGCGGAACCGATTTTATGGGCAAAGGCGTCACACGTGCGGTTAAAAATGTAAATGAAATAATCGCGCCTGAATTGATTGGTGCAGATGCATCCGACCAGACCGCAATAGACGAAAAAATGTTAAGTATGGACGGAATACCAAACAAAGATAAATTTGGCGCGAACGCGATTTTGGCGGTGTCTTTGGCGGTGGCGCATGCGGTTGCGGCGCAAAAGAAAATTCCGCTGTATAAGTATTTGGCGGAAATTTACGGCAATAATAATCCACATGTTTTGCCGCGACCAATGATGAATATTATAAATGGTGGCGCACATGCAGATAACGGTTTGGATGCTCAAGAATTTATGATTATCCCAAATGGTGCAAAAAACGAATACGCTGCGATTAAAATGGGGGCCGAGGTTTTTCATCATTTGAAAAAAATTCTTAAAAATGGCGGACATTCAACCAATGTTGGCGATGAAGGTGGCTTTGCACCGAACTTTGATTCGTGTGGCGCGGCACTTGATGCAATCATTGCGGCAATTAATGATGCGGGGTATAAACCGGGTTCAGATATTTCTATTGGATTGGATGTCGCGTCTTCGGAATTCTATGCCGATGGAGTGTATAAATTTGAAGGCAAACAAATGTCATCTGACGATATGATAGGTTTCTATTCAGATTTGATTTCAAAATATCCGATAATATCCATAGAAGACGCGCTGGCAGAAGAAGATTGGGATGGTTGGAAAAAATTAACCGAAACATTGGGACAAAAATGCCAGTTGGTCGGTGATGATTTGTTTGTGACAAATCCGATGCGGTTGAAACGCGGTATTGACGGCGGGGTTGCAAATGCGATTCTTATTAAGGTGAATCAGATTGGTTCTTTGACGGAAACATTGCGCGCAATACGGATGGCACAAGACGCGAATTATGGTGTGGTAATTTCTCATCGCAGCGGTGAAACCGAAGATACAACCATTGCTGATTTGGCGGTTGCAACAAATGCCGGACAAATCAAGACTGGGTCAATGTCGCGAACGGACCGTATGGCAAAATACAACCAGTTGTTGCGAATCGAAGAAGAATTGGGAAATAATGCAACATATGGAAAGTAAGTAATCATGCATATTGATGCAGAAACTGTATTGTTTATCAAATACATCGCGGCAACGATTGTGCTTGGCGGGATAATACTTGCGCCGGCGTACCTTGCCGCCCAGACCAAAAAGTCCAAGACCGATGCGATGCGTATACGTATCGCTTCGTGGGTGTTCGGATGGACGGGTATTGGGTGGTTGTTGGCTTTGTTTTGGGCAATAAAGAAATAGTCCCCATTTTGGGGACTTTCTTTTATTTCTTTTTAGATGTCTTGGATGGTGTTTTTTTGTATTCGTTGTACAACGCCATTATGCATGCGTATCCCAACAATGCCGATAATGCCGTGATGATACCACTGATAAGCCCATCGGAAAACATCGCAAACAGTATAATCGCCAATACCAATACAACCGTATATCCAAGGTTTTTTGCCAAAACAGATAAAATTTTTTCTATTGTGTTCATTTGTGTTCCTTTTGTTGTGTTGATTTATTATATCACATTTTTGTTTGTAATAACAGCAGAAAAAAACGCCGCAATCGCGGCGAATTTTTATCGTGATTTCTCTTTTAACGCAAATTTGAAGTAAGTAATGATGGCTTTACCAATATTGTCACAATTTGTGCTTACCTGCCAACGGATTCCGTTCACATTATATGTTTTGCGAACAATCCAAAAATCACCAGACCGTTTAATTACTATGTTTTTCATTTTAAAACCATTTTGTTATAAAATTACTTGGCCACCAAGGCGTGAATTGTACGGCAATGGACCGAATGAAGATTTCGGACTTACATAAATATTGCCTGTGACTGTGAACGGTCCACAGAATTCCAACAGACCGACATCACGCAAGAAAAGATTGCCTTCTATAACTACATTGCACGGCAAAACATATTTGCGCATACGTTGCAGATATAAATTGCCGCGAATGTGTGCGCCCGGTTGCAACATAACACGTTCTGCGCGTGATTCAATTATGACATCACCAAACATACTTGGGGTTGTTGTTTTACATGGTGCCGGTTTTTTTGATTGAACATTTCTGCGTTCTGGCACAGGAATTTCATGTGTCGGCTTTGCCACCACAGCAGGAGACGCCGATTGTGTCGTTGCAACAACAGATACCGCATTGGCAGTTGTGTTTACAACAACAGGCTTTTTATTTCCGCGTACAATATTCAAAATCAGCCCAGTACATAAAACAATTATCGCCACCAGTAATGCCAGGTTGATTAAGCCAACCAAATTAATCCCACACAGCCATGCCCAAAATGCGCTAAGTCCCCAAACAATGATGTCCCACATCCAAGACAAAATCGCCAATGCGCAATCAAAAAACCACCGAAACGCATGACCAATCATACGAAAAGGCCACGAAATAATGTTCATAAAAAGACTTTCGCGTGCAATAACATTTTTCTGAATTGCCGCATATTCTGCCTGGCGTTGCATACGCCGCGCTGCAAGTTTCATTTTTAATTTATTAAGCATATTTGACCCTTTTATAGGTTATTTTGTATTAAATATAGCCTAATAAAATCTTTTGTCAAATGTTTTCGTTGCGTTTAGCTGAAAAAGCATTGTGAAATGATACATTTTTTATATGACTTATTGACAGCGTGGTGGCATACTTTCTTCAACCGGTGTCGCCAATGGGTAGTATATGACAACCGGTGTGCCTGCGGCGTATTGGTCGGCAAGCCATTGTGTAAATTGTGCCAGTGTCGTTGTTTTATCCTGCTCATACCAATGGATATTCCCCCCCCCTGTGACAAATCTTATACATGGGCGGTCTGTTTGCGATGTCGTAGATGTTTGTATAATGCGTTTAATGTGTGTGCATAAAGCAGTAACATCAGTCGTGGTACCCAAAGACAGAGAAAATCTATAAGAATTTGAGCCAGAAGTTCCCGTCTCTGTCCAACCTTCCGTTCCATCAAGCACCTTTACCCCGACGCGGCGGGTTATTTTATTTGTGTTCACATCATAGGAATCTGCATAGTCCCCAACCGCACGCAGAATCATACCGCCCTGTTGATAAAAGGTGGGCGTAATTGGATTTGTTGGCGTAGGTGTGCCGTCCTGAACACCCGTTCCCGTTGCGGGTGCATAATTGGAACAAATATTCAGTGCCACCAAATCATCCTGAATTTCCCACAATGTGCCGTTCGGGTCTTGGTCGCCATTTTCATCAACCCGAATCAGTGAACCGTTAACTGCATTTGTGACAGCGGTATTAACTGTTCCTGCGGTCACAAGGGCGTCCATATTATTTGTGTTTGTATCATAAATTGCGCGTTCACCAACCGAACCGGCGGTGCCTGTACCGGTCATTACATAACCCGCCGTGCCAGTAATCGTGTCTTGTTTCCCGTCCAGACCCGTCTTAACCGCACCAACCGTCGGTACACCGATGGCATTTTCCCCAAGTGTTGCCTCAATGGACTTTTCACCAATACCGGTTTCATCATCATATATCATAAGTTTATTTGCGCCAGACCCGGGTAATTTACCCTGGTATCCAGACATAAGGTCATCTACATATTTCTTACTGGTCACACTGGAATTATCCGCAAATACCGCAGACGCCGCAAAAATTGCGGATATTACGATAAATATGCGTTTGATA
>CAJOHU010000022.1 GCA_905234465.1 uncultured Alphaproteobacteria bacterium | reverse complement strand
TTGGTGGATTTTTTGATTTTAACAGTGGGGATGAAGGGATGTGTGCGAACGCAGTGCAGCACACAATACGCAGATGAACAATTAGCAAAATCTTAAAAAATTCGCCTTGTGCGAATTTTTGTTCGGTATATATTTAAATTCCCCTTGCCTGTGGTGCATAAAAACAATATTATATGTCGTATATTGTAGGTAGGGTCTTAAATGAAATTTAATGGTCTGACCGCCGCTGCGGTTATTAAAAGTCGTGAAAAATACGGCACTAATAAAATGCCTGAGCCACGCGCTAAAACTGCGTGGGAATTCTTGGTGGATGTTTTTCGTGATAAAATCAATATTATTTTATTGATTATGACCGTAATTTTTGCAGGTCTCGCCTTGGCGGGGTACGGCGAAATAACCGAAGCAATCGGAATTGGCGCTGTGCTTATAATTGTGTCTGTGGTGAATGTCGTCACACAAATGCGCAGCCAACACAGCGCAATGGCATTACGTCGCCGCGCATCAAAATTATCTTGTAATGTTATACGCGGTGGTCACATACGAAACATAGACAGCACTGAAATCGTTGTTGGCGATGTCGTCATTATCCAGGCCGGCGAAACCATACCCGCGGACGGATATATCGTACAAGGTCATCTGGAAGTTAATAATTCTGTATTAAACGGCGAAAGCGACGAAGTTCACAAATACCCTGTTCCAAATTTTCATTATAATCGTGACAGAGAAATTACCGCAGATGATTATGTGAACAAAAATTATGTCTTTGCCGGAACAACCGTTCATGGCGGTGGCGGAACAATGATTGTCACCCGGGTGGGAATGGATACAGAAAACGCCAAAATACTTAAAACACTGGGCAATGTTTCAGAAGTTAAAACGACACTACAAATACAACTGGACAAACTTGCCGTTATAATCGGCAAAATTGGCGCTATATGCGCGATATCTGTCACAGGACTTATGATAGTAATACATATAATTCACAACGGTGCGGGTGATGTTGGTAATGTTATATATATCGTTGTGTCTGCAATAACATTGGGACTGACAATCTTTGTTGCCGCGGTTCCCGAAGGTTTGCCGTTTATAATCGGAATTATTACTTCCCAGAATGCGCGTAAAATGACCCGCGCAAATTTACTGGTCAAAAACCCAAGCAAAATATCCGAAGCCGGAAACATTCAATTACTATGCACAGATAAAACCGGTACTATCACATTTGGGCGAATGCAACCTGTGGCAAATTACCTTGGCGATGGAACAAATGCAGGATTTGATGTAAAATCAAATGATGCCTTGCACGAAGTTGCCAATAACATTGTACTGAACGGGCGGGCAATGTTAGACGCAAACGGCAACATTGTTGGCGGCAACAGTACAGAACGCGCATTATTCGGCGCATTAAACCTTGATTCACGACGCATTTCCGCAATAAAACGAACAAATCAAATTATCGCCAAAATACCGTTCACCAGTGCACGTAAATTTTCTGCAACAACGGTTCGGTCTGATAACGGCACGCGCACATATGTGATGGCGGCACCAGAAATAATATTGGCACATGCCACCCGGTACATTGATAAGGCGGGTAAAGTACATTCTATGCAACGTTCAAAGATTCAGCGTCTTATGGTATCCAATGCACGGCGCGCAATGCGTGTGATTGCAACCGCATACTATGACGGTGCAATTTCTGGGAATTCTATACCAAATAATATCGTGTTTGTCACATTATCTATTATGCGTGACGAAGTGCGACCAGGCGTCATTGATGTTGTTGGCGAATTGCATGAATCTGGGGTTCAAGTCATGATGATAACCGGCGATAATATTGACACTGCCCGCGTAATCGCCCGCGACAGCGGAATTATCAGGGATGATTCAGATATTGCAATCAGTGCAACAGAATTTGATGTTTTGCCCGATTCCACCGCACGAAAATTATTGCCAAAGATTTGCGTTATTGCGCGTGCAACCCCATACACTAAATTACGTGTAGTGGAATTGGCGCGAAAACGTGGACTGTGTATCGGAATGTGTGGGGATGGGACAAATGATGCACCCGCATTAAAGGCGGCAGACGTTGGATTTGCCATGGGCGACAGTACCGATGTATGTAAAGGCGCCAGTGACATTATAATTATGGACAATAATTTCATATCTATTACAAACAGTATACTTATGGGGCGAACATTTATGCATAATGTTATCGCGTTTCTGCGGTTTCAATTACCTGTAAATTTTATCTTGGTCGCAACAAGTGTTCTGTTTCCTGTCTTTATCGGTGTTGATGCAATAATGGCGGTCCAAATATTAATAATAAACATCGTTATAGACAGTCTGAATTCTTTGGCATTTGGGGGTGAAGCACCACGTCGTGAATATATGCGCGAGTCCGTTATGCGCAAAAATTCACCTTTGGTCAGTCGTGAAACACTGCGTTCTGTGATTTGGACAACAGTAGCGGGCGTATTTATATTCGCAATTACCACAGTGCCGGCGATTGCGCACGCATTTCCGTCCCCAGATGTTGCGATGTCTGCAAGATTTGCATTGTTGGTTATAATGGCGATGTTAAACGGATTTTGGGTTCGCGCACCGGGGTACAATATATTCGCAAATATTGGTTCTAACCCGATGTTTTTTGGGGTTGCCGCCATAGTTTTTGCAGGTGTTTACATATGCGTGACTTTTGGCGGGGCGGCATTGCATATGATGCCATTAAATGGTATTCAGTGGCTGATTGTTATATGTTTGGCAATATGTATTATTCCAATCAATATGATTTATCGCACTGTTTTTAATACTAAATAAATTTTTCTGTTTGAAATCTAAAATGATGCTGTTATGATACGGATATGAAAAAATTTTTAGCATTTTTTTTATGTTTCACTGTCGTAATTGAGGCAAAAGCCGCAGATTTCAAAACATCTGCAAAATCCGCGTTTTTAATTGATTTTGACAGTGGTGCAGAAATCGTGTCTAAATCTGCCGACACTTTGATGCCGCCATCTTCTATGCTGAAACTGATGACGTTGGCGGTTTTGTTTGATAAGGTAAAATCAGGCGAACTTACACTGGATGATAAATTGCCCGTTGGAAAAAACGCAGACTATCAAAACCCGCTGTGGTACCCCGCCAGTAAAATATGCCTTAGCACAGGGCAAGAAATTTCTGTACGTGATTTGATTTTAGGGCTTATTGTGCTGTCTGGGGGCGATGCGTCTGTCGTTGTCGCCGAAGCTTTGGCGGGTGACGAGAATAAATTCACAGAACAAATGACCAAAAAAGCTCGCAAAATTGGAATGCCAATGTCCAGTTTTGGAAACGCATCAGGGCTGCCAAACGAAAACAATATGATGACAAGTCGGGAATTGGCGACATTGGCATACCATCTGATTGCGGACTATCCTGATTTATACCCAATGTTCGCAACAAAAAGATTTGAATTCGGTGATTATAAAACAGACTGGTGTCGCGATTGGGGTCGGACACATACGGTTAACTATAATAAATTACTGTTTATTATGCCGGGGGCGGATGGTCTGAAAACCGGGCATACGGATAAAGGCGGGTATGGCATGGTCGCAAGCGCGACATCTGGTGGTCGTAGATTAATCGGGGTCATAAACGGTTTCCACGGCAAGGGTCATGACGCCTTGGCTGGCGAAATGAAAAAATTACTGACCCACGGATTCGCAACAACCACAACCCGTGTATTTTATCGCCCCGGCGATGATGTGGTTGCTGTGCCAGTGTGGTATGGTCGCAATGATACAGTAATGGCAACCGTAAATCGGACTTTTGCCGTCACATCTGACAAAACCACCGGGACCAAGGGTGTGCGGGTTTTGGCACGATATTCTGACCCGGTTGCTGCGCCGATAAACGCCGGTGATAAAATTGGTGAAATTATCGCGGAACGAAATGGTCGCGTTATCGCACGCGCGGATTTGGTCGCAAAAAATCGGGTATCTAAGATTCAATTCTTGGGACGCGCATGGAAAAATATTATGGTTATGATAATGGGAAAGTAAAATGGCCAAGAAAAAGACAAATGTTTATGAATTTCCAAACCCGATTGATAATGACAATGTAATTGGACACGACGCAACCATGGCGGCGTTTTTGGACGCATGGGAA
Organism: uncultured Alphaproteobacteria bacterium; assembly: GCA_905234465.1. Lineage (GTDB taxonomy): Bacteria > Pseudomonadota > Alphaproteobacteria > Rs-D84 > Rs-D84 > Enterousia. The sequence continues at coordinate 9,671 of CAJOHU010000022.1, read as the reverse complement.
AAACGCAACACTCACCCAATCCACCCTGTTTGGATGTTGACCGGACCGCGTGGAATCGGCAAAGCAACATTGGCATACAAAATCGCCAAAATGGTTTATGGAAATGTGGGCGATTTCTTTATCATAGACATGGAACGAAATATTGATAAAGACGGCAAGATTAAATCTGATGGAAAATCTATATCGGTATATACTGTGCGTGCAACCATTGAAAAAATGCAGATGTCGTCCATGTCGGGCGAATGGCGGGTTGTATTGATTGATTCTGTAGACGAACTTACGGTTGCCGCAGAAAACGCAATTTTGAAATTATTGGAAGAACCACCAGCAAAAACGTTGTTTTTACTGGTGACACATCAATTATCGGCGGTATTACCAACCGTGCGTTCGCGCGCCCGCGTAGAAAAAATGCGCCCATTAAGTATGGATTGTCTGCGACGGCTGTGCGCACGGTTTATGCCCGATGAAGTCATAGATGACGAAACACTGCGGTTGGCAAATGGGTCTTTTGGGCGCATCGCTGGGATTAAACAATCGGGTGGCGACGAAATATATCAACAGATAATCACTGTTGTTTCTAAACAGAATTCTACACAATCTGACATAATGGCCGTTGCGCGACAAATCGCACCATACCCCGAATTGTATGGCATGTTGTTGGATGCAATCGCCCATTTTGGATTGGCAGAAATTTACCCGTTTGCAACACGCGCAATCGCCGATATCAATCGCGTCAATTTGGAACCGGAAATCGCTATATTTAAGGTTATAGAAGAGATTAAAAAATGCTTATAGATACCCATTGCCATTTAACATATGATATTGATTCAGTATCGGGTGTTGGCGCCGTGATAGGTCGTGCACGCGATGCGGGTGTTGAATTTATTATATGTCCAACCGCCGATCCCGAAGATATCCCTGCGGCAATAAAATTATCAGAAAAATATGATAATGTTTTCACAACTGTGGGTATTCACCCAGAACACGCCGGAATGGATGCCAATAAATTTATCAATAACGATATTCTGAACCATCCGCGCGTCTTGGGTGTTGGGGAAATTGGGTTAGACTATCACGGTGACGCGGCAAAACCGCGCTCGGCACAAATTGAATTGTTTGAACGACAATTAGAAATGGCGCGCCGCGCCGGTTTGCCAGTGGCGATTCACACGCGTGATGCCGAAGACGATACCGCCGCGATATTAAATAAATGGTCAGATATTGGTGGGGTGATGCATTGTTTTACATCCGGATGGGAATTGGCAAAAAAAATGTTAGATCGTGGGTTCTTTTTTTCTGCAAGTGGGATAATCACTTTCAAAAATGCGAACGATATTCGTGAAACTTTTGCGAAAATCCCGAATGATAGAATTGTTGTTGAAACAGACAGTCCTTATTGCGCGCCTGTGCCGTATCGCGGCAAGGTATGCGAACCCGCGTTTGTGGTGGAAACCGCGCGCGTGGTTGCCGCAATAAAAAATGTACCATTTGAAAAAATGTCTGATATAATGTTAGAAAATGTAAGGCGTTTGTATCCAAAAATAAAGATTTAACATGCCAAGAAACATGATTAAGTTTGGTGCTGTATCTGAAAACCGCAAGGCGCGGTTCAATTATACTGTGGAAGATACAATAGAGGCAGGAATTTCCCTGACAGGTGCAGAAATTAAATCTGTGCGATATGGATTGGTCACCATTGTTGATGGTTTCGTTCAAAACCGGGGTGGTAATTTGTTCTTGGCGGGCATTGAAATTCAGCCATTGCCAACCGCCGCGCGGTATGTAAACTTTGATGAACGCCGTTCGCGTCAACTGTTGTTGCACCGGGCGCAGATAAACCGTTTAATCGGTAAACTGAATGAAAAAGGTGCCACAATATTCCCGTTAAAGTTATACTTTAACAATCGCGGAAAATTAAAAGTGTTATTGGGAATCGGATATGGAAAAAACCGCACAGACAAACGCGAAACCATAAAACGCCGCGAATGGGAAAAAGATAAAGCCCGTCTGTTAAAGGGTTAAATCCAGCCGGGTTTTGTACGGCGCGTCCATTTATAAAACCCTGGTTTTTTATTGTATTTTTCACGAATACGCGCACGATTTAGTTCTATGTCCCTTATTGTTGGCGTATATTCCCCATCACGATTACAAAAACGCGCAGTATATTTGCCAAGACTTTTCGGCGTGAAATTAGTACGAAAACCGCGATACCGCATTTCATCACAAATTTCAAAAAAACGATTATATGTGTATTTCCAATATCTGCATGCCCATCGCATGTGACCGGCACCCAAAACATAACAATCAGGCGCAGCACAAATATTGATATCTTGCTTTAACACTCGTGGCAATTCGTGATATTCCGCAATTAAATGCTGGTCACTTAATTCGGATACAGGAATAACATTTATGCGTGTCATATTAAAATATCAATGAATTTAACGGTCCCATAAACTTGATTGCCCAGATTATGAAAATTATAACCAAAATGACCACCATTATCTTTTCAAGATATCCGGCTACTGTATATGGCGACGGGGTTTTCTGATTTTTAGTCATATTCTTTCCTGTTTTTAATATTATGTAAAATTTTTATTGCGTTTTTAATTTGATTTTCTGCCCATTGCGGTTTAGAATAAACGAAAGTTTTTAATCAAAGGGGGCGCAACATGTTTGATACAGAAAAATTAAAGACTTTCTCTTGGATTAATGTTGGAAACCCTGACCACGAAGATTTTCAAGAATTACAGCAAGAATATAAAATTGATGAAGATACTATATCTGACATTCTTGACCCCGATGAACAGCCGCGTTTTGAAGTAGAAGATGATTATAAGGTTATAATAGTCCGTTTTCCTATCGTAAACCGTGAAACAGATACCCAATGGCACACCGAACCATTGTCTATTATTTATTCAACAAATCGTGTGATTACGGTGTGTCGCAAACGCTGCGATATTCTGGATAAGATAAAAAAAGACGAAAAAACTTCGCGCGAAGAATTTATATTGAATATTATATACTATATCGCAGAATCTTACCTGCGTTGTCTAAAAGAATTGAACAAACGCGTAATCGCATCTAAAAAGAATCTGCAACAACAAATAAGAAAACGGGAATTATTGGCACTGTTGGATGTAGAAAACAGTTATACGCTGTATATGACAGGATTGAAAGGTAATCTTTCTGTGTTGGATAAATTAGAAAAAATTCGTGGGTTTGCAAAAACAGACGAATGCGCAGAATTGATAGAAGATTCCCGTATTGAATTGTCCCAGGGTATAGAGGTCGTGACCAGTTATACAAAAATGCTGAAATCTATTAAGGAAACATTTGAAAGCGTTATTAACATTGATTCTAATACTTACATTAACCGTCTGACCATGTGGAACATTATATTGATGTTTCCGACACTGGTCGTGGGATATTATGGAATGAATGTTGCATTGCCATTTGCGGAACACGCAAAAACAGGCATTGTTATATTTGCACTTATCATGGCGCTGTTGGTGGGTTATGCGTTGGTAATCGCCGTACGACGCAGAATTGTCTAGCTCAATGCACCATAAATTCGTGCAAAGTTTGTATCTGGGTTTTCATCAGAAACATCAACATCGGCAAATTTTATACCCGGCGCGGTGCGCAACCATTCTATTGCAGGCATTGTGATTTTCCAAAAACTGTCCAACCGTCGCCGGACAACCGCCGCATCAGCATCATCGGCACGACCGCCACCTTCACGAATACGTTTTTCAATACGCGCCAACATAACATCTTCGGGAACGTTCATATAAATCACACGGATATCAAATTTATCGGCATAGTTTTTAACCAGCCATTTCGCCTGGGGCAATGTGCGTGGAAAACCATCCAGAATAATATCCCCCGATTCATTAATCGCCCCCGCAATCAAATCATATAAATCAGAATCAGGCACCAATTCACCCCGCGCCATAATTTGGGCAATGTGTGATTCCGGCGGCAACGCACGCAATATCGCACCCGTTTCAACATACCCATACCCATCACGCGCAATAAGACGACGGGCGTGTGTGCCCTTGCCTACGCCTTGTCCCCCCATCATAAGAATCATTTTTGGTTTCGTCATATATCTTTCCTTTTTAATATTTGTGATTATTATAACATAAAAAATCAGAATAAATCTATGAAATTTTAGTATTTTTCTTGCAAATTCGCCTGATGTACCACACACAATACTTGACGTTATATATTTTTGTGCTATATTATAATAGTAATAGATAACAAATAACAAGGAGAGTGCTATGAAACAAGACAACAAAGAAATGTTCCAAGAAGTCGTAAACGCTGTAAAATACGGCGCGATTTACGGTTGGGTTGCAGAAAATCCGCAATTATCGTATAACGGAAAGCATTATACGATAAAACCGCAATATAAAATCATTTCAAATGACCCACATATGACCAAAATTGGCAACGCAAGAAACAATTTGCTTAGCCAAATATTCAATTTTGCCGCAAACAAAAAATTCTTTACATCGGTTGTTGTCAAAGATTTTTGTGCCGAAGATTTAATGGGGGGCAAAAAGTCTGTTGAAAATACATTTACATTTACAGGATTCAAGAATTTTCAGTTATGCTTGTTGTGCCGGAAATATCTTGGGTTAGGCAAAGCAAAGTAAAATTCCTTTGATTTATAATAAAAATCCCCGCGTTTGCGGGGATTTTTATTTGAACAAATCGCCGATTATTTGCGACTATTTTCAATGGCGGCGCCAAGAATGTCGCCCAATACGGAACCACTGTCGGTTTCGTTGGCATATTCTTTAACAGCCTGTTTTTCCAATGTGACCTGAAGTGCACGAATGGACAATTTAACATTATTGCCATCCACAGAAACAACCGATGCTTCAACTGTATCGCCAACCTTGAACTTGGATGTATCCTGTTCAGATTTTTCGCGCGACAAATCTGTACGGCGGATTGTTCCGCGAATATCATTCGGCAAAGCCAAAATCAATTCATCTGGTGTCACTTCGGAAACCGTACCAGAAACAACCGCACCCTTCTTGATAGATGCCGCATTGTTATCTGTTCCGGCGGTTAATTGCTTAATACCCAATGTGACGCGTTCTTTTTCTGGATTGATATCCAAAATTTTGGCGGTCACTTCTTGACCACGAACGAATTTCTTTAATTCTTCTTCGTCCAAACGGTTCCAAGACAAATCAGATATGTGAACCATACCATCCAATTCCGGTGTCAACGCCACGAACAGACCAAATTCTGTTGTGTTCTTGATTGGTCCCGTAATAACATCGCCAACATTGTGGGTTTCCGCAAACTGTTTCCATGGATTTGGTTGCAATTGTTTATAACCCAATGAAATGCGACGTTTTTCTTGGTCAATATCCAAAACAACGACATTGATTTCTTGACCGTTTTGCAATACTTTTGATGGGTGAATATTCTTGTTTGTCCAAGACAATTCAGACATATGCACCAAACCTTCTATGTTATTGCCTAAATCAACGAACGCGCCATAATCGGTCACAGATGACACTTTGCCGGTCACTGTATCGCCAACATTAAATGCGCGTGCGGCAGTTTCCCATGGGTCTTCTTCCAACTGTTTCGCGCCAAGGGAAATACGATGTGATTCTGGATCAAATTGAATAACTTTGACCTTAATCTTTTCGCCAACATGAACCAGTTCGCGCGGATGATTTACGCGTTTCCATGACAAATCTGTCACATGCAGCAAACCGTCAATTCCACCCAAATCAACAAACACGCCATAGTCTGTGATGTTTTTAACCGTACCTTCCAGAACAGCACCAAGTTCAATGTTCTTTAATGCTTCTTTCTGGGCGGCGGCGATGGTGTCAGATTGAATCGCGCGACGCGACACAATCGCGTTTGTACGCAAAGCATCCATCTTTAACACGCGGAATTTGTCTTTCAGACCAATCAAAGACTTTGCGTCACGGATTGGTTTATGATCAACCTGGGATGAAGGCATGAATGCGAACACACCATTGATATCAACAGTATATCCACCACGAACGACTTCAATAATTGTACCTTCGGGGTCAACGCCTTCGGCAACAGTCTTTTCTAATTCTTTCCATGCTTTTTCTGCACGTGCCTTGGCATAAGACAGAACCGCCGTACCTTCGCGTGATTCATAACGTTCAACAAAAACATCAATAATATCACCGACATTTGGTACAGATGCGCCAAATTCCTTTAATGGAACGCGACCTTCGGATTTAAGACCAACATCAACCAACACAAAATCACCACGAATGTCTTTCACAGTGCCTTTGGTTGCATAGCCTTGCAGTGTTTCTTGTTTGCCGTAGTTATCATCAAACATTTTGACGAAATCTTCATCGGCGATTGGATTAAATAAATCTTTGGATAAATCTTTCATTCTAGAATTCATACAAAGTTTGCCGTCGCAGCCATATTTATTAAGAAAAACCGCGAGGTCTTGCGGGGTTAATCGGACTGATTCCATGCCCGCCCACGAAATCAGCACGATTATATAGACTTTTTTGTTGAAAATCAAGTTTTTTTATAATACACTGGTGTCCATGAAAAGATTAATTATTATCACAGGGGCAAGTTCGGGCATGGGCGCAGAGTTCGCCCGCCAGATTTATGCAAAAAAATTACCAGAAAATACAGAAATGTGGCTGATTGCGCGCGAAGATGACAAATTGGCAAATTTTGCAAAAACATTAACCGGTGGGAATATCGGTGTACGTACTTTCGCATTTGACCTTGGTGGGGCGGTGGGGGCGCGGCGCGTCAAGGAAATGATTGATGATGAACAGAAACGCGGTGAATTTGTAATAGATTTACTGATAAACAACGCTGGGTTTGGTACATACGGTCCATTCTCAGAAACAGATCCCGCACGTGAAATGGCTATGATTGACCTGAACTGCACCGCGTTAACCGGGATATGCGGGTTCGCATTGCCGCATATGCAACGCGGGGGGCGTATTATAAATGTGGCGTCTTTGGCTGCATTTATGCCATTGGGGAACTTTGCGGTGTATGCGGCAACAAAATCTTATGTAATGTCGTTCAGTGTCGCGTTGGCGGCAGAATTACGGGACCGCGGCATATCGGTATGTGCACTTTGCCCCGGCAGTGTAAGCACCAATTTCGCCAATGTGGCAAGTAATGGCAAACGCCGCGAAGTATTAAACGGGTGTGATCCATGCAAAGTTGTGGCACACTGTTTAAAGGCAAGTCGGTGCGGACACAAAGTCGCCTTGTGGGGATTGAAGTGGAAATTTAAAGCATTTATGACCCGCTTTATCGGACGATACCTGGGGGCACGAATGGCGTATATATTTAACAAACGCCCACATTAAAAGGATGTATATTATGTTGGAATCACGAAATGAGTTTATGCAAGGTCTTGACAATTTCTTTTCTGCATCGGTTGAATATGATGCAAGTGGTAATATTATCTGTACCGCCAAAGACCTAAATATTGTTCAACCTAGTGGCCGCAAGGGCGTGGAATATCCGTGGCTCGCACATTACGGATTTATAAGAGCACTTTGCGATGAACAGGGAAATATTTTGGCATATATACGCACAAGCAGAGTCCACCCCGACCCATTTTCAAGTCTCTTTCACCAAGGCACGTGGTATGCATTTGATGAATATCACTCAGAATTAATCGGGAACTTTCAACTTAAAACCCCTGGATTCGTCCTTGACGACCGTCATGCGCAATGGTCATATGATGCCGCCACGCGCACGTATACTTTAACTATTCCTGCACCTCTTGGGGTCATAGAGCACTGGTTTGTGGTTTCTGATGATTATATAACAACTGACTATGGATCATACCATAGGCACTATCTCTATGATGTGCGAAATGATAAACCAAATCCAGAAATAACAGAAAGTATTCGTTCGGAATTGATCCGAAATGGCGCAATCCCGAAACCAACACCGGAACAAGCACCAACCGCGTGGCAAAAATTAAAAAACCAGTTTCATGGCATGTTTACAAGAATGGCTAAGAAACACCAACATTAAAGGTTCTTAACTCAATGCATTATTATTACACAAAATATCCGTATTTGAATTATAACTATCGCGATACCGATGGTTGGCATAAAATGTTTTCTATTCCACCAGAAATGTTGGCAACAGAATTTGAAAAAATTTTTCACCAACCGCCCAAAAGTTTCTTTGATTGCGGCGCCGCCACGGGTGTAATTGTTCGGCGTGCACAAAGATTAGGCATGGATGCATGGGGCATAGATGTAAAAAAGTATCCATATATGGATACGGAAGAATTGTTTAAAAGCGGCAAAATACAAATTAAATCTATCCTTGATTGCGACCCGATTCATGCAGACATTGTGTATTGTAATGGCACCCTGACCTATTTCACTGAATCTGAACTGCCGCGGGTATTGGATAAATTTAAAATCGCCAAATCATTATTCGCAATACACAATACAACCGAAGATGTCGTGGCGGCACGCCAAAATGGTGATGAACTTACAACATGCAGCAAACCACGACTAATTAAACCACGCGAATGGTGGATGGAAACATTTAATAAAAACGGTTTCGCATCAAAATATATAAATTCGTTACAATGTTTCTGTGCGATTCCACAAAGATAGCACCCATATCGCCAAATTTTTTATTACATGATTTATTGGCAACGCGGTGGCACGTCTTCTGTGACCGGCGTTTCCAGTGGGTAATACACAACAACTGGTGTGCCTGCGGCGTATTGTGCGGCAAGATAAGATTTCCACGCACCAACATCTTCGGTTCCGCTTAAATCGGTTGGTAAGAAATATAACCTAACAGAATATATGAAACCAAAACTTGGTTTTTTTTGGTATGAATATGGTTTTTTTTCAAAATGAGAACAATACATCTCACCGGGTCGGGATACCATGGCGGGGACGGGGGTAAAAACAAACCCAGAATAATTAGATGCTTCTAACCACTTCCAATCTTCCGTTCCATCAAGCACCCTGACCCCAACGCGTCTTGTGATTTTATTTGTTGTTGAATCATAAGAATCGGCCATATCGCCCTGTTGATAGAAAACCGGCATAACCGGGTTTGTCGGTGTCGGCGTACCGTTCTGAACGCCTGTTCCCGTTGCGGGCGCATAATTGGAACAAATATTCAACGCAGTTAAATCATCCTGAATTTCCCACAATGTGCCGTTCGGGTCTTGGTCGCCATTTTCATCAACCCGAATCAGTGATGAATTTACTGCGTTAATAACACCGCTGTTTACTGTTTCCGCCGTGACCAGGGCACTGTTATAGTGTGAAGATGTTCCGTAAATGGGCTTTTCACCAACCGAACCATTGTACCCTGTGCCCGTCATTACATAACCCGCTGTGCCAGTAATCGTATCTTGTTTTCCGTCCAACCCCGTCTTAACCGCACTAACTGTCGGTACACCGGTGGCATTTGACACAAGCGTTGTTTCAATGGACTTTTCACCAATGCCGGTTTCATCATCATATATCATAAGTTTATTTACGCCGGAACCGGGTAATTTACCCTGGTATCCAGACATAAGGTCATCTACATATTTTTTACTGGTCACACTGGAATTATCCGCAAATACCGCAGACGCCGCAAAAATTGCGGATATTACGATAAATATGCGTTTGATA
>CAJOHU010000021.1 GCA_905234465.1 uncultured Alphaproteobacteria bacterium | reverse complement strand
GGCGGGTTATGTAATGACGGGCACCGACACCCCTGGCGAAGTCGGTGAACGCGCAATTTACGGAACGGCGGTGTACAGTAATTCACTTGTGACCGCTGAAACAGTCAACACCAGTGTCACGGATGCGGTAAATTCATCATTAATTCGTGTTGATGCGAATGGCAACCCAAGTGATACTGGGACATTATGGGAAATCAATACTGATTTATATGCCATTGGTGTTTTACCACCCGGTTATACCCAGTTGGAATGGATCAGAAGTTCGGGGACGCAGTATATTGATACAGGCGTAAGTGGTGCGGTTAGATGGGTCGGCGCAGGACAAAGTACGGCTGTGATTGACAAATCTCAGTGTTTACTTGGTGCGAACTATAAATCATCCAACAATACTTATTCGGCATCTGTATTTTTGGCGGCACAGGTGGGGGCCGGGGTTACGACTTGGACAATAGGAACGCCTTCTGGACAATCTGATATACCTGCAACCAGTTACGTAGAATATGATATAAATTTTGATGAAACGGAATTTTCTGGAACAATGAACAATGTAAGTTATTCACGCGAGGCGTTGACAGGTTTTACTAATTGGTATATAGGTATGGCCCGAGGTGCAAGTACGTTATATTATTTTTCCGGCAAAATTTACCAACAGAAAGCATATCAAAACAACGTCCTTGTGCGTAATTTTGTCCCTGCCAGTAAAGTGGAAAATAACGAAACCGTTGTCGGTATGTACGATACTGTTACTGGGCAATTTTTCAGAGACGCGGCGGGTGGAAATTTTGTTGCCGGACCGGCGGTGGGAAATTAAGCCAATCAATGAATAGTAAAACGGTGGCGTTCGCCACCGTTTACTAACCCCTAACCACTTACACTAACCACTAATCACTACTTTGTTTGAAATTTTCCTGCATCCAACATTTCGCGAACCATATAATGCTTAATCTTTTTCGCAGATGTTTGTGGTAATTCATCTTCGGTTATTGCAAAGTGATTTACCCATTTATATGGTGCAATCTTTAAATTTGATGCCTTGACCAACATCGCTACATGCGCCATTGTTGTACCGGGGGCAACCTGAAATACTGCAAACGGGACAATTTTATCATTTATAATATATTCAAATACCGCCGCCGCCAATATTTCATCGTTTTGCAGATATAAATCTTCTAATTCATCGGGATAAACATTTTTACCGCTGTCCAATACGATAACCTGTTTCTGGCGACCCTTGACAGTAAGGCGACCATGCGAATCAAATGAACCAATATCCCCAGTTTTGTACCAACCATCTTCAAAAGATTCCGCATTAGCCGCCGCATTATCAATATATGCCGGCATAACCATTTCGCCACGAATCCATATTTCACCAATTCCATTTTTATTTGGATTATGAATTTTAATCTCGTTTCCCGCCAGCGGCCCTGCATAGTGCATAGAACCATCGGGCAACTTGAATGCGAAATTGAAATTAGCAGGCCCCGTGGTTTCTGTTAGACCATAACAATCACCAACAACGAATCCCATCCTTTCATAAAACCGACGTATAGATGGTTTTAATGTCGCGCCCGCAGACACCAATACCTTGGTATTGCCACCGAATATATCGTGCACAGGTTTTGTCACGCGACGCACCAACCAACCAAGCCCGATTGCGCGTAAAACATGTCGCAAAGATACAACAATGCGCATCAATGTATAAACATGTTTTTCACGCGCGGTTTGAATAATCTTTTTATAAAAAGTTTCCCATATACGCGGTACCGCCGGGATAACTTCGGGTCTGTATTGTTGAAAATCGCGCAGAAATTCACGCGGATTCAATATCGGCTGCAACAATAATTTTCCATCCAGTACCAATGGTGCAATAATATTTATAACAACACCATATATATGGTACAGTGGCAGAAACCCATAGAAAGTATAACCCGGATTTATGACTGCGCGATAGAATTGTGCGCCGTTTGCCAATGCCAATAAATTATTGTGTGTTATACCAACAATCTTTGGATTTCCTGTTGAACCTGATGTAAAAGACAACATTGCTAAATCCGTGCGTTTGCACTTTGCCGGGACAAAATCTTTTTCATCTGCGTCGTCCAAAGTTTCTATGTCAAACATCTTTGGTGCGTCTGTGATAAAGTAGGATTTTTGTGCCAATGCCAATTTGCACTTTGTGCGCGCCATCATGTTTATATGTTCTGCGTGCGATAAACCAGTATCCAGCATCAAAACACGCGCCCCCAAAGACATTATCGCAAAATAAGATTTTATAAATTCTGGCGTGTTCCCAGACAATAACGCCACAGTATCACCAGACTTTATCTTGAATTTTTTTGCCAAAACAACCGCACGCCGTTTAACCGCGCGCAGCAAATCTGAATATGTTTCGCCTTGACGAACGAAAAAGATACGATTCTTGTTTTCTTTGCATGCCCGAACCAACATTTCATATACATTTTGTAAATCATCTATTTTCATATGATTCCCCCAAAGTTTAAGAATGTTTTCATTATACATTATCGCAGTAAGGAAAAACAACCTAAAATTAATTTATATTCCCGATTCGATTCGTTATTCAAAATACCCCGGATTTATGCGGTTTTTTGCCCATACCGATTCTGTACCAGAATCAGTTGGTATGCCCAACAAATTGGTTTTACAGGTGTTTTTTGCTATTTTTTCAATATGTAGATATTTTTTTGCTTACTTTTGTCTATATGTTGTGTTTTTGGTGCTTTGCGAATCGGTTTTTGGGTGTTTTTTTATAAAATTTTGACACAAAACCTATTTTGGTGCCTTTTTGCCCTTGTGTAATCGGCGCTGAACACCGCAGAAAACCGCCGTTTAAAAAAGTAAAGCAAAAAAATAAAAAAAATTATATTTTTTGCGTTGTATAAAAAACCAGAAAACTATATATTGTTGTAGAAACGACAAAACAAACACAATATCTTGTGTTTTTTGACAAAAATCGGAGTATGATATGTCTGACACAAAAAAAGATGTTAATGTACAGGTTGCACCGACATTTATTTGCAATGTGATGAGTGTAAAAAAGCGTTCTGGTGAGACAGTCGCTTTTGAGGCAAGAAAAATTTATGATGCAATTAAAAAGGCGGCATGTGCCACAAATGAAATATCTGATGAACGGGTTGCCCAAATTACAAATGATGTTCTAAGTGATTTGGACAATAATTTTATGGGCAAAACGCCATCTGTTGAAGAAATTCAGGATACTGTTATTCGTAAATTGATGGATGCAAAAAGCTATAAGACAGCCGAGGCTTATATTATATACCGTCAAAAACATTCTGAAATTCGCAATGCAAATGTTGACGCGATAGAGGTTATTGAGGGTTATGTCGGTGGTTCTAATTGGCGCATCAAAGAAAATGCAAATATTGGCTATTCCATTGGTGGTTTGATTTTGCGTACCAGTGAACGTGTGACCGCGGAATATTGGTTGAACTTGTTTCCGCAAGAAATTGCCGACGCACACCGCAGTGCCGCCATTCACATTCATGACCTTGGGTGGTTAACGGGGTACTGTGCGGGATGGTCGCTGCGTGAATTGTTGTACGAAGGTTTCAATGGTGTTCCGGGCTATCTGCAATGCGAACCTGCAAAACATATGGCAACTGCAATATCGCATATGGTGAATTTCTTGGGTACATTACAGAATGAATTCGCAGGTGCTCAGGCATTCTCGTCTGTGGACACATATTTGGCGCCATATGTTCGTGTTGATAATATGACATATGCGGATGTCAAAAATTCTATGCAGACATTGGTGTTTAATTGCGCGGTGCCATGCCGTTGGGGAACCCAAACACCATTTATTAACTTTACATTTGATTGGACATGCCCACAAGATTTGAAATCTCAGCGTCCTTTTATTGGCAAAAAACAGGTGGATTTCACCTATGGTGATTTGCAGGCGGAAATGGACATGATAAACCGGGCTTTTATAGAGGTTATGACCGAAGGCGATGCCCAGGGACGTCCATTTACCTTTCCAATTCCAACATATAACATAACAAACGATTTTCCGTGGGATCATCCTAATGTAAAGCCTTTGTTTGATTTGGCGGCAAAGTATGGTATTCCGAATTTCCAAAATTTCTTGAATTCTGATTTGAACCCAACAGACGTGCGTTCAATGTGTTGCAGACTTCGTTTGGATGTGCGTGAACTGTTGAAACGCGGTGGTGGTCTGTTTGGGTCTGCAGAAAAGACAGGGTCTATTGGCGTTGTGACAATAAATCTGTCGCGTTTGGGGTATCGGCACAAGGGTGACCGCGAAGGTTTGTTCCGTGAATTGGAACGGTTGATGAACATGGGACGCGAAGTTTTAGAAATCAAACGCCGCGTTATATCAAAGCATATGGAAAATGGGCTGTATCCGTTTACACGCCGGTATTTGGGAAATTGGAATCATCACTTTTCCACCATCGGTGTAAATGGCGCGAACGAAATGGTTTTGAACTTTACAGATGGCAAAGAAAATATCGCGACACCATTTGGTAAGAAGTTTGTTCTGGACTTGATGGACTTTATGCGCGACAAATTGGCAACATTCCAAGAAGAAACGGGCAATTTATATAATCTTGAAGCAACACCTGCCGAAGGATGTTCATATCGTTTTGCCAAAACGGATGTTAAAAATTTCCCGGATATTATAACCGCCGGCACGCGTGAGGCACCGTATTATACGAATTCTACACAATTACCGGTGAATTTTACAGATGACCCGTTCGTTGCATTGGAACACCAAGAAGAATTACAGCGCAAGTATACGGGTGGTACAATGTTGCACCTGTATATGGGTGAACCAGTGTCGTCTGGCGAAGCCGCACAAAAAATCGTTCGTACGATATTTGAAAATTATAAGATTCCGTACATGACACTTACCCCGACATTTTCAATATGTCCAAAACACGGGTATTTGCCGGGTGCGTATGATTTCTGCCCTAAGTGTGATGCAGAATTGGGAATCAACCCCGATGATGTATCAAACAAGGCATAAAGACAAACAATTAAACAATCAAAAAACAGGAAAGGAGAGTAAAAATGATTGCAAATACACAACAAAGAACACCATGTGAAAAATTCTCACGCAGTATGGGATTTATCCGTCCGGTATCTAACTTTAATATTGGGAAATATTCTGAATTCTGCGAACGCAAAACATTTACCGAAGCGAACAGTTTAACCGCAGGTGCGCGTCATACTGAATTGCTGAAAAAGGCGGCATAATAAAATGAACGCGATTCAGATTGGTGGATTGGTATCGTTTACAACGATTGATTATCCGGGCAAATTGGCGTGTGTGCTGTTTTTGGTTGGTTGTCCAATTCGTTGTGCGTATTGTTCTAATCCCCATCTGTTATCGGTTGGCCCCGGTGATTATGACCCAGAAAAAGTCTTTGATTGGTTAAAATCGCGTGTTGGTAAATTGGAAGCGGTTGTTTTTTCAGGTGGCGAGGCTTTAATGCAGGGACCGGCGGTTATTGAATACATGCGCCGTGTGCGAGATTTAGGTTTTTCCATTGGTTTGCATACCAATGGTTTTTATCCAGAAAATCTTGCCGCGGCGTCTTCGTTTGTTGATTGGGTTGGCATTGATTACAAGGCGACCAAGACGAATTATGAAAAATTAACGGGCGTAAATATTGCATATGACCATTTAATAAAAAGTTTAGATGTGTGGGCGGCAACCGGCAAACCGGCTGAGGTTCGCACAACATGTGACCCACGATATGTCACACCAAATGATTTATTAGAAATTGCGCGTGATGTGGCGGCGCGTGGTTTCAAAAATTTTGCGGTTCAAAAATATATTCCACACTTTGAAGATGAAGCGCATATTACAACACCCACAATGCGCAATGCATTCTTTAATGATGAAAAACTGCGCAAAGAGGTAAATTCTCTGTTTGAAACTGTCTTGTGGCGTGAATAGCATGGGTGGAATGGCGGTATTCCAAAGAATCATCATTCCATCCGTGGCTGATAATAACTATTTGAATTCTTCCGCGGCGGCGCGTGCCAATTCATCACAGCGTTCATTAAATTCTTCGCCGTTATGACCACGAACCCAAACCCAATGTATTTTAATTGTATTTGCCAATTCATCCAATTTTTGCCACAGGTCTTGATTCTTAACAGGCTTTTTATCTGATGTGCGCCAATTATTTTTACGCCAATTTTTTATCCACGTCTGCATGCCATTTTTAACATATTGGCTGTCAGTATGAATTTCAATCTCGCTGTGTCTGTGTGCGGCGCTTATCGCGCGAATCACCGCCATTAATTCCATGCGGTTATTTGTTGTGTTCTTTTCACCACCATTGCGGTGCGCGATGTTTGTGCCGTCTGTTGCGACAAATGCCCATCCACCGGGTCCTGGATTTCCCAAACAACTGCCGTCTGTCCATATTTTTAACATTTTATTTAATCACCTTTTTATGATATAATATCACAAAATGATAATAGATTCCAAGAATTTACATGAAATGTCTAATGCGGTGCGCGCGACGGCGCTGCGCGCGTTGCGTCACGCGAAAAGCGGACATATTGGAATTGTACTTGGTGCGGCGGATATTATAACGATGATTTATGCAGTGTTTCTGAATCCATCACGTGACCGATTCGTTTTATCTGCGGGGCATGGTTCGGCATTGTTGTATGCGGTGCTGAAATTGGCGGGATATCGCATTGGTGATATGGATTCTTTGCGCAGTATTTATGGTTTGCCCGGACATCCAGAATATGGAATAGATGGCGTTTCTGCAACCACAGGTCCATTGGGTCAGGGTGTCGCAAATGCTGTTGGAATGGCATTGGCAGAAAAACATAATGGCACAAATGGAAAAATTTATTGTCTGTGCAGTGACGGGGACTTAATGGAGGGTGTCGCCCAAGAAGCAATCGCTTTTGCCGGACGGTACAATCTAAATAACCTTGTTTTATTGTGGGATAACAACGGTGTGTCCATAGATGGCACTGCACAAACAGATTTGAACGTTGCAATGCGTATGCGTGCGGCGGGGTGGTCTGTGCGAATTGCAAATGGAAATGATTTTGATGAATTATATGATGCGATTAATGAAAATTCTGATGGTCCGATATTCGTTCAATGTGATACAGTGATTGGTTCAGGAACTTCGGTTGCAGGCACATCGCGCGCACACGGGTTTGATTTATCAGATTCAGAAATTGCAAATTTAACGGAATCTTACGATTCTATTCATGGGCGCGAATTGTGGGGGATATTGGCGCGTTCACATTCATGTGCCCAACCGCGACGTTATGCGGCGGTGGCGAATCCACTGTTGCCCGATATGCCGCATTTTTCATCTACACGCGAAATGTCGGGCGCATATTTATCACGCATCATCACGCGTTCACCAAATATAATTTGTGGCAGTGCAGATTTGGGACACAGTACGAACGTATTGGTTGGTGGTATGCGCGATATAACATCAAATGATTTTAGTGGAAACTATATCAATTACGGTGTGCGCGAACATGCGATGGCGGCGATAATGAATGGTTTGGCGTACAGCGGGTTGCGTGCAGTGGGTTCTACATTTTTGGTGTTCAGTGATTATATGCGCGCGGCGATGCGATTGGCGGCACTAAGCGGTTTGCCTGTGATTTATGTTCTGACTCATGACAGTATCGCACTTGGTGCAGATGGACCGACGCATCAACCGATAGAACAGTTGGCGGGATTGCGTTTGGTTCCAAATATGAATGTATTTCGTCCATGTAATATGTTGGAAGTGGCGTGGTCTTGGCGTACAGCATTGGGCGAACAAACAAAGCCATCTTGTATTGTTTTATCGCGTCAGAAAATTATGCGTACACCTGCGCCTGTTTGGGGATACATTGATGCCGGCGGATATATCATATATAACCCCAAATCTTTGAAGACTCGTATCACACTTATTGCAACCGGGTCCGAAGTTTCTTTGGCGATTGCGGTTGCACGGCGTCTTGGGTCGTTTGTTCAAGTCGCCAGTATCCCGTCTGTTTCGCATTTCCGTGCCATGGATTCAGAATATAAAAGTAATGTCTTGCGTGGTCGTGTTATCGCCATTGAAGCCGGTGCAACCGCATCTTGGTTTGAATTCGCAGATGATGTCATCGGTATAGATGATTTTGGTCTGTCTGGACCGGGTGATACAGTATATCGTGAATATGGTTTTGATGCAGATGCTATTGCTGCGGCGATTCGGGGCAAAATGAAAAATGTCAGATTTTGAATTTACAACTTCATCTGGTGAAAGAATACCGGTCTTTATTAATGTGCGTCGTGGTGTACGTAATATCACTTTGCGACCGCGTGCGGGCAAGAACCGCCAAATTGACATAACGCGACCATGGTTGGCGTCAAATGCATCGGCGATGCGGTTTGTTGAACAGAAACGCCGATGGTTGGAACGCTTTTTTCAAAATGCGCCTGTACGGTCACAATTAAAATCTGGCGATTGGTTTGTTTTTTTGGATAGACAGGTTCAGGTTATACACGATACCACCATTCGTGCGAACAGATTTATTTTGAATGACAATGGCACATACACTTTGTTTGTTGGCGGTGATGAAGGTATGATTGAAAATCGTGTACGCATGTTTATTAAATCTGAATTGTTAAAACAAATCAAAGAATTGGTACGCAAGGCACCACGTGAATTTTGGCCCCGGCGAATATGTTTGCGTGATACAACATCACGTTGGGGGTCGTGTTCCACTACGGGGACAATATCTTTTTCGTGGCGATTGGCAATGGCACCGTTTGATGTAATGCGATATGTTGTAATGCATGAATTGGCGCATATGAAACACATGGATCATTCGCCAGAATTTTGGGCAACTGTGCGTGAACTTTATGGTTTTGGGGTGGAACGTGCAAAAATGTGGCTGAATAAGAATGGTGCGGGACTGCATCAGTATCTATGAGGTGTGCGAAACCATACCTAGGCATTTTTATGACAGATTGCGGTATAATACAGATGTGTCAAAGGCACAAATTTCATTATTTAACCAAAGGAAAAAACTATGAAGAAAATATCTGTGTTGGCTGTGATTGGGGTAATGGCGACCGCATCCGCGTTTGCCGGTCCCGGCAGCATGGCAAAAAATAACGCGAATAACAACATGATGCAGGTCATGACCGTAGAACAAGTTCGTGGTGCATCAGATAACACACCGGTTATTATGCAGGGGTATCTGTTGCGGCAAAACGGGGAAAACTCTTATGTTTTCCAAGACAGTACTGGTACAATAAACTTGGAAATTGATGATTCAGATTGGAACGGCGTAACTGTTTCGCCAACCGATTTTGTTGAAGTGTGGGGCGAAGTAGACAAGAACGGAATGTCAATGATAGAAGTTGATGTGTCAGCAATGAAAAAGTTATAAAAAATCCGCCGATTGGCGGATTTTTTTATGCGTTTGTCTGCGCCAAGACTAGGGCGCAACATACCATTTTCAACGCGCCATCACCCCATTGTGGCGACAAATATTCCCCGGCGGTTCCGCCGTACCCCTTTGGTCACAACCCACAAAAAACTTGCGTTTTTAAAAAAAATACTATATGATACAGACCACGGTTCAGATGGTTTCACAACCCTGATTTGAAAGACTGGCGGAAAAGAATAGTTAAGGATGGTTGGCAGAGCGGGGCAATAGCGGCGGTCTTGCGTACGAGTCAGCAAGGCGAGCAAATTGCGCAGCCGAGCGCGAACGAGTGGTGAGCAGCACCGTCAGGTGCGTTCAGCGAACAAAACCGTAGGTTTGAAAGACCGACGGAAAAGAAAAGTTAAGGATGGTTGGCAGAGCGGTCGAATGCGGCGGTCTTGCGTACGAGTCAGCAAGGCAAGCAACGCGCAGCCGAGCGCGAACGAGTGGTGAGCAGCACCGTCAGGTGCGATAAGCGAACAAAACCGTAGGTTTGAAAGACCGGCGGAAAAGAATAGTTAAGGATGGTTGGCAGAGCGGTCGAATGCGGCGGTCTTGAAAACCGTTGACGGGGCAACCCGTCCGGGGGTTCGAATCCCTCACCATCCGCCAGGATTCCGGCATATATGCCAGTACAGATAAAAAACCCGCGCTTGCGCCACAGAAACAAAACGGCCATTTATAAAAAACTTGACAGGCCCCAATTTGTTTTGTAAACAGCATTTTATGCTAAGGAGTTTATCATGACACAACAATATTATCCAAATGTAGTGGTTCAACAAGCATTATTGAAAAGTTTGGATTCTAAAAACAAAAAAGTGTTCGTCGTATTGGAAAAAACTTATGGTGACGGAATTAATGTTTTTGAAATAGAGAAATACACTGTAAAAAATGCAAAAAATGACACTGTCTTTGAATACCAAAAAGAAAGTTTGGAATCCTCGTTTCGCAAATCATTAAAAATCGATGGTACTATTACAAAATATGATACACATGATACGCTTTTTAATTTTGGGCCTTTGGGGGATTTCGCTCGCTTTGTTGATAAATTAGAATACACATTAAAGCAAAAATTGGCTGTGCAAGCAAATGATGAAATGTACAAAAAAGCCAAGCAAAATATGTCCGTCAAGGACAAGTTTGTAATTGAATATTTAAATAATAGGTTACAAAAGTAAAAAAGTCATAACAAACCGTATCACAAAAATAAGGCATAGTTTTTATAGGCTAAATTGTGCAAATTAAATTTAGCACGTAAATTAAATGTGTCGGAATTGTGATTTGGTATTAGGCAATGAAACGAAGTTTCTGGGTTCGTAAAAAGAAATTGAATTTTTTTAATATACAGACACAAAACGATTCATAACCTATTGCTTATGATAGTTTATGGTGTGTTTCGCTTTTTCTTGTGTTTGTTTTATCGCTTGCATGAATCATATTTGTCAATTATTTGCGTATTTAGGTATGGGAAATTTCACAATGTTAGCCCGCACAAAAAAGTGCGGGCTTAAAAAATTTCAGTGCCGCGCCGTAGCATTGTTCATAATTACACCGCGGGTTTAACACTTGTCGGCGAAGGCGGGCATAAAAATCAAATACCCCGATTTTTTACGCTCCTCGTAAAAAAGTCAGTGCATTGGTCGCCCCTTTTTACGCCATAATATCTCGCTTTCTATACAACCCCCATTTCCGATAGTCAATGGCCAAACAAAATTTGTTATCTCTGTAGAACATATAAAAACTCAAAGTCTTTTTCTATTGGTATCATACGCCATTTTTTATTTTTGTTAGTAAATTCTCTAATTGCAGAAAAAGAATTCATAGGCCACAAACATGTAATACAAATATTGCATTCAGGACGAGTATATTTTGTTAGCGAATGCAAAATATCAATAACCTGTTCGTCATTCATATAATCAAATATATTTGATAAATGTATGAAATCATATTTTTTGCTTAATTTTGAACTTAAATGTTCTATATCCGTCCATATAAAATCGAAAGGTTTATCGATGATTTCGCGTGCTTTATAAAATTCTTTTGATGATAAAAATGTTTCTACTCTGGAATCTTCTGGATGTAAGCCAGCATTGAAAAGCGGATAGCCAAACATGTTCTTTATATATTCCTGTTCTTCTGTGACCAGTTGGTTTAATATTGTATCCATATTCTGAACACACATCACAGCAGGATGGCTATACAGATTTTTTAACAACTTTTTATATTCTGTATATTTTAGTGTTTTTATAGCTGCTGTTTTAATATCCATAATTATTTTTGAATTATATGTTACATCAAAACTATCAACATGTTTGGCTCCATATAATGCAGAAAATATCGGAAAATCACCAGAACCAGCAACAACCAACGCATTTTCTGTTTTCGTCGGCATAAAATTTAATGCTTGACGAAAGGCTTCATTTGTTACGATATATGCACAAGAATACGTGTCAAAAAATCCGACACTATTGTTCAATACTTGTTTTTTTGCAATTTTTATATTTGGTATTGTCATTATGCATATAGTATATTATCGAAATTTTATTTTGTCAATATACTGGTTACATTTTAAGTATGGGAAAGTTAGCAACAGAATTCTATCCCGCCACGATGTTAGCCCGCACAAAAAAGTGCGGGCTTAAAAAATTTCAGTGCCGCGCCGTAGCATTGTTCATAATTACACCGCGGGTTTAACACTTGTCGGCGAAGGTGGGCATAAAAATCAAATACCCCGATTTTTTATGCTCCTCGTAAAAAAGTCAGTGCATTGGCCGCCCCTTTTTACGCCATAATATTCCGCGTTCTATACAACCCCCATGTTCCGATAGTCAATGGTATGGTAAAACTGCAAAAAAACACCGCCGTTGCCGGCGGTATTTCCGAATGCCCTGAAAGGAAGGAAAGGAGAAAAAGAAATGGGCATTCTAAACTTGGTCGGGGTCCAGAGTCCAGAGGAGAGAGAATGTAGGAGGGAGTCTGGAATCTCTGGGCCCCACAGACATTTAAGTGTCCGATCATCGGGTTTTGCCCCTTTGACGAATCGAAATATAATACAACAAAAACCATTTGTCAAGACCTTTTGTCAAATTTTTTTTATGTCAAAGCAAAATCCCGAATTTCCTAGGAAACAGTGCTTGTTGCCGGTCACCATAAACGGGAATAAGATTTTTATATATTAACCAAGGGGGAAATTACAATGACTCATGAAGATATTTGGCGCGCTATAGAGAAATTTGCCAGTCAACACGGTATGTCTTGTTCGGGACTGGCGCGGTGCAGTGGGCTGGATCCGACAACATTTAATAAAAGCAAGCGTTGGACCAAAGAAGGTCAGCCACGTTGGCCATCAACCAACAGTATTTCAAAAATTTTGGCATCAACAGGATCTTCTATCCAAGATTTTACCAAATTTGTTGATGGAAACTGTCAAGAACCGGAAAAATAACCAAGATTTTTCATGGTTGGTATCTTGTCGGCGTGCATTCGTGCGCCGACACCTTTTTTATTGGACACCGGGCAACCGATAGATTATTCTTGGTATTATGTTAAATAAAATAAGAATTTTTACATCTGATTCGGTGTGGCGGCAAATATTGGCAGATTTTGATGCAGGCATTGTTGACGATGTGATGTCGGCAGATGTTGATTTTGATTCTGTTGCATTAAATACACCTGTTTCGCCCCTGGATTTAAAAACTGCGGTAATACAGGCGTTGGATGATACCGAAATATTAAATGCTGTGTTTGGGCGGCGCGTTAATTTGACCCCCGCGCAGAGAATCATTGTCACGCGGCTTAAAAAAAGTGGCGGGATGACCGCAGACGAATTAAAAAAGATTTTGGGGTATGCACAAGACGCTACAACTCATGCGGTTGACACGGCGATATATGGTCTGCGCAAACTGTTTGGTCGGGATTTTATAATAAACGAAAACGGAATATTTAAAATTGGCGGGGTATAAAGTATTATCTTTTGATAAAATCACCAGTACGCAAACCTATGCGCATGATATGATTGCAAATGGTACCGCCACTGATCATGTTGTCGTATGCGCCGCTGCACAGTATAATGGCCGCGGACGTTATCGGCGCAAATGGATTTCGCATCATGGTAATCTGTACGCAAGTTTTATTTTTCGCTGTGTTGAGCGCGACCCGCGTCTGTCTTATGCGGTGGCGGTGGCGATTGCGGATACTTTGGCATCTTATGGCATAGAGTCGCAAATTAAATGGCCCAATGATATACTGGTGGATGGGAAAAAAGTTTCTGGGGTGTTAATAGAATATGCCGGACGATTCGTTATTATTGGTATTGGAATAAATGTTCATTCAAATCCTACGGTTCCAGAATATAAAACAACAAAACTGGATAAGTATACGGATATAGATTTGCCTGATTTATTATCACGGTTGTCCAAGAAACTTGATAAATGGATGAACGCAGATTTCGATTCGGTGCGACGTTTTTGGATGGACTGTGCCGCGGGGTTAAATGGATTGGTGAAATATCGTGGTGAAATGGTTGAACTGATTGGTATAAATGATAACGGGGCATTGGTGGTGCGACGTGGGTCTGAATATTTTTTGATTCATGGTGATGAAATATTAATGTGATACAGATACTGAAAATCCGGTGTTTTTTATAAACATCTTGACTTTTGACCTGTTTTGTGATATAATTACAAACAATCAAGAGGGAAGTTTTATTCACACATCGGTGTGAATTTTTTTATGCCGCACATCTGTGTGGCATTTTCTTTGCCAAAAAGGAAATATTATGCAATTAGAAATTACATCGGTGTCATGCGAAACGATGGCATTGGCACACAGTATCGCGCGTGTCGTATATGCGGAAACAAGTGGTCGTTCTTTGCGCGTTGTAGAAGCGTTGACATCGATGATTTCAAATTTTGCGCAAAAAAACAATCAACCGATTCGCGATGTGATATCAAATAAAACACTGTTTGAATCATTAAATTCCGATTCGATTCGGAATTCTGAATTAAATGTGGATGCAAATAAACGCGAATTTCAAATGTGTGTACGTGTCGCGGTTCGTATGCTGCATGGTAAATTGCCAGATATGTGTTGTGGTGCAACACTTTTTCACCGCACGGAATTATTACCAAATTGGGCGGTCGCGCGTGGCTATATTGCTGATATAGACGGAATCTTATTCTATGCATAAAACTCAAGGTTTAAAGATGAGCAATTTTATCAGCGGGGGATTTTTTGCGAATCGCAAAACACAAATTATGACGATGGTCGGAATCATGTCTGCGGTGTGTGCTTATTTGGTTGGCGATTCGGATTTGTTCGCTACAATCCAGGCGCTGATTGCGATTGTGGGTGTATATGTATTACACAAATCAAAACAAAACAAAGGAAAATAACATGGAAAATATCCCAGAAAAATTTCTTAACCAAGATGGAACACTGAACAGTGATGCGTTGATGAAATCGTATACAGAATTAGAAAAGAAAATTGGAACAATGATATCTGTGCCAGATGAAAATTCAGACGAATCGTCTGTAAAGCGCTTTCGCCGTGCGATTGGCGTTCCTGACAGTCCCGATGAATATCCACACGGTGAATTGTTTGATGATGAAAATGTTCGCCAAGAATTTCATAAAATTGGTTTAACAAAAAATCAAGTTGAACAAATTTACAACATCGCACAAAAATTTTTATCACCAGTTATATCAGAAATATTATCTGTCGGACAAGAATCAAATGCGATGTCTGAATTAAGAAATTTTTTTGGCGACGATGAAAAAATGCATGATGCTTTTGTCGCAATAAAATCATTTGGTGAAAGATTTTTGCCATCAGACGCGTTTGATGAATTGTGCGCCACACCCCAAGGAATCCAAGGTGTTTATAAAATGATGCAATCAATGGAACCATCAATAAAAACAGATTCTTCGGATATACAAAATTTAACAGATTCTGATTTGCGACGCATGATGCGTGATCCAAAATATTGGCGCGATCATGATGAAGAATATGTGCGTAAAATTGAAAACGGTTTTAAAAAATTGTATTCATAAAAATTTTTTTTTTAAAAAATCACTTTTCTCCTTTACTAATTTTTTTCTTTAATATAGAATATAAAACAAGAACAAAAAAAATTTGTTCTATCCAAAACAATGAAAGGAGAGAAGAATGGCATTTACATTCTTGAAAACTGCGGCTAAAAAACCTGCTGCGAAAAAACCTGCTGCAAAAAAACCGGCAGCAAAGAAACCGGCCGTAAAGAAAGCGGCTGCAAAAAAACCTGCGGCAAAAAAACCAGTTGCTAAAAAAGTAGCGGTTAAAAAAGTCGCAGCAAAAAAACCAGTTGCTAAAAAAGCAGCGGTTAAAAAAGTTGCAGCAAAAAAACCAGTTGCTAAAAAAGCAGCGGTTAAAAAAGTTGCGGCAAAAAAACCATGCGGCAAATGTGCCAAAAGAAAATAATGGTTTTATATTGAAAATATAAATGCCCGATTCGTCGGGCATTTTTTTTATAAAAATTTCAGTCAGATTTTTTGTCTGACTGAAATTTTTTCCTTGGACAATCCACCATGTGGACCCAAATGAATTTATTTGTGGCGCCGTTCGGCATAACCATAAGTAAGTTTTTGGTTGGCGATGTTTATTCGTCTTGTTTTTAATTTGTAATAAAAAAAGGAATAATAATGTCTGTTTCCATAGATCAAGTTTTTGTGAAACAATTTGAAGCGGATGTCCATCTTGCTTATCAGCAGATGGGAACCAAATTGCGTTCTACAATCCGCAGCAAATCCGGTGTTGTTGGTGCATCCACAACATTCCAAAAAATCGGCAGAGGTACCGCCAGCACGAAATCGCGTCATGGTATGGTGCCGGTAATGAATCTGAATCACACACCTGTTGAATGCACACTGCAAGATTACTATGCAGGCGATTGGGTTGACGCATTGGATGAATTGAAAATCAATGTTGATGAACGTCGTGTTGTTGCATCTGCGGGTGCATACGCTCTGGGTCGTAAAACCGATGAATTAATCATTTCTGCGATGAACCAGGCAACACAGTATGTTGGTGATTATTCAACCGGTCTTACCAAGACATTAATCTTGGGTGCGTTGGAAAAATTAAACGAAAACGATGTCCCAGATGATGGTCGCCGTTTCGCAGTTGTTGGTGTTCACCAATGGAATGAATTGTTGGGTATTGATGAATTTTCTTCGGCAGATTATGTTGGTTCTGATCTGCCCTATCTGACGGGGACCGAAGTTAAAAGATGGCTTGGCATTACATGGGTATTGCATAACGCATTGCCAGTGACCAGTCAACATCGTGATTGCTTTATATATCATGCATCCAGTGTTGGGCACGCATGTGGTCAGGAAGTCAAAACCGATATCACATGGCATGGCGAACGTGCCGCACATTTCATCAGCAACAGCATGTCTCAGGGCGCAGTACTGATTGATAATGACGGAATCGTACGTGTCAAATGTGGTGAATAAAAACAAATAATTCAAGGGGTAAAAAATGGCTTTTCAAAATAAAAATTTATCTGTGATAGCGTATGCCAATGGTTTTACATTGTGGCACTATGCGGCAAACGAAACATTGGCAACAATTACGGCAAGCGGATATTTTAACGCGGTTAAAACATTGATGAACACTGGCGACATTGTCATCATAAACGCATCTGATAAAACGTCAATCAAGAAAATCGCGGTTGGCGACAGTGCAGTGACAACCGGTGCGTTGGATTAAACCTTGTTTGTTTGTTCACAAAGGGATTCTTTGGAATCCCTTTTTCTTTTTTTATATGGGGGAAATAATGCTGACTAAAATAGATTTATGCTCTATGGCGTTGTTGAAATTGGGTGAAAACCCAATTCAATCTTTGTCCGAAGACACAACAGCCGCCAAATTGGGGCGAACACTGATAGACTTTGTCATAGACACTTTATTGGCAATGCACCCATGGCGATTCGCATGTCGCGAATACACTTTGGTGCGAAATGAAAACGGTGAATTTGTTATTCCAACGGATATATTGCGAATCGTAAAAGCCAACGCACGTGTTATGGATAATAAAATCGTATCTGAATCACCAAGTGTTGAAATAACAGCAATTCATCGGATGACACCGGAGGCGTTCCCAAGTTATTTTGCATCATTGGTTGCCACCAAATTGGCGGTTGAATTTTGTATACCGTTAACATCTGACCAGACGGTTTTCAGAACAATGGTTGCGTTATACGAATCAGAATTACAAACTGCAAAATTCATAGACAGCACAACGTCAATAAATTCTGCGATAGAAAACTTTTCTTTGCTGGATATCAGATTTTAATTTCAAGAGGTTAACACATGGTAAACTTTATCAAAACACAAACATCGTTTGCCAATGGTGAAGTATCACCGAATTTTTTCGCAAATTCAGACATCCATGGACTTTCGCGTATGGAAAATATGGATGTTATACCGGGGGGCGGACTGAAGCGGCGACCGGGGTTAAAGAAAATTGCAAAATTGTCATCTGGTGCGCGATTAGTACCATTTTCTGCATCAGAAAATGAACATTATATTTTGGCAATAATGAATGGATTGGTCCGCGTTTTTTCGGGCGATTCGTTTGTCCAAGATATTTTTGCACCGTGGTCTTATGACGATACGGCATTGTTGCAATATGCGCAACGATTCGGCACAATGATTTTTGTTCATCCTGATTATAAACCGAAAGTTCTGTATCGCGACAACGGTATTTTCAAATTTACTGATTTCGGATTCAATTCTTCGGATGGCGGCAGTAATACCGATATGCCATTCATGCGATTTGAAGATTCGGAAGGTATCAGCATAAGCATCACAACATCAGATAATGTGACGCACCTGAATACCGATCATGATTTCTGGACATCCGATAATGTTGGCGGTCATATATCTTTGGTAAACAAGACTTGGTTAATTACTTCGTATATTGGGCCACGCGATGTTATCGCGATATGTAATGGTTTGTTCACGATACCAAACGAACCTGTTTCTGATTGGCAAGAGGCGGTATTCAGTCCACGCCGTGGATGGCCAATCAGTATAACATTTCATCAAGACAGATTGGTTTTTGGGGGTGCTAAATCTTGGCCGGGGGGCGTGTGGATGTCCCGTGTCGGAGACCACAAGAATTTTAATACCGGCACAGGATTGGATGATGAAGCAATATATTTAACATTGCTGTCATCACGTCGCCAACATATATGCACACTGGTTAGTACGGATAATTTGCAGATATTGACATCCGAAGGTGAATGGGCGGTTTCAAACAAACCACTTACACCCGAATCAGTAAACATAAAAATGCACACAAACATTGGATGCGTTGCTGACAGATATTTGCCACCACAAGAAATAGATGGTTCTACGGTGTTTGTGTCCAGAAACAAGCATGACATCCGTGAAATGGTGTTGGATGATTTAGGTGAAAATTATAAAGCCAATAATTTATGCGCATTGTCTGAACATATTATAAACGACCCAATAGATATTGCATACAACAAGACAGATAAAAAACTGTTTGTCGTTATGTCAAATGGGGAAATGGGTGTACTGAACAGAAATACAGCATTGGGAATTTCTGCATGGGGACGTTATATCACCGACGGAGAATTTTCTGCGGTTGCAGTATCAGATGACAAGACATACGTCATAACCAAACGCGAACAAGAATATTTCTTGGAACGGTTTTCTGATTCTGAATTTATTGATTCAGAAAAATATCCGTATACATCTTGTGCATGTGGATTACCAATAATGACATCCGGACATAATGCTAAATACATACGCATCAAAAAAATTATTGCGCGCGTGCACGACACAAAAACCATGTTTATAAACGATTTTCGCGCAGAATTGCCGAATGATATTTATAACAATGGTGCATCCGGTTTTTCGGGCGATGTATCAATGAATACATTGGGCACACTGCGAGACATGATAGATTCACCATGGAAAATATCAACAGATGATGAATTACAGATGACAATTTTGTCTGTGACTTTGTACGGACGTTATCAAATATAAAACACAAAAGGATATAAAATGGGACAAGTTATTTCAGATGTAAAAGAAATCTTGAATTATCAAGATGATAAAAAAAGTGCCAAATCCAACAAAAATGAAATATTGCAACAAATTGCATCAGATGAACGCACAAAACAAAATCTGGTTAATAAAGTATTGGCGGCGCAACGCGCGAAAAATGGTGCGTCTGGACGCAAAAACGACGGTCAAACCGAAGAAGCTGTTTTGGAAAGATTAAAAGCAGAAACAGAAAAACCGTATCAAGATAAAAAAATTGCCAATCTTAACAAATTGAAAAATGCAAAAACCAAGAAAAAGAATCTGTTATTGGCCGCATTAGAACATTTTGATAAACTGGTTGGATAAAATGAGTGCGTATAACCAATTCCTGGATTCTTGGAATTCGGTACTTGGGTTTTCAACGCCATCACATCATCAACGTATGACAGATTTTTTAACCGAAGTGTTAAATAATGATGTGCACCGTGGATTGTTGATGGCGTTCAGACATTCGGGGAAGTCTACCATAGTTGGAATTTTTGCGGCATGCGTGCTGTTTCTGAAACCAGAAACGCGTATTCTGATTTTATCTGCGCAAACACATCAAGCTACGCGTATGGTCATGCATATAAGAAATATATTAGAAAATCATCCATGGTGCCATGATATGATTCCAAAAAATAAACGAGAATGGGCAGAAAATAAAATTACAATTAATCGCCCAATCGGTATACGCGAACCATCGGTTGTGTGCCAAGGAATATACGGCAATATAACCGGTATGCGTGCAGATTTAATAATATGCGATGATGTAGAGGTTCCAAATACATGCAATACCGCCCGAAAAAGGGCGGCACTGCGTGAAAGGTTGCGTGAATTAGATTTCGTTTTGTCACCCACCGGTACGATGATTTATATTGGAACACCGCATACAATGGACACAATATATCGCACAAATTAATTATTAGAATCTTTGTGCGGCAAAGAACTTGTAAACTTATACAGTTGTCGCAGCAATTTTTTGCCTTCTTCACCAAACATCGGCAGGTATGTTTCGTATTCTGGCATATCAACCTGAAGTTGCGCGCGCGTCCGTTCGTTCATAGGCTTTGCGATTATTTCATTGGCATCATTCCATAAATCATATGCGCGCCAAGTGCGTACAATCAGGTCAAATTTTTCTGTTGTATCCGGATGATCATTAGTCAGCGCATTTCTAATTATCACCGCCCAATCGGAACCAAGTTTACGAACAACCGGCATTTCCATAAATTTAGTCAGTTCATCTTGGTTCGGTTGGAATTCTTGGATTGCAGAAATCAGTGTATCCATATCTTTTGAAGATATATCCATTATTACCGCTGCATCCGCCATCATGCCACCGTACGGCAACAATTCGCGTGCGATTGAATTCATTGGTGTTTTGCCATCGCGCAGGTTTCTGATATGCGCCACCAACATTTTTCCGGTTGGCAAATCATTCATTTCTTTCAGAACTTCATCAGTGGCTTCATCAACAAACACACGATTAACCGCGACCCACCCGCCATTGATAACATGGGCTTGGCGATACAGGTTTAACAGTTTTTGTGCGATAGTACTTGCTTTGGCTTTCATCTCGTTTATCCCCCCTTGGTGATGTGGTATTTATTCGGTAATAACCATGACGACCTTGTGCATTGTTTGCCAATATATTTTTTCTTCGGGTGAAACCACCTGGCCATATATTTTTCCCTTAGAATCTTGGCGAACAACGGCAATTTGCGCGGTTACAACAACATCTTCGGTCAAAGATTTGAAATCAGATGTATCAACAAAAACCGCCAAATCACCAACCGATGGTTCAGATTTAATATCGGCAAAAACATATGATTTTTCCGGGATAAAACCGCCGGTGCGTTTAGAATTCGGGATAACAGCATACACGCCACGACGACCTTCAAGATTTGCGGGTGCCGCAATCATTGTTGTATCAGATTTTCTGAATTCAATGGATTTCCCGGCGGGGTGCCCGAAAACAGGAATCAATTTTTTGCGTGCATTATCATACAGTTTTGCGCCAAACATATGTCGTTGCGCATCACCCAAATCCGAAGAAGAATCAGTAGGCAGCAATACAGACCTAACCCGTTCTTTGACCTTGTTCATTTGTTTGTTTAATTCGCCAGATTTATACAAACTTGCGATTTTATCAAACAATGTATCAACAGAATGTGCAAAAGAACGCGCCAATGGTTCAATTTCGTTTTGATATACTTCGCGTTGACCGACCTCTATTTTATGATAAACCGACAATGTCATGCCTGCATCTTTTGCCGCTTGGGCAATAGTCTTGCCAGACTGTTGACGTATTTTGCGCAGACCACTGCCGAATATTTTAAGACCGCCGTCTTCGTTATCATTCATGCGGCGTGTGATTTCGCTTTGCCATTTTGCGGCGACTTCGTCAGTATCTTTGATAAATATATCGGACAGTTTGCACCCCAGTATATTGCAAATGTTCAACAGTTGTTTTTGATTCAACCGGCGCACGCCCTTTTCAATTTTGGAAACCGCAGACAACGACAAGTTTGACCGGCGTGCCAATTCGGTCATCTTCATGCCCGCCGCCAGACGAATGTTGCGAATATTATTTGGAAAAATGATTTCTTCTTGGGCCATATGCAAACTCCTTGGATAAATCTTGACAAAATCTTAGTCAATTTTTCAAAACTTGGCAAGAAAAAAGTGAATTTAGGTTAATATGTTATGGGCGCGGCCGGTGCATTTGGAATTTTATTTGCAAATGGATGTTTTTTTGGTACAATAAGGGTGCATTGGGTGACGCCCAGTGCGGGGCCTAGAAAACCTCTTAAGCAAGAACTCCAATTGGTTGGAGGGTCGCGAATATATTGAATAAGCGATGCTGTTTTGCTTAGCAGTTTTCTAGCCTCCAACCGTCAATTCGTCATTGACGGTGTTTTTGTTAAGAAAAACCCAAGGAGGATAAAATGGTCGTATTGGTTGATACAAAATATTATGGTGCAATGCTGCGCCGCGCGCGTCAGCAACAAAACATAAAAAGACGCGATGCCGCAAGAATATTTAAAATATCACTGAAAGAATTAAGCAAATATGAACGCGGGCAATTACCGATTCCAGACGAAATTATGATGAGATTACTTTATCGTGGTTTCTGTTTGTTTAAATGCCAGAAAAATATTTAAAAATGGTGGCAATCGCCACCGTTTACTAACCACTAACCACTATCACTAGCCACTAACCCAAATCATCTGGAATTTCGGTGATGTCTAATGGCTGAATATCTTCAACGGGTGTCGCGGGAACATTGTCGTCTGCAAACTGCATACCACGGTTTGCCATTTCGTTCAGATTATCAAACAAACTGAATTCCGGCAAGAATGCGACATTTATAGTATCTGTTTTACCGTGACGGTTTTTGCCGATAATAATGTCGGCCTTGCCCTTTGCCTTTTCCATGCGGTTCTGCCATGAATCAACAGATTTTTCGGTCGGTGTGTTTGAAAGCCGATAAGACGGGTCACGATTTGCCAAATAATATTCTTCACGATATGTGAACATAACAATGTCTGCGTCTTGTTCAATAGATCCAGATTCACGCAAATCAGACAGTTGCGGGCGTTTGTCATCGCGTGATTCTACACTGCGTGATAATTGGGACAGCGCGATAACCGGCACATTGAATTCTTTGGCCAACATTTTTAATCCGCGCGTGATTTCAGACAATTCTTGAACGCGATTGTCTTTGTTTTTGCCACCCGGCGAAGTTAATAATTGCAGATAGTCAATAACAATCAGTGCGATTCCATTATATTTCCGCGCAATGCGGCGTACACGCGTGCGAATCATTGGAACCGACATACCCGGCGTATCGTCAATAAACAGCGGTATACGACTTATTGCATCAGAAAATTGCGTCATTTTAAGGAAGTCTTCATCGGTCAGCGAACCTTCGCGCATCGCACTGGATGGGATTCGCGATTGAGACGACAATACGCGCGCCGCCAATTCAGACGCGCCCATTTCAAGACTGAAAAATGCGACAGCACCCTTATACTGCGGATTTGCACGCCCATAAAATATCGCGTTTGCCGCATTAAATGCAATGTTCATCGCCAGTGTGGTTTTACCCATACCCGGACGCCCCGCGATGATAACCAGGTTTGATTTGTGCAAACCACTTATTGCATGATCCAAATCATTTAGTCCCGTTGTAAGACCGGATAATTTACCGTCCGCCTTGTACGCAATTTCCGCTTCAACCAATGCATCTTTTAATGCGGTTGCAATGGGCATTACGTCGCGCCCCACATCCCCGGTTGTCGCCATATTGAATAATTTTTGTTCTGCGGTTTCAATCTGGGCTGTAACCGGATTATCCAAATCTTCAACGAACGCAGAATCGGTAATAGATTGCCCAATCTGTATCAATTCGCGTCGCATCGCATTTTCGTGAACAATACGACCATATTGTTCAATATTTGCAACGGTTGCGCCCGCACTCGCCAACTGGGTCAAATATTCAATTCCGCCGACAGATTCCAATGTTCCCTGTTGGTCAAGATAGGTTTTGACAGTAATGATATCAAAAGGTACACCGGCGGCAAACTGACGCATTGCCAGTTTATATATTTCTTGGTGTGCCGGATGTGAAAAATCTTCGGGTCTAAGGAATTCGGAAATTTTTTCCAACGCGCGATTGTTTACCAACACCGCCGCAAGGACCGCTTGTTCGGCCTCTATATTCGTTGGCAAAGTTTTGGGAGTAAAGTCCATGTCTGATATAGTATACGAAAAAAATGTTTTTTCAACGCCTTTTTTATCGGGGTATTCAGAATTGAAAATTCCGATTGTTGATTCAGATGGAAATTCAGCGTGGCCCGCGGTTTTCCCCCCTGAAAAAATAGACCAAATACGCCAAACGGTTGGCGAAAGACATTTTTCGGCGCAAATGATGCTGAATTATGTTCCACCCGAAAAAATCCGTCTGGACCCCGGGAGTATACATTTCTATGAAGATGAATTCGATTCGCGGTTTGCCCGCATCGGTGAAAATCCGGTGTCAGGTGCGGTTATATACTGGGACCCGTCGGGTGGCCGCAGAAATTCTGATAACAGTGTATGCGTATTGGTATATCGTGATGATAAAACACGACGGGTATTTATACATGACATTATGTACATTGTGGTACCCGAAGATGTTGATTATCCGTTGGCTTACCAATGTGAACGTGTATTGGAATTTGCGCGTCGGCATAAAATGCACCAGATTGTCATAGAAACAAACGGCATTGGTGCTGCATTGCCTGAAATTATGCGTGACATTGTCAACCATAATGGTGGGACAGTTCAAATTCGCCCTATCACAAATTCACGCCGCAAAGAAGACCGAATATTAGATGCGTTGGAACCGGTGATGACCACAGGCCGGTTGTTCGCAAATCAGCGCATTACCCAAACACCATTTATATCTGAAATGTTGGCTTGGTCACCGATGGGTGGCGGTGCGGAACATGATGATGGTCTGGACGCGGTTTCGGGCGCCATAACATGTGCGCCAACGCCTGTGCGTCCTGCTTCTGGTGTGATGCCGCGGTATACGGCAAACACAGATTTTAAAATTTAACACAACAAAACAAAAGGAAACAAATATGAAATACGATTTACAACAAATGTACACGCGCGCGATAAATATGCGTGAACCATGGATTCATCGTTGGTCAGATGCGCGGCGATACACCATGCCGTCATCGGACGAAGATTTGGCGACACTGTTTGATGCAACTGCATCAGATGCCGCAGACAATTTGGCGGCGTGTATGTATTCGCTGTTAACGCCACCGGAATCTTTGTGGTTAAACCTGGTGCGTGAAAGTGCGGATTCACCCGACCCAGAAATTGCGACACTGGCGTTGCGTGCAAATCTGAATGATTCTAATTTTTATACAACTGTTCATCAATGCTATATGGATTTGGTGACATTGGGAACGGCGTGTCTGTTCATGGCGGAATCGCCGATTGGTGCCGCCAGTGCGTTTTCTTTCACCGCAATTCCAATAACAGACATTGCGATTTTGCCAAATGCGGTATTTCACACCACAACGATATCCGCATCAGAAATTCTGCGCAGATATCCCGAATGGACACCACCACGCGATATCGCAACCAAGATAAAACAAGATTCTGAATATCAAATGCGTCTTGTCCAGGCACTGGTTGATACTGAATTTACCGCGTGGATAGATGTTGGGGGTGATTTTGAAAACAACATCGTATCACGTGGAACATTTGAAACGAATCCTTACTTGATTTTCCGTTGGTCCGTGGCCAGTGGTGAACTGTACGGGCGTGGACCGATTCTGCGCGCGTTGCCAGATATAAAAACCGCGAACAAAGTCGTTGAACTGGTATTAAAGAACGCGACAATCGCCGTCAGTGGTATATGGCAGGCGGATGATGATGGGGTTATAAACCTTGGCAATATTAATTTGACCCCGGGTGCGATAATACCAAAAGCCGTAGGCAGTTCGGGTTTAACACCGTTGGCATCAGGGGCGAATTTTGATGTGTCCCAAATAATATTAAAAGACCTGCGCGAACGTATCCGTCACACATTACTGGCGGACAGAATCGGATTGTTATCAGACAAAGAAATGACCGCAACAGAAATTCTGGCGCGCAATGCCGATATGTTGCGAATACTTGGGGCGACATACGGACGATTGTTGCATGAATTTATACGACCATTGTGTGACCGCGGGTTGCAGATATTATCACGTCGCGGGGTTATTGATAAAATATCACTGCACGGTGATGCAGAATTAAAATACATTGCGCCTATTGCACAAATGGTGGCAGAAAATAATACACTAATATAGTATGGGGGACAAACATGGAACGCACAGAAATTGCGTATGCGCGCACATTTGGATGCGAATCAGGACGTATAGTTTTGGAACACTTGCGTAAAATAACCATTGAACGGGTATTAGGTGCGAATGCGTCTGAATCAGAATTGCGCAGCCTAGAAGCCCAACGCGCATTGGTGCATCAGATTGAGAATCTTATATTACGGGGGCAGAAAAATGCAGAAACATAATGGCATATCAAATATCATTGATACACTGCGCAGTGGTTGGTTTCTGATTGCATTTATCGGTGGTATGATTTATTGGGTTGCCCGACAAGATAATTCTTTGGTTGAATTAGACCGTTTGACGGTTCGCATGACTACACTTGAAAATCGTACAACAGTGTTAGAAACCGGCATAGGACAATTACAATTAAAAATTGATGGCATCAAAGAAGATGTGACATTAATAAAAACCGCAGTTATCAAATAAAAATCCCGCACAATCGTGCGGGATTTTCTTTATTTTTAGCAACCGCCTGTGGCATTACCAATCCATTTAGAAATAGAAATATCTTTGTGCAGCAAGAAATCATATTCGCAATTCCCAGATTTATATGAACCGGTGCAAGCAGCCAATGTCAAAACAGCAAACAATGCCAAGATAATTTTTTTCATATGTTCTCCTTTTTTCTTAACGCAATTAAGATTATATTCATATATTATCATTTTACAAGTTTTTTGTGGATAGCGGGCTAGTGCTAGTGATAGTTTCCACTTCGCCAAGGCTTCGTGGAACAAGGGTTAGTAGTCCATAGACCCGTCATCCCGGCGAAGGCCGGGACCCAGTGCGAACAAAGTGAGCACCTGCGTCGCAGACATAAAAGTTTTTCATCGCCATGCGATGAAAAATCTCCTGCGGAGCAGGTCTTCGCTACGCTCAGCCTAGGCACCGCGCGTCCGCGGTGTGACGTAAAACGGTGGCATTTGCCACCGTTTACTAACCACTAACACTAGCCACTAACCACTAATCCTGCGCCGTTGAATGGAACAA
The DNA here is from genome assembly GCA_905234465.1 of uncultured Alphaproteobacteria bacterium. Lineage (GTDB taxonomy): Bacteria > Pseudomonadota > Alphaproteobacteria > Rs-D84 > Rs-D84 > Enterousia. The sequence goes on along the minus strand of CAJOHU010000021.1, from coordinate 439 downwards.
AAAGGTACCTTTTTGTCCACCCCTTTTTTACACTTTTTTTAATTTTTTTAATTTTTCCCGCAACGCCACAGATTCCGTGGCATGCAGCCTGTTTTTGTGTTCGCCCATTTTTGCCGGTTTCGGGGCATAACAAAAAGGTACCTTTTTGTTATACTGTAATCATTGGAAATTAAGGGAAAGGGAAGTATCAGATGAGTATCAAACGCATATTTATCGCAATATCCGCAATTTTTGCGGCGTCTGCGGTGTTTGCGGATAATTCCAGTGTGACCAGTAAAAAGTATGTAGATGACCTGATGTCTGGATACCAGGGTAAATTACCCGGTTCCGGTGCAAATACACTTATGATATATGATGATGAAACCGGTATTGGTGAAAAAACCATTGCGGCAAAACTTGGTTCAGGTGCCACCAGTGTACCGACGGTTGGTGCGGTTAA
>CAJOHU010000020.1 GCA_905234465.1 uncultured Alphaproteobacteria bacterium | reverse complement strand
TATTACGATAAATATGCGTTTGATACTCATCTGATATTTCCCTTTCCCTTAATTTCCAATGATTACAGTATAACAAAAAGGTACCTTTTTGTTCGTTCGTGTTTTGGGCAAAAATGGGCGAACACAAAAAGTGGCTGCATGCCACAGAATCCGTGGCTTTGCGGGAAAAATAAAAAAAATTAAAAAAAGTGTAAAAAAAGGGTGGACAAAAAGGTACCTTTTTGTTCCACTCAACCCCGCTGTGGTAGTGGTTTATGGACGATTATTCCAGAGAATCGTCATCCCGCAGAAGTGCGGGACCCAGTTTACGGCAACGCCGTAAACTTGCGTCGCAGACACCAAAGTTTTTCATCGCCCTGCGATGAAAAATCTCCTGCGGAGCAGGTCTTCGCTGCGCTCAGCCTGGGCACCGCCCTTCGGCGGTGTGACGTAAAACGGTGGCAAATGCCACCGTTTTACTAACCCCTAACCACTATCACTAACCACTAAGCGCCCCTATTCTTTTCGAATCGGGTACTTGCCATCAATCAAATTCTGACGGACAACATGATGTTTAACCTTTTGCGTACTGGTTGTTGGCAAATCTTCAGTTGTCATCGCAAAATGTGTCACCCATTTATATGATGCAACCTTTTTATTCGCATGCGCGATTGCCGCAGACAATTTTTCTATTGTCATGTTATCATCAACACTGAATACACCATATGCAACCGTTTTATCTTTAATCTTGTGTTCAAATACTGCAACATTCTTGACCCCAGGTATGGTTATAAACAAACCTTCTAACTCATCAGGATATACATTTTTACCACTGTCCAGAACAATGACCTGCTTTTTACGACCCGCAAAGTGCAATTCACCATTTTTATCCATGGATACCATGTCACCCGTATTAAAGAACCCACGGTCATCAAACACTTCCCGATTTGCCGCATCATTATTCAGATAACCATTAAACACTTGGTTTCCTTTGACCCACAATATTCCGACACCATCAGCATTTTTATCACGAATTTCCACAACATTATTGGTGGTAGGCCCACCAAATGCAAATGGGACACGACCCTTGCACGGTTTAGATATACAGATTGGTCCAACGGTTTCGGTCATTCCAAAGCCTTGAATAAACCCAAGTCCAAGCGCGACAAAGAAATTTTCAATTTCTGGCTTTGTTGCCGCACCACCCGCAACCAATAACTTGGCACGACCACCAAACACATCCAGAACCGGTTTATAGACCGCATCAACAAGACGCGACAACCCAATCTTGCGCAAAAAAGCCGCATTCTTCATTACGAACGAAAACAGCCACCATTTATGCTTAGATTTAATTCCATCTATGATTTTATTACGAAATACTTCAAACAAACGGGGGACCGCCGGGATAACCTGTGGTCGATATTTCTTGAAATCAGCCATAATTTCCTTGGGATTTACAGTGGGCTGTAATAAAACGCCTGCACCATATTCCAATGTCGCCAATATTTCCACCGCAAAACCAAAAATATGATACATCGGTAAAAAGCCGTATAAAATATCACCCGCAGAAATATATTCGTGCATATCTAATAATGAATGCGCACATTCTGTTAAATTATAATGTGTCAACGGCACCACCTTGGGCGTACCGGTTGAGCCCGATGTAAACGACAGTGTCGCAATATCAGAATCTTTTAATTTAGCCGGTTTCAATTTTGGATTTGCATCGCCATCCTCTGCCATAATATCCAGGAATGTAAATTTATCCGTCTTGTAAAAGAAAGATTTTTCTGCACAAACAAATTTGCACTTTGTAATCTGTGCCATATTATCGTATTCAAACGGTGTCAGGTTTGTATCCAACAACAACACCGTTCCGCCAACATACCAAATTGCGAACAATGTTATTGGAAACGCCGGTATATTGTGAGATAAAATCCCAACTATATCCCCCGGTTTAACCCCCGCCGCATTCAATGTTGCGGCACGCCGTTTTACCAAATCAAGAAAACCACTGTAATTAACCTGTTCCCGAACAAGGTACAATACATCAGGATGTTTTTTTGCGGTATTTTCCAAAAACTGAAACATATTCATGATTAAAAATCCTTGTTGTTTTTATGAATCACAAGGACTATTATATTCATAAAAGGAAATATTGCAAATATGAAAATACTTACCATAAATATAAATTCAATCCGCGCACATATAGAATCATTTCTGGATATAATAAAATCTGGGGAATACGACACAATATTGGTTCAGGAATTAAAGGTTGAAAACGCCACCTTTCCGCACAATCTGTTTGAAGAATATGGATATAATATCAAAGTATTCGGTCAAAAAAGTTGGAATGGTGTCGCGACATTTTCAAAATATTCTATTGAAGACACTATTCGCGGGATACCGGACTATGCCGACCCAAATGCGCGATTTCTGGAAACCGTTATTGATGGACGTATAAGGGTTATAAATGTCTATATGCCCAATGGCGAATCCGAAGATTCACCAAAATTTCAATATAAGCTGGATTGGATGCGCGCATTTACTGATTACATTTCACAATATCTTGAATCTGAAGAACCTGTGATAATTGCAGGTGATTTTAATGTTGCGATAAATGACCGCGATATATGGAATCCCAAAAACTATATCGGTTCCAGTATTTCTGCCCCGGCGGCACGTGACATAATGCAAAAATGGCTGGATGCCGGATGGATAGATGTATGGCGCACAATGCATCCAGATGAAATAGATTACACTTGGTACGGGTACCGCGGACGCGACACCGTTGGAAATCGCCAAGGATTGCGTCTTGATTATTTCTTAGCCAACAAAACCGCGTTCAAAATGATTCGCGATTGTGAAATAGACTGCACACCACGCAACGCACAAAAGCCAACCGACCATTGCGGATTAATGATTAAAATAAATTAAATCAGAATCTTTCATCTGCACGGGCAAAATCATCGTATTCTTTATATTTATTATCACCTGTTTTACGGTATTCGTATCCGACATTACCCGATGAATGCATATTAAACAATTCTGTGACCTTGGCCACCGATGCATTTATCATCTGGTTTGTTGTATCGGAATCATATTGAATAGATTTTACCCCCCCAGAACCAAGATGTAAAAATTCTATGGTTGGTGATTGCGTATGTTTTGTTCTATACGGCGCAAATCCGCCATTTTTTAACATGAACGCTTCCAATGGTAATTGTGGCATATTTCCCAACATTAATTGTGTTTTATTTGGCATCGTTCCGGTCTTTATATCTAAAACACCGTCTTGCCACACACGGTCTGCGCGCGCACGAACGATTCGCGATGCAATTTCTATACGACCTTCAACCTCGGTCATAGCACTTGGCGTGCGATTCAACATTTCAATCGCATATGGTGCAATATCGGTAAATCTACGATGCCAGAAATAGAACATAAGGTTATTATGTCCCAATTTTTCACGCGCCCTCGCATCCATTTCTGCTATTAAATCATTTTCGCTAACATCAGGTTTTGCCGTTTCCAAAACAGCATGAACGATGTTTCCAAAATCACGTGCATCAATAACATTCCAATAATCAGGAATTACGCGTAAACGCAGTATATGATACACATAGAACACATATGGATTATGTATTAATTTTTCAATTTCGGTGACAAAAACATCTGACCAATCAGGGGGCGGCATTGGGTCAGAATAATCCAATGGCGCATACGGCACTGAATCACGCATACGCACAGTTTTCAATATATCATCCCCAACCGATGTATCAAACATCCCACGCGCCACAATTACGCGGGATAAAAACCTGGATTCTTGAGTCTGTATTCCACCGGACGTCTTACTGCGCGTCCAATAAACATCTGTACCGCACGAAAGATTCATAAAATCCATCGCCATCAATGACACTTTATGATTTGGTGACGGCAAGCCAATTTTATTAGAAATACTGCGCGGTAACCATGGGTTTTCATAACCGGTTGCCGGAAACATACCATCATTCAATCCGGTCAGTATAACAACATCTGCAGTCTGCATGCGTGATTCTATTGTTCCTAACACAACAACACGCGCAAAATCATTCATTGGTGGGCGCACCCGCACACATGATACGGCATCCGCAATCAATGCCCGTGCATCATTTATATCAACGTGAATTTTCTGGGCATTCAAACATTCAGACAGTTTTTGTATTTGCGCCCAAACCTGAACAGAATCATTATCATCTATAACAAAATCAGGCAATATTCCATCTGTATATTTTTCAACAATTTCTGAAACAGTTGCAAATAAATCAAAATCATTATTTGAATATATTTCTGAAAAAGTATTATTTTGTGATTCAATCCAATCATCCAACAAATTTAATATTGCACGAGATGCAGGTATTACCCCGCCTTTATCACCACCGGAAAAATCTGCATCTATACCCCGCGATAAAAATTCTGATTTTAATCGCTGATTTGCGGCGGCATCGGGTGTTATAATCAAAACACTTTTATTTTGTGATATCGCACGTGCGACGATTTCTGCGACGGCGGCAACTTCTTCTGATTCACGCGCCGCTTCAATTAAATGGCAATTTGATAAATCATATTCACCAACATTTTGATACGTATTGCCAAATGCGCGATTCATAAAATCTATATGTGATTTTCCAACATCAATTTCAGATATATTTCTGTAATCAACGCCAATATCAGATAAAAATTTATATTCAGAATTATATGGGTTTGTATCTAATTCAAAATCGTCCTGTGCACCGGAAATCCGCCCAGACAATATTATTCGTCCATTTGGCAAATTTGCAATCACTGACATCAATTTACGTGTTGTTGGCACACTTGCGGTGGAACCACAAACAATAACCAAAGATTTTTTATCATCCATTTTTTTAACATAATCGCACCATGCGTATACATCCCGATTACGGCGTTTTACATCTGTTTCACGATTTGAAAAAACATCGCACGACACACGTGCCAGTATATTTAACAATTCGGCCTTTTCTTGAAAATGTTTCGCGTATTTTTCATCAACCAACGATTGCCAATCTATATCAGATAATTCTATACCACTGTTTTCAAGGTAATCTTGCATAGTAATCAATGTACGTGCAATTGGCAACGCAGACGATATATTTCTTATATTTGGCAACCCAGAAATCATGTACGCAGTTGCAACAACCCGTTCCAGTTCTGATACAGTATCATTATATTCTTCATCATCAAAATATTCCCCGACACCTTCGCCCAACGGGACAATACGCGGCAAAACAGATGCACCACCATTTTTGTCCACAATCATTTTTTCAACACTTCTTGCAGCACGGCGACTTGGTACAAAGATTAAAATATCAGGAATCGGTATTTTTGATTCTGAAATCACGCGCCACAAACCATCCAATATTTTGGATGGATTTGACACACAAAAAATATTTTTATTTGATTCCAATTATGGACCTTATGTTTTCAATACCGTGTTTTTTCTGGGCGGATGTTTCCAGAATATCATCCACCATCGCAGGATGAACATTTGGGTCTATTTCCACCTGGTCTGTTTCACGAATGCGTTTGTCTTTCTTGGTATATATAATTTGATAAGAAATTCCGTTCACATCACAAAAGTTCATCAGATTCAAATCGGATTCGCGTGGTCCGATTCGTGAATCAATCAGAATGAATAATCTTTTTAATTGTCGCCGTGATGTTATATATTCTTGAAAACGCATTAACCACATTTCCGCATCTGCGCGCGACACGCGCGCATACCCGTACCCCGGCAAATCAACAATCACCATTCTGTCATGAACATTAAAAACATTCAATGTTTGTGTCCGACCCGGTGTATTAGATGTACGCGCCACCCCCACCCCAAGGACCGCGTTTATCAATGAAGATTTGCCAACATTACTGCGCCCTGCAAAAGCGTATTCCGGAAATTGAGTTTCCGGCAAATCACAAACGCGTTCAAAACCTCCGACAAATTTTATCATTTATTCTCCGATTTTTTTAACATACGTTTATAGGCTTCTTTTTTTGATATTCCTGTGCGCATTGCTAAATCAGCCGCCGCATCCTTGGTAGAATTAGCGAACACATCATTTACAATTTCTGATATTTCACTGTCGGTCATCTTGTGTTCTGGGGCGGGCGCGATTACCAGTACGACTTCGCCACGCACAGAATCAATATTTACCAAATCTGCCGGATACCCAATAATTGTTTCTTCATGAATTTTTGTTATTTCACGCACGATTGCGATTTTTCGCTCAGGCATAACGCGTGCGATTGCGGCGATTGTTGTTTTTATTCGATTCGGACTTTCGTAATAAACAATTGTGTGCCTTATTTTATTATCTTCACGCAGTTTTTTTTCATCAAAGAAACCACAGAACGTAAATCTGTCTGTTGGGAAACCACTAAGCACCAGGCCAGATATAACCGCCGTTGGCCCAGGGATAACATAAACCGGCAAACCCGCGTCACGCGCGGCACGCACAATACGAAAACCCGGGTCACTTATTCCCGGCATACCCGCATCAGACACCACCGCAATCGCCGCCCCGCCCCGAATTTTTTCAATCAATCCGTCAATAACTTCGCGTTCATTGTGTTCATGACACGATACGCGTGGTGTTTTTATATCAAAATGCGTGGCGATTTTGCCGAACACACGTGTATCTTCGGCGGCAACCAAATCAACATTTTTCAACACATCTATGGCACGCGGCGACATATCTGACAAATTTCCGATTGGTGTACCAACAATATAAAGCCCTGTTTGCATTTCTAAATCCTTTGTAGTAGAATAATACAGAATAAAATGGATTTTTCAATGTATATTATCAAGACCGTATTTCGCTTTATTTGTGTTGCAACCATTTTGGCTGGGTGCAGTACTACGGGCAACCGTTGGTATTCAGAATACGATAAATCAAATGTATCTGCGCCATCACAATTACAATACGGTACATTTATGTCGGGCATGTACGGCACAGACGATTCGGCGCATAATATCGCGGTATTATTACCAACATCTGGGGAATACGGCGACATAGGTCGGGCAATAGTTCCGGGAATTGAGGCGGCAATTATGCGATTCGGTACCGATGGTACCAAGGTCACATTTTATGATACTGGCACCGGCGATGTCACCCAAACAATACAATCTGCGGTTGCATCAAATCCTGGCGTAATCATTGGTCCGTTGTTTGCAGAAAACGCCAAGATATTACGTGACATAAAACCGTCTGATATGCCGGCGTTATCTTTTACATCTGATATATCTGCGGTTGGCGATGGGGTGTTCAGTATGTCATTACTGCCAACCAATTCTATTGAATCTGTATTACAAGAAATACGCGCACGCGGCGGGGAAAGATTTATAATAATTGCACCAGACAGTGCATCTGGACACACAATGGCGGGCGCCGCAAAATCTATAAATGGCATGTATAACATACGGAATGTTGGCGTGTTTTATTATAGCCCGCGTGACACAGAATCAATAAAATCTACCGCAATGTCTGCGGCGATGTATACGGCACGAAACGCGGCGAACACGCGCGCCAAGGAAATTTTATCCGATATTTTAACCCGTGAAAGATTATCCGGTTCAGAACGCACAAACATGACAAAACAACTGGAAAACATAAACCGCACAGACACACTGGGGAAATTGCCATACGATTCAGTGTTGTTCCTTGGTGGCGGTGACGATACAAAATCTGTTGTTTCATTCTTGCGCTATTATGGGCTGGGAACACGCGACGCACAATTTTATGGCACCCCACAATGGGGGGAAAGCGATATATCGTCTGACATGGCAATGACTGGGGCGGTCTTTGCAACCCTGCCAGATATACCATCAGAATTTACAGCAATGTATACAGACGCTACCGGCACAGATGCACCGCGTATGGCGGCGATTGGATATGATACCGCAATATTGGCGATGGGCGCAACCCACGCGAACAATAATATCGTACCATATCTGATGAACCCCAGTGGATACATCGGTATAAATGGTCTATTTAGATTACGTCCGAATGGTTCAAACGAACGCGCTTTGCAAATGGTACAAATTAATGGTGACGGAACAACCACCACTTTGAAAGAACCGGTGACATCTTTTATGACACCGATATACAATACTGCGACAAATTATATTACACCTGCCGAACCTATGGCATTGGTTGGCGATGGTGTAAACCCAATGGACTATATCAAAATTCCAGAACGTTTCATGGGCAAATACATGGCAAAGACATACGGAACAAACCACAATGTATCAGATAAGACAACCGAAAACACTTTACCAACCGTCACCGTACTGCCAACTAATAATTCAGAATTTTCTATCACCGCAGAAAATTATGCCCCGGTACCATTGGAAAGCGTAAGTCGCAAATATATAGATTCTGTTGAGATATCAAATTAATATAACAAGGAAGGGAGAAAACATGAGAACAATTTACAAGATTTTTATCGCCTGTATTTTAACCGCCATCGTCACAGCATTTGTCACCGCCCGTGCGATTGAAAGCAGATACGAATGGGATGAAGAATCTGAATACCTGTGTAAAGGCGACGCAGCGCCAGATTTGAACGGATGTTGTCCCGGCGAAACATTCACAGATATGGGCGACCAGGGTTTTAATTGTTGTCCGAATGACGGCGGCGATTGTTTTCCACCAATTGAAAAATAAACTTAGTCAAAATCGCACAAACCTATGTTGTCGCCATTAACGACGACTATTTTTCCGTGTGCGATTTCCATATTTTTCAAAACATCCATAAAATCGCGCGATGCGAAAGAATCCGGCGTACAGACGGATATAACACCGCGCAATAAACATAATTGATTTGCAATTAAATATTTATCACATATTGCAATAATTTGTGTATCTGGGCGGCGGCATGAAATCTGGGTCACAGAATCTGCATCACGCGCAAACACCACAATCGCAACCGCATGATTAAGGTGCGCCATTGATGCCACAGACCGCGACCAATCATTTTCTGGCGCATTTTCTGAATGATTCCTTTCATCATTTTCCATCGCATCTATATCAGAATACGCCAAAATCTTTTCCATTGTTTCAATAACTTTTAATGGGTTGGCGCCAATGGTTGTTTCTTCGGATGTCATAGTAGAATCAACACGCAGATATGCAGCATTTGCAACATCACTTATTTCTGCGCGGGTTGGAAATTCACTTGCCACCATTGACCCCAGCATTTGGGTTGCCATTATCACAGGTCTGTTCAAACGCCGACATTCACGAATAATATGACGCGATATTGCCGGCACTTGTTCATATGGTAATTCCACCGCCAAATCCCCCCGCGCAATCATTATACCATCGGCCACAGACGCAATTTCTGCGATTCGTTCAACCGCGTTTCGGCGTTCTATCTTTGCCATTATTTTGACGGGTGCAGATGTATGTGCAGTAATAAAATCACGAACTTCGGAAATATCTTCGGGACGCTGAACAAAAGAAACCGCCACCCAATCAGGATTCTTGGTCAATGCATATTCTAAATCTTCCTTATCCTTGGGGGTAAGCACCGATGTTTTAATATCTGTATCCGGCAAATTAAATCCACGACGCGACCAAATTTCATTTCCCCGAATAACAGTTGCCCGAACAACACCTGGCTCTACTTGTTTAACTTGCATTTCTATTTTACCATCATTCAACAATATTCTGTCGCCCACATTTAACGATTCCATGACATCTGGATGCGGCAAAAAAACCCGTTCAGAATTCCCAGGTGTATCATTTGAATCAAAAGTGAAAATTTGCCCCGGCGTTATTGGATATTTTTCTTCGGTTGCGAAATTACCAATACGATGTTTTGGACCCTGCAAATCAACCAAAACACCAACAGGCACACCCAACTTTTTAGAAATTTTACGCACAGAATCAATTTTCTTTCCCTGGATATCGCCTATATCATGACTGAAATTTATCCGATACATATTCACCCCGGCCTGCACCATCTGACGCAATATGTTTTCATTTTCACAACTGGGACCGATTGATGCAGTAATTTTTGTAAATCTTGGCATTTTTTATTCTCTCGGGTTTCTTGTTGATTTTTACATTTTATTGTATATCATAAAACACAGGCTTAAACAAGGGGAAAACATCTATGAAAAACGCAAACCATGGTGCACTTGATAACCAACAGTTGCTTGGTATCATTGAAAGAATTGAAAAGTTAAATGAAGATGCTGCTGCGATTGCTGCAGACATCAAAGAAATTTTTAGCGAGGCTAAATCCGCAGGATTTGACCCTAAATACATTCGCCAGATGATACGTCTGCGTAAAATGGATCCAGACGAATTGGATGAAACAGACGAACTGACCCAGATGTATCGTAATGCACTTGGTTTATAACAGGTTATGAAGAAATTCACCAAAACCATAGAAAATTTTACCTGCGCCCATTGCGGCGCTATGGTTTTTGGTAATGGGTATACGAATCATTGCCCAAAATGTTTATGGTCACGACATGTTGACAATAACCCGGGGGACCGCGCCGCAAATTGCGGGGGTATGATGAAACCAATATCCGTCACCCCGGATGGCGACGGTTTCGTTATAACCCATAAATGCGAAAAATGCGGAAAAACAATAAATCAGCATTCGTCGGATAATGACGATATGGACGCAATAATCGCATTAAGCACGAACCCAGACTTTATTTTCGGCAAATAATCATTCAGCTTTGGCGGCGGCAATAAACGAATTAAACAAAGGATGCCCACTGAATGGGTTGCTTTGAAATTCTGGATGGAACTGTCCGGCAATAAAGAATTTGTGTGTTGGAATTTCAATCATTTCTGGCAATTTCCCGTCCGGTGACATTCCCGATATTACCATACCATTTTTTTCTAATGCATCCCGATATTCAATATTCACTTCGTATCTGTGTCTATGACGTTCAGATATGCGATTCGCCCCATAAACTTTTTCCGCCAATGTCCCGGGTTTTATAACACATGGGTACGCCCCAAGTCGCAATGTTCCGCCCATATTTTCTGTGGCACAATCGTGCATTATATCTATCACAGGTGTGCAATTTTTTGCGAACTCTGTGGAATTCGCCGTATTATCTCCGACAACATTGCGCATAAAATCTATGACCGCAACCTGCATTCCCAAACAAATTCCCATATACGGAATGTTATTTTCACGCGCATATTTTGCCGCAGCAATTTTACCTTCTACGCCGCGCGCGCCAAACCCTCCGGGCACCAATATTCCATCAACATCGGCACAATCTTCTGGATTAAATTTTTCCGCATCTATTTTTTTGATTTTTAGACGAACATTATTTTGGATACTGGCATGAAACAGCGCCTCGTTCAAAGACTTATATGCATCGGCAACATCAAAATATTTTCCAACGATACCTATGGTGCAAACTGGCAGGTCCGCCATTAAATACTGTTCTATCTTTTTTATTTTTGACATATCCCCGGACGCTTCGGGTAAACCGAAATGCGCCGCCATTATATTAAACACATCTTGTTCATCATACACCAAAGGGATTTTATAGATATTATCAACATCCATACTGGTAACAACATTCTTGGCGGGTAAATTGCAGAACATACCGATTTTAGCGCGTTCATCTGGGGTTAACATACGTGGCGAACGCACAAACAACACATCGGCTTGAATTCCATTTTCTAATAATCTGCGCACAGACATTTGTGTTGGTTTGGTTTTTAATTCCCCGCTTTGTTCCAAATATGGCGCCAATGTCAGATGGGCAAACATAACATTTCTGCGTCCGACTTCATTTGCAAACTGACGGATAGATTCCAAAAAAACCTTACCTTCTATATCCCCAACTGTGCCGCCTATTTCGCAAATAACAAAATCAGTATTTGTTGGCACCGCAATATAATCTTTAATTTTATTGGTCACATGCGGAATCATCTGGACAGTGGCACCCAAATAATCACCACGCCGTTCCGCATTCAGAACATCCCAATAAATGCGTCCACCCGATACCGAATCGTTTTTACTAAGTTTTATTCCTAAAAATCTTTCGTAATACCCCAAATCTAAATCTGTTTCAAAACCGTCATCTGTGACATAAACTTCACCATGTTGCAATGGCGACATTGTGCCCGGGTCCACATTCAAATATGGGTCAAATTTACGCACATGCACACTGTACCCCCGCGATTGAAGAAGGGCGCCCAACGATGCCGCCGAAACGCCCTTACCTAAACTTGAAACAACCCCACCTGTGACAAATATGTATCTTGACATAAGTTTTTCTCCTTATGTATTAACAGGCTACAAAAAATCTGGGTTGCAACGCAAGGATAAAATCCTATAATACGCACATGAAAAAATTTCTGTCAAATCAACATCAGAATATATTTTTATGGTCGCCGATTCTATTGGCTTTTGGTGTCGCGCTTTATTTTTCTATTTCCACCGAACCGTCCATTTTAACGCTTGTGTCATTATTTATTGTTGGCGTATGTGGAATTGTGGCGCTTCGTCGTTTTCCAATTATTGCGCTGTTAATGTGTATTGCAACCGGGTTTGGGTATGCCGGCATATATACACATATGAAAAATGTTCCACAAATATCGCACGACATTCATGGAATTGAAATAACCGGCACAGTCACAGAAATTGAAAACACGCCTGACAAAACAAGAATATATCTGAACACAGACAAATACGGTACCGTTCGCGTATCAGGTGCCAGCACAGACAACATCAAAATTGGCGACATAATATCTGGCAACGGTGGTCTGTTCAAACCAAAACCAGCAGATATTCCAAATGGGTTTGATTTTGCCCGGCATTCTTATTTTAATAACATAACCGCAATCGGATACATAAAAGACATAAAAATTATCTATACGCCAGAATACGCCGTATACAGCCTGCGCACTAAGATAAAGAACGCGGCAAAATCTTTCCTTACTGATACACTTTTATTGGGTTATAAAAACTCATTACCCAATGCGCATCGCGCAACATGGAACACAAACGGTGTTGCACATATCTGGTCAATCAGTGGGTATCATATGACACTAATTTCGGGTTGGTTATTTATAATATTCTATATTATATTTCGTTGTATTCCAAAACTTGTTCGCCGCGTTCCTGCACGCATACCAGCAACCATATGTTCATGGGTTGGTTTGATCGGGTATTTGTTTATATCAGGATGTGGTGTTGCAACCCTGCGCGCATTTTTTATGGCGACACTGGTTATGTTGGCAATATTAGTTGGACGTGATGTTATATCTTTACGCATGGCATCATTGGCATTTATCGTATTAATCATTATAAATCCATATTATGTAATGACGGCTGGATTTCAATTATCTTTTGCCGCGATATTCGGAATATTATGGATATGGAATGAAGTAAAACCGGCAATGCCATCAAACCGCATATTAAAATATATTTATGCTGCATCAATAACGGCGGGGGTTGCCGGAATATTTACTGCACCATTTGTATTAATGCATTTCAACGAGTTACCAATTTATGGTATATTGGGCAATCTTATTTTTGTGCCACTATTTTCGTTTATTCTTATGCCATGCGTCATAGCCGGAACCATTTGCGCCTTATTTGGATTTTACGCGCCAATATTATTTTCACACCGCATATACGATATTCTGTTTTCTATTGCCACCCATATTGGAAATATCCCATACAGCCAAATATCCATTGGGAACATATCAAACACCAGTATTGTTTTAATCATTACGGGTCTGTGCTGTTTACTATTTATTCGCAACATTGATACATATAGAAATGCTTTGGCCCGACATACAAACATTGTATTTTGTTCAATATTTATATCTATTGGGATAATAATATGTATCTTAACACCGCGTCCAATATTTTATATTTCAAACGATCACAAATTAATCGGCGCAGTAATTGACGGAAAATTAAAATTCAATAAAACCCACGACAGTGGAAACTATTTTGCATTTGACACATGGAAGAAAACAAATAGCGAACAACCCGGAACAGAAAACATACGCTTAACGAAAGAATCCGGCGTATACACAATTTCTATGCCAAAATGGAAAATTCTTTATATTCAAAATTTCGTACCATTGTCTAAGAATATTAATTCAATCTGCCAAGACCCTAATATAAAATTTATTGCATCGTATTTTGATATAAATTCAAAAACCTGTTCAAACAAAATTATTCACGGTGGCGCGGTTATATATAAATCTGGTCATATTGTTCATATACCATCTAATCGTCTGTGGCATAATCTGCACGAATAAAATAAAGCCCCGCCGCCGGCGCGGTTGCACCCGCCGATGCGCGATTACGTGCTGCAAAAATCTTGTTTATATCATGTGGCACCCCAAGTCCGATTTCAACCAATGTACCAACCATATTCCGCACCTGATGATGCAAGAAAGAACGTGCAGAAAAATCAAACACCACATAATCACCTTTTTTGTCTATACGGCACGAATCCAGGGTTTTTATTGGACTTTTTGCTTGGCACTGACTTGCCCGAAAAGATGTAAAATCATGCAAACCAATCAATAATTTTGCCGCATCACGCATTTTTTTAATGTTTAATTTTTTCGGCACCCACCATACACGATTCTTGTCCAGAACAGGCGCCGCGGCACGATTTAATACAACATACATATAATGGCGGTTAACACAAGAAAAACGCGCATTAAATTTTTGGTTTACGATTTCGCAATTCAAAACACACACAGGGGATTTTTTTAAATAGAAATTCATCGCCCGCATAACAGTACTTGGGTCATATTCATTATCTAAATCAAAATGCGCACACATTTCCAACGCATGAACGCCTGCATCTGTACGCCCTGCCCCAACGACATCTGGACGCACACCACAGAATCTTTCTAATGCGTCTTTTAACAAGGACTGCACAGACGGTCCCTGGCGGTTTTCTTGCCACCCAATCAGATTTGTTCCATCGTATTCCAAAATAACTTTATATCGTGTCATTATTCACCATATTTTATCTCTGCACCATGCAGACCGTTTACAAAACTTTTCCAATCCATGGGACGCCGCCCTGCGGGTTGAATGGTTAAAATCTCTAACTTATCCCCCTTCATTTTTGTCTTTAATATTTTAACATCAATTCCATTTATTTTTGTGCGACCACATCCATACGCCCGCACCATATTATGAATTTCCAATGGCGATTTTTTCCAATCAATTATTTCATCGTATACGGCGGTTTTCGCCGTATAGATAATTTTTCCACTTTGCGGTTTTGGAACAAATTTTTCCGGCGCGTTCATATATTCAATTATCATATCTGTTCCGATTTTTGAAACTTTTTGTTCAACAGATTCATTTGTATCATCAATATCAATATTAAAATGCCGGCACATTAATATATCACCCGCATCCAATTCATCTGTCATTTGCATAAGGCAAACCCCACTTTCGTCATCGCCATTTTTAATTGCGGAACGAATCGGAGATGCCCCGCGATACAATGGCAACAAACTTGGGTGTAAATTTATACATGGCGCCGAATTCAAAACATTATCATGCAAAATTGCACCATATGCCGCGACAAAGACCATATCTGGACGGAAATTATATTCAGACAGTTTATGGTATACCGGAAAACCATGCGATTCCGCCCATGCCTGTACAGGCGATTTTGTTATAATATGTTTTCGCCCAACCGGTTTTGGTGCACGTGTAAAGACCGCCATCACATCGTGATGCGTTGCTATCTTATCAAAGATTGGAACGACAAAATCAGGTGTTCCCATTAAAACGACTTTCATTTACGACGCCTTACTTTACGCATAACCATTTCCCGTTTGGCGGGCGACAAATAATCTATGAACAAAATTCCATCCAAATGATCTGTTTCATGTTGAGCGACACGTGCAGCAATACCGGACATTTCCGCAGAATATTGTTTACCATCCACCCCGGTCCATTCTATTGTGACAACCGCAGGACGGGTCACATTGGCATAGACCGGCAAATTATCCGGCCCCAGCACAGACAAACAGCCCTCTTCTATAACCGCAGTTTCAGATGACCGTTTCACAATTTTTGGGTTTATCATTTTGAATACAGTTTCATCATCTGGGTTCATCATGACCAAGAAACGTTTTGTAATTCCGACCTGGGGTGCCGCCAATCCGACCCCATTTTGTTCCCGCATCATTTTGACCATTTCGTCCATATTATGCAAAACATCCGGGGTAATAGAATCCACCGGGTCACATTTTTCCCGCAAAATCAAATCACCACAAAGTTTCATTTGCAACATATCTAAATCCTTTTATAATAAAATGATAGCAAAGGATTTCTAAATGACAACTTATATTTTAATTACGATGTGTGCGATTATAATCGTGATGCTTTTTGTGATATTGATGCGCCCAGCACGCGTAGACATGTCCGCCCTGCGCGAAGACAATTCGCGTCTGCGGGAAAGATTGGCAGAACGGCTTGGGGTATTGGCGCAAAACGCAACAGAATTAAAGAACATCAGTTCAGACATTGCGAATTTCAAAAACATACTTATGGGAAACAAACAGGCACGCGGCACATTTGGGGAAAGACAACTGGAAGATTTAGTATCAGATATAATGCCACCTGAAACATACACGTTTCAGCATGTTATGGAAACCGGTGTTCGTCCTGATTGTATAATACGGCTGCCGTATCCACCGGGCGACATGATTATAGACAGCAAATTTCCATTAGAATCATATTCGCGTATAATGAACAGCGAAAACCCAGAATTGTACCGTAAACAGTTTGAATTGGACGTGCGTAAACACATAGATGCAATTGCAGAAAAGTATATTATTCCGGGAAAAACCGCCGAAAGCGCGATGATGTTTATTGCATCAGAATCTATATTTGAAAGTCTGCACCGTGAATTTTCCGGGGTGATTGAATATGCGGCACGCAAAAAGGTGTTTATAGTTTCGCCATCAACATTGTGGGCGACATTGAATACGATTCGTGCTGTACTGTCTGATATCAAGATTAAACGCGTTGCGGGTCAAATTAAGCATGAACTTGATATGTTGTTGACCGACCTTTCGCGCCTTGCGGAACGTGCCGGCAAAGTATCACAACATTTTTCCATGGCGCAATCGGACATAGAACAATTACAAACATCTGTAAATAAAATCGCCCCCCGCGCCGAAAAATTGAAAGATTTGGATTTTGGGGACTAAACCCTGCTCTTCCGCACGCGGGGAATTTTTATTATCGTCATCCCGCGGACGCGCGGGATGACTGTTCTCTGGAATACAAAAAAAACGGTGGCATTTGCCACCGTTTACTAACAACTAACCACCGACACCGAAGTCTCGCCGTAGCATTGTTTGTGATAAGAGAAACACAATGCACACTTATCGGCGAAGGCGGATAACCACTAATCCTGCGGGGTTGAGTGAAACAAAAAGGTACCTTTTTGTCCACCCTTTTTTTTAACTTTTTTTAATTTTTTTTATTTTTCCCGCAACATCACAGATTCCGTGGCGTGCAGTGCATTTTTGTGTTTGCCCATTTTTGCCCGAATCGCGATGTAACAAAAAGGTACCTTTTTGTTACAATGTAATCATTGGAAATTAGGGGAAAGGGAAGTATCAGATGAGTATCAAACGCATATTTATCGTAATATCCGCAATTTTTGCGGCGTCTGCGGTATTTGCTGATAATTCCAGTGTGACCAGCAAGAAATATGTAGATGACCTGATGTCTGGATACCAGGGTAAATTACCTGGTTCCGGCGCAAATAAACTTATGATATAT
>CAJOHU010000019.1 GCA_905234465.1 uncultured Alphaproteobacteria bacterium | reverse complement strand
GGGAAACGCCGGCGAAGTCGGTGAACGCGCGATTTACGGAACGGCGGTATACAGTAATTCACTTGTGACCGCAGAGACGGTAAACACTGGTGTCACAAATGCGGTTAATTCATCGCTGATTCGTGTAGACGAAAATGGAGCTCCAAGCGATAATGGAACCTTGTGGGAAATCAATACTGATTTATTTGCACTGGGTGTTTTGCCGTCGGGCTATATTCAGTTGGAATGGATAGAATCAAATGAAAAGATATCTTTGGGTATTAAAACCACAGATAATACAGAATTGGAAGCGGTTTTTTATAGAACCAGCAGTAATGCACAATATCTTTACCAATCTGACTCTGGCACCACGTTAACAACAAATACAACCGCCTATTTATCCGAAGCTGGAAATTGGCGATTTGAGGGAAAAACGATAAAAGTTGGCTCGGCGATTTCGTCTGTTGGAAATGATTATGTTTCCATCCAAAACAAACAAGGTGTATGGGTAAATGGCACGAAAATTGGTTCATATAGTAATGTTTCAAGCTTTACATCTGTAGACTATTTTGGGGTTTTTAGCAAGGTAACGAGCCCAACATTCAGACTAAAGTCATTAACCATTCGTGATTTTACCACCAAGTCAGTGACACATCATTATGTGCCATGTAAGAACAGTAACGATGTTTATGGTGTGTGTGATTTGGTTGGTGGCGGATTTTATACAAATTCGGATGCGACGATAATCGCGGGACCGGCGGTTGGAAACTAGCCGGGTTCAATTTAGACTTGGTAATTGTGTTTTTTTATGGTATAATTCGTTCATTAAGAAAGGAGTCTAACGAGATGAAAACACAGTATTCTGTATTTATGTTGATTGGGGCGTTGGTTGCCGCACCGGCGATTGCCGAAACAAATTGGGGTGCCCAGGCCGGTTCAACAGTGAATTTAACATCTGGGCCTGCGGTTCGCGCAAACCCGGCAAATGTTAATTATGAAAAATATGAAACACGTTCTACAACGCGTACTTATTCAAACGGTGGAAACGCATATCGGACTGCCCAGCCGTCCGCGCGCAGTCAAATGTATCGTATGTATGATGGCGGAACTACAACGTCACGTACCGCGACAACAAATCGTACACAGACTGTACGCAGCGCAGTTAAAAGAAAATATTATCTGGCGCATCCGTTCTTTCAACCAACAGAAGGTAAATTCGGTTCTATCACAGATTTATCTTATAATACTGCGTCATATGATATTGATTTTATGCCCGCAGGCGCAATGAGTGATACAAGCGCGAAATGGAAAATGAAACAGTTCGCAATCAAAGAAGACCTTAGTTATGGTATAACAGACAGGTTGGGCGTGCTGTTGATGGGACGCTATGACATCAGTAAATATAAATTTGATTGGAAAACCGCCCCAGATGATACAATGGACGATAATGATTTGAATATCTTTGGTGCCGGGTTGCAATGGCGATTCGTTGATAATGATAAATGGATTGCGACATTGTCGGGATACTATGAAAGACAAAAAGATGTCGCCAATGAATTTGTCCTTGACTTAAAAGCTGGGTACAAAGTTTCTAAATCAACAATTTATGGTTTGGCACGTGGTTGGTTGATGAACTTTGATGACGAATACTATGGCAACGGAATCACTGGCGAAAATGAAGGTGGGGTTGTTGAATCTTTGTTCATATCTTATGACGATGATGCCAAAACGACATTCTTTATAGAAGGCGGTTTAGGCGTGTTCAGTGTGTTGGGCGAAGATTGGACATTGAATTTGGAAGCGATATTCGGTCATTACGATTGGCATAACCAGGCATCTATTAAAGGTGCAATCGGATGGCAACCAAATGATTGGTTCGCGCTGAATCTGTATGCGAAAACATCTTTCTATGATACCGCAGATGGTAAAAAGTTAGATTTCTATGGTACAGAATCTGGAACATGGGGATATATGGGCAAGGCCAAATTGGATAAGTATAATGAAATGTCCTTGGGCGGTCAGATTATATTCTATTTCTAATATATAGGCGTGCGTCGGTGGCGTAATTCGTCACCGACGTGCTTTAAAATGGGAACTGATTAAATGCGTAAATTTTTGTTTGGAATAATTGGAATCGCTGCATGTGCGGGCGCACATGCCGCAGATTTGACCGTTGATACATCTGACCCGTTGTTTATTCAGGCGCGTTCTGGTGTTCTGACCAAGACGGCATTGGATTATTTTGACAATGGTTTAAGATTAGGCGAAAATATCTCATATGGTCTTACAGACCGATTAGTAATCGGTGGGAATGTTCATTATCAGCAAGAATTTCACGGCGATCATGACGGTTTTTCCAGTATTGATTTAGGCGGTCTGTATCGTTTGGGGTTCGCATCGGAAAGTACACAACGTATTATATATGATGTGCTGTTCGGATTAAAGTTCGGTGGTTCGCATCGTGTGCGTACACCAGATTATGCTGATTCTACTTACTATGTTGGATTAAGATTCGGACGGCAATATGATGGCGTGACATTTGCCGCAACGGTTAAATCCAGTTGGATTTTTGATGATGTGCCATGGGGAATGGCGTTTATAGACTTTAACCCAGAAATATATTTCCGGGTGAATGACAAATGGCGCATTGGTGGAAACTTTGCTGTACGCAAGGCGACCAACAAACACTATAACGATGAATCTATTGGAATGAAGGTTGTGCGCGAATATGGTCGTACGCAATATATCGGTCATGTTGATTATGCGTTTGAATCCGAAGATGTAATTGCCGGATTGTCGGTAAACATATTATTCTGATGTATCACGCTTTGCACGTGCGCGCAGTGTATTCCAATATTCAAGACGCTTTTTAATTTCGCGTTCAAACCCACGTTCTATGGGATGATAGAAACTTTGTCGTGACATGCTTTCGGGGAAACAGTTTTGACCGCTGCACCCGGATTCTGTGTCTGGGTCATATATGTATCCCTTGCCATATCCCAAATCTTTCATCATGCGAGTTGGCGCATTCAAAATATTTTTTGGTGGCATTAAGTTAGATGTCTGTTTCGCCACCGCATAAGATGACATTTTTGCGCGGTCAACAGAAACACTTTTGGGTGCTGTGCCAAGGTATATTACCAATTCAGTCAATGCAAGGTCACCTTCGGGACTGCCCATTCTTTCGTAAACCTGCCATGCCGCCAAAGCCAACTGCATTGCATTAGGATCCGCCAATCCGACATCTTCCATTGCGAAACGGGTCAGACGACGAAAGATATACATCGGGTCTTGTCCCGCCGTCATCATGCGCGCAACCCAATAAAGTGCCGCGTCGGTATCACTGGCGCGCAAGGATTTATGCACCGCGGATATCATATTATAATGTTCATCCCCGGTTTTATCTGATAACGGCGCACGTTTCTGAATAACGGAATCTAAATCTGTTGATGATAGATTCTTTTTGAATTTTGCAGATGATAAATATTCTACCGTGTTCAACAGAAACCGCGCATCACCGTCTGATATTTCCGCAAGGTGCGTTTTCGCGTCCGCCGTTAATGGTAATTTTTTCCCAATATGTGTTTCGGCGCGTTCAATCAATGTTAATAAATCTGATGTATCCAATGGTTCCAAAACACCAATGTGGCATCGTGATAACAATGCATTGTTCAAATTAAAACTTGGGTTTTCAGTTGTTGCGCCAATGAACACCACGGTACCGTCTTCCAAATATGGTAATAAGGTGTCTTGCTGTGTTTTATTAAAACGGTGTATTTCGTCAATAAAAAGTAATGTCCCACGACCAAGCGCCGCATTTGTGCGGGCAATATCCATGGTCTTTTTCACATCTGCGGTACCAGAGAAAACAGCCGACATAGGAACAAAATCCATATCAACAGAATTTGCCAATGCACGCGCAATCGTTGTTTTGCCGCATCCCGGTGGCCCCCACAACAACAGGTTTGATAATTTATGTGCATCAACCATGCGCCGGATAATGCCGTTTTCGCCCAATAAAGCCTGTTGACCAACGATTTCGTCTATGGTGTTGGGACGCATTATATCTGCCAATGGGCGTGTGGTTGTATTAGACATTTTATATTCGCTTTTGTTTGTGATATAATAATTCTATTAAATAAATGTGCGATTGGCAAACGCTAAATTTGTGGCGACAATAGGGGGGATAAATGCGTGTATATGTAAATGTGAAAGACAAACGGTGGAAAAAATATAAAATAGATTTTGATAAAATCGCGAATGCCGCGGTTGGAAATTCTTATCAAAATTCCGAAGTGTCAATAACACTGGTTGATGATAAATATATAAAAAAAATAAATAAAAAATATCGCGGAATGAATAAGCCTACAAATGTCTTGTCGTTTGAATTGGGTGATGATGTTTTGTTGGGCGATATATTTATATCTATTGATACAGTGCAACAAGAAGCCACACGCGAATCTATTTCTGTGCCCGAACATACCGCGCATATGGTTGTGCATGGTGTTTTACATCTGTTGGGGTACGACCATATAAAAGATAAAGACGCAGAAAAAATGGAAAAGAAAGAAACAATTATACTGAAAAAATTGGGGTATAAAAATCCCTATACGGCGGAATTCGCTGTATGCAGCAATGAATCGTGTTGCCCAGGTGGTCGTACCATTAGCGTTTTTAAAAGATTTTTTAAATCCGGTTTTGGTCATGCGTTTTTATATGTGTTATGTGGTGTGTTGGCGTCTTTGGGTTTTGCACCGTTCTATATGTGGTGGGCAACGGTGATTGGAATTGGGGGTGCGTATTTGTTGGCAACATATACTTTGCCAGGACATTCATTGGTCGGCAGGTTCTTGCGCGTTTTTCCGTTCAGTGCGGTATATGCGATGTCTATGTTTTGGTGGGTGTTGCACAGTATTTATGTTGTGCCGGAATTGGCAAACCAGTTCGCAATTTGGACTGTGCCGGGAATCATAGGAATAGGTATTGTTGGCGGAATCTTTTTTGCGATTCCGTTTTTGGCGGTATCTGGTGCACAGGTGAATCCAGTGTGCAGACCGTTTTTGTTTGCCGCTGTTTGGACTTTGGTGTTGTGGATGCGCGAATGGGTGTTTACAGGATTCCCGTGGAATCCAATCGCAAATATCACAATGCAAAATTTATATGTCGCGAATTCTATGGCGTTATATGGCGCATTGGGATTAAGTTTTGTCATTGTTGGACTAATCGCCGCAAGTTGCGAGATTATTAAAAATCGTCGTAATGGATTGAATTGGATTTCATTAATAATATTTGTTTTGTTCGGTGTATTAGGCGTGCTGTACGGAATAAAGAATGCAGGTGTCGCACAAAATACAGAATTATCGCGCACCCCCATTGTGCGTGTTGTTCAACCCGCGCAAAGTGCATCACAAAAAGCATCGTATTCGCGTAATGCCGCAATTCAAAATGCAAAATATAATCTGCAGACTATGGCAGATTTGGCGTCTTATGAAGGTGAACATGAATTGGTGGTGTTCCCAGAAACCGCATACCCATTTGTTATGACACCGGGTGATACCATGCCTTTGGCATCTGTTTTGGGCAAACCGATAATCATAGGTGCAAATTATTTTTCAAATGGAAATTTATATAATTCTTTGTTGGTGTCTGATGCCAAAGGCACTATTTCCAACGTATACAGCAAATCGCACCTTGTGCCATTTGGTGAATACAGACCATTTGGAAATTTAATTCCAACACCCGGAATGTTAAAACCGGGCAACGGTCCAGAATTGATGACACTAAATACAGGTAATTCTAGTTTTGTTTTCGCGCCGGCGGTTTGTTATGAAATTATATTTTCTGATTCTTTAATTCAAAACGGTAATACGCCGGATGCAATTATAAACATAACAAACGATAATTGGTTTGGAAATACCCCAGGAACATACCAGCATTTGGATATGGTTCGTCGTTATGCCATAGAATCGGGTGTGCCAGTAATTCGTGCAAATTATTCAGGAATCAGTGCGCTGGTTTTATCAGATGGTAATGTGATTGCCGATATACCAATTGGCCGACCAGGTGTCATAGATGGTTCTGTGTGGGGCGCGCACAAGACAATGTATCGTGGTGTCGGACGCGATTTGTGGATGATAATAATTTTATTGGTGTCTTGTTTGGCGACTATATGGATGTATGAAGTATCACCATCACATGAATAAAAATTATTTTCTAAAATAATTTAGAATCCAAATGCGAATCGCAGACGATAAATTGTCGCCCAATTTTCGTGTGCTGTCTATTTCTGCAATTAGTGCCGCAACAGATATACGACGATGGGTGGCGATTTCACGCAGTGCAGATATAAATTCTGGTTCCAATGATATACTGGTTTGGTGTCCCGACAAAGATACAGATATTTTCGTCATGTTATATCGTCCCGCCCGCCAAACAATCCATTATTGCTTTGTACGGGTCATCATAAGTACGTAATGTGTTCAGTCCCAAATTATCTAACATTGTACATTTGCCAAAAGAATCAAATGCAAACCAAAATAAATCGTTGCGACCAAACACTGTTTTTCCGCGCAATTTTGGCAGATTGCTCAGTTCATTGTTTATCTGGTATATATCTGGTATTGGATGTTTTCCCGGTTTTCCAAATTCAGCAGGACCAAATAAATAGCCGTTGCCAAGTTTTATTCCGCCACACGTCTGATATAAATCTGTCATAAATTTTGGTAACATTGCCGCATGTATTTTTTGCAAGTTTATATTTGTAATATTTATAGTGCCAACATGCGCCGGGGGGGCCATGAATGCACCGCGTTGTTTTAATGTATCCAAGAATTCTTTTATTTCCATTTGTTTTGTTCCTGTTATGCCGCTTGGCGACCAGATGCAATGTTCGCCGCCATTTGACTTAATCTGTCCGCAACACCGTTTCCACCATTTCCCGACAATGTGGAATGTATCGGCATGTATATTTTTTTTGCGGGGTCTGGCATCCATATCGTATCGTTGCCATTTTGTTCCATGATAAATCTGTCCAGTGTTTGAGATATTGGAAACGTAAAGCACATGAACAAATTATTAATATCTAATTTCCCACCCCAAATTAATGGAACGCGAAAACGTATAGATAAATTATCAGGAATTTCACGCCCCATTAAAAGATTCATAAATTCATCACGACTAAGGTTCATAATGCTAAGTTCTTGCACAGAATCAGAAAGCGTACGCATGAATTCACGGCAAAGCGCGCGATATTTCTGAAACCATTTTGGATCCACGGGAGTAATCGTTGGCTTAATTGCCATAATTGGCAAGTTTGATATTTTCAAATCATTTAAACGTTTTTCTGCCTGTGCCTGGGTCCATTGCATAGTTATTTCCCTATGTAATTAATAACAGTGTCTATATATGTTGATACCGCGTCAAATAATTCTTGGTCATAATCCGCAGGTTTAGTGTTGCGCCGCGCATCCACAAAATTCTTTAATTCGTCAAGTGTGTTGAATGTTGATATTATATCTCTATCTTCTGGTTCGTCTGTCGCGTTCAAAATACACGCATAAACAGACATATCATTGGCGCTGTCGCCAAGGGTATCGGCAAATACCGCCAACAATGTTTGCACCGCATCCATTGCATCAGATGCAGATACATTGGATGTACCAATCCACAGTTTTTGGTCATATGATAATGCAATAACCGGTTCTATTAAGTTTCCAATGCGGTTACATTTTTTTATGATATAACCCGCATTTTGGAATATGTTGCTTATTTCATCAAGATGCTGCGGTTTTTGTTGTTTTATATTTGGGGCGGTAAAATGAGATGTTGCAACGGGTGCGGTTTGTTGTACCTGTATGCGCGGTGGTGACGCATGTGCCCCAGACGGCGGTAACGGTCGTGCCGATGGAATACCAGGGCGGGGTAAATCCGTTTGTTGTGCGGGAACTGATTCCGATACGGGTTTCGTTTCATATGATACGGTTTGTGTTATTGATTGTTCGGGGACTTTTGTTGTTGATTTTGGTTGTGTGTCCCCCCGTGGACGCGGAGGACGCGCCAAAACATATAGGCCAATCAGTCCAATAACAATGGCGGCAATAATTGATATGTAAAAATCTGTCTTGATTTGGGTTCTGTATGCCTGAAGTTCAGATAAATACGCCCAGTGAGCCGCAGAAAATATATTGAACCCATATTTAATATTCATCCAAAAGGTTGTCGCCAGTGTGATGGTTAGCAACCATAGCAACCCCAATAAAAATTTTTCAAATTTTTTTGTCATTTCGCTTAAATTATATCACATTTATGATAAAGTAAAAAGTGTTATGATAAAATCAGAAAATATTTTTGACGATATTGGATATATGACCGCGATGTGGATTGATGAAGTGGATGCGGGTGAATTAGCACGCGTTGCGTCTGTGGCGATTGATAATAATGTGCCGTTTGTTTCTATGCCGTGTTCAGACACCAAGACTTTTTGGCCGTGGGTGGAAAAGACGGGGGTCAAAATTTTGAATCGGTTAACATTTTGTTTGGAAAAAAATCAGATTTTAGATGATGTGATATCTGAATTTGCGACAAATGTGAATGCTGCGTTCAGATTGGGTGCGTATGGTATTCAGGTTTTGGTGCCGTTGATTGATGTGCATCAATTTACAGATGCAATTTTGCCAATAAAAAATGATTTGTTCTTTGATAGATATGTTTCTGTGGGAATTGATATAGATGACGTGTCTTATCCCGATTGGACCGATGTTTTCAGTAAATTGGAACAAATTCATCCAAATTCAATTCTTATTATGGGGCATGTGGATAAATTTAATCCAAAGTCTGATTTTGTGGGACAAATTTATGCTATGTTAGAAAATTGGAATTTGAACGCAGATTTACATTTGATGTTCGGAAGAAATATGCTGCGGGTAAGCCAAGTGTTAAGATTGACCCAAAAAATGAAACCTAACTTAATAAAAAATATGCGGGTGTTTATTTCAAAATAGATTTTTATTTTTTGGTTAATATCATATATTTTGTTTCGGTTGTTTGCGCCATATTTTTCTTTTGATATCGGGTTTCAATGGTTTCTTGCGTTGAATCAGAAACAGTCAGATTTGAGTCTTTAACCTGGTTCAAAATCCAATCATAGTATTCCCAATGGTCTGTGCCGATTATGATTTTGCCGTCGGGCGCCATGTTTGTCCCCAATGAATTTAAAAATTCTGCGGATAGCAAACGGCGTTTTTCATGTCGCGCCTTGGGCCACGGGTCGGGGTGCAAGACCCATATTTCAGAAAATTTGAATTTATTTTCGTTCAAGATTAATCGGACATCATCTGGAAATATGCGAATGTTTTTATATTCTGGTTTTATGTTGTTATCTTGGTCACAAATTGCAGAAAGCATGGCGGCAACGCCGTTTTCAAATGGTTCTGCGCCAATTATGATTTTATTCGGGTTGATGTTCGCCAATTCACGAACATGTTCGCCGGCGCCAAAACCAATTTCCAAAATATCGGGCTTTTCCGATTCGGTTGGATACAATGTTGGCAATATATTTTCCATCAGCAAACTTTTGCGCATGGATAGTTTTTTACCGTGTCTGCGACCAAATGTTCTTATTTCTTGTTTTTCCATAATATTAGTATAAAATGCATATATTGAAAATACAAGGATTTGATTATGAGACAGGGTCTAGATGAAGATTTAATCGTACGCGTGCTTGGGACTGCGCCAAAGTATACGATTGCTGAATTAGAGAAAAAATTCCCGCCACGCGATTTGCCGGTGGGCGCAATGGTGACACGATTCGCGCCCAGCCCAACCGGATTTATGCATATAGGAAATTTGTATGGTGCGCTGATTGATTATAAATTGGCGCAACAATCAGGTGGCGTGTTTATGCTGCGTATAGAAGATACTGATACAAAACGCGAAGTAGTCGGCGCGGTGGATGTTGTGAAAAATGCAATGCGTCGATTCGGTTTTGAATATAATAATGATGAAAAATATGGACCTTACTATCAATCGCAACGCAAAGATATTTACCGCAGTGTCGCGGCGGAATTATTGCGCAATGGGCGTGCATATCCGTGCTTTTTAACCGCGGATGATATGGAAAAAATTCGCAGTGAACAATCTGCTGCGGGATTTGCCACGGGGATTTACGGTGAATTTGCACGTGACCGTGATATCGCGCCCGATGAAATTATAAAACATTTGGATAATGGCGAAGTGCCGTCAATTCGGTTATATTCAACCGGCAACCCAAATGCGCGCATTTTCTGTAAAGATGCGGTGCGTGGTTCAATCGGTTTTCCGGAAAATAATGAAGATTTGGTTTTGATTAAATCTAATGATGGGTTGCCAACATACCATTTTGCGCATCTGTGTGATGACCATTTTATGCGCACAACGCATGTTGTTCGTGGCGAAGAATGGTTGCCTTCGTTGCCGTTGCATTATCAATTATTCAGAATGATGGAATGGACGCCCCCGGTTTACATTCATACTGCGACATTGGACAAGATAGACGAAGACACGGGCAAACAACGTAAAATGTCCAAACGCAAAGACCCGGAATGTAATGTCGCATTTTTCTTGGAAAATGGGTGGCCAACAGATGCCGTGATTGAATATTTAGGAAATATTTTGGCGTCTGGATATGAAGAGGCGAAATTAAAGGGTGTGGTAAAGAATTTCTGGGAATATGAAATGAAGCCCAAAAAAATCCCGATGTCGGGCGGTTTGTTTGATATGAAGAAATTGGAATGGTGGGCAAAAGAATACATCGGTGCGATGACGGTTCCTGATTTGGTGCGTGCGGTCACTGATTGGGCGAAAGAATATGGTGATGATAAACAAAAAATGCAAGTTGCCGATTTGGAATACTTGACCGCGGTTTTGGCAATTGAACGGGATAATCCGAAACGTGTACGCAAAGACTTTATCACATGGAAACAGACATTGGAATTGGTGGAATTTTTCTGGGATGATTTGTTTGTGCCGAATCGCGAATATAAATATAACACTGATGTGTTGAACGCGTTTTTGGAAACTTTTGATATCGCCGATGACAAAGATACTTGGTGGAACAAGATTGTTGAAATCGCGAATCGGTTTGGTATTAAAAATGGCGATGTTGCGATGGATTTGCGGGTCGCACTTTCAGGTCGCACAAACACACCGGACCTTTATTCAATTATGCAAGTGATGGGTAAGGCAAGGGTGACACAGAGAATAAAGGCGACATTATGACAAAAAATATAAAGGTTGTTAGAAAAAAATTAAAACAGGTGCGGGGTGATAAACATGCATCGCGGTTGTTGCGGGTGCTGCGTGCAACGGGACTGTTCCGTTGGGAACGTCGGTCAACACATGCCGAAGAGGTTCTGAATGTTTTAACACATGGAATTGGTATCGGTCTTGCCATTGCAGGATTGACATTGTTGGTGGTGTTCGCGGCAATTTATGGAAATGCTTGGTCGGTGGTGTCTTGCGCGATTTTTGGTGTGACAATGTTTACACTGTATTTCGGTTCAACAATGTGTCATATAACAATCGGGCATAAAAGCGAATGTTTTTTTGAGGTGTGGGACAGTGTTGCTATTTATGCGCTGATTGCCGGTACATATACGCCGTTTTTATTGGTAAATTTGCGCGGACCGGTTGGGTGGACGGTGTTTGGAATTTTGTGGGCGATTGTGATTTTTGGAGCGATTGTTAAAATTCGTAACCCACGTCAACAACCAAAATGGGTTGTTGCGTTATACCTTATAATGGGATGGACGTTATTGTTTATATTGCCGGCAATGTTGCAAAATATTTCGCCACGCGGGTTGTGGTTTATCTTGGCAGGCGGATTATCGTATACTATTGGGGTTATATTTTATCTGTGGCGACGATTAAAGTTCTCGCATGCGATATGGCATTTGTTTGTCATAGGCGGCACTGTTTGTTTCTTTTTTGCGGTTCTGTACGGCGCAGTCTTAGATATGTGTGTATAGGCGGTTTAACGGCCCATATTTCCGCACCGTTGAGTGGAACAAAAAGGTACCTTTTTGTCCACCCTTTTTTTACACTTTTTTTAATTTTTTTTATTTTTCCCGCAAAGCCACGGATTCCGTGGCATGCAGCCACTTTTTGTGTTTGTTCATTTTTGACCGAATCGCGATGTAACAAAAAGGTACCTTTTTGTTACACTGCAACTATTGGAAATCCGGGGAAAGGGAAATATCAAAATGAATATTCGGCGCATGTTTATTACGACAGTCGCGGTTCTGTTGACATCCGCGGTGTTTGCCGACACTTCCAGTGCGACCAGTAAGAAATATGTAGATGACCTGATGTCTGGATACCAGGGTAAATTACCCGGGTCTGGCGCAAATAAACTTATGATATATGATGATGAAACCGGCATTGGTGAAAAGTCCATTGAGGCAACACTTGGGGAAAATGCCACCAGTGTACCAACGGTTGGTGCGGTTAAGACCGGTTTGAACGGAAAACAAGACACAATTACCGGCGCCCCGGGTTATGTAATGACCGGTACAGGGTACAATGGTTCGGTTGGTGAAAAGCCCATTTACGGAACATCATCACACTATAACAGTGCATTGGTGACCGCCGAAACCGTAAACACTGGTGTTATTAACGCAGTAAATTCATCACTGATTCGGGTTGATGAAAATGGCGACCAAGACCCGAACGGAACACTGTGGGAAATTCAGGATGATTTAACGGCGTTGAATATTTGTTCTAATTATACGACCGAAACCGGAACCGTCGTTCAGAACGGTACGCCAACACCCACGAATCCTGTTCTGCCGACATTTTATCAAGATGGTGATATGATTCTGCGGCGTGTTGGTGACTATGCCGATTCATATGATTCAACCACAAACAAAATCACCCGCCGTGTTGGGGTGTTGGTGTTGAATGGAACGGAAAATTGGAGTGTTTCAGGGAAAAATGGCGAGAATAGTTATCGGTTTGTTCTTACTTTAGAAAAACCGGTAAGTTCTGGTGGAGCATCTAGCTTGTGTACGCATATAAATAGAATTGTTCTAACAACGAATACCAATCAATCAAATAGACCATGTATAAGATACCCTAGTTCCGGAAATTCTATACAGTGGTACGATAGAGACAACACAACAACACTTGCGGATTTCAAAAGTTTTTTAGTGGCACAATATGCGGCGGGAACGCCGGTTGTTGTGTATTATCCTTTGGCAACAGAGGTCACAGAAGACATGCCACCGCGTTGCCAATAAATTGTGTTTGATTAATAACCTTTAACAGTGTCTTAATTTATTTGCAGAGTTCATAATGTTAATTATTGCATTAACTGTGTTTTCATACACAGCCGTTTTCGCCATACCAAGGTATTCACGCGGATTAACCGTGTCGGGGTGTTGGGTAAAGTTCTTGCGCAGTGCCGCCGTAAAGGCAAGGCGGTTGTCAGTGTCTTGGTTTATTTTGCAAACGTTCATTTTTACCGCGTGGCGCAGTTGTACGGGCGGTATGCCGTTTGCCCCATTTATATCGCCCCCATTATTATTTATTGTTCGTATGAATTTTCCGGGAACAGTTGATGCCCCGTGCAGCACGATTGGAAAACCGGGCAGCAGATTGTCAATTTCTGACAATATATCAAACCTTAATTTTTCATGCCCGTATTTGCGCTTGTATGCGCCGTGCGATGTCCCAATCGCAACCGCCAATGAATCAATACGTGTTTGTGCAACAAATTCAGATGCCATAACAGGGTCTGTGAAGATTGATTTTGATGAATGTGTATTCTTGTCTTCAAACCCAGCGATTGCGCCAAGTTCTGCCTCAACCGATACATTATATCTGTGTGCATATTTTACAACGCGTTTGGTCAGTTCAATGTTTTTTTCAAATGACATATTGCTGGCATCTATCATGACACTGGAAAAACCCATGTCTATGGCGCGCGCGCACGATTCGTATGAATGACCGTGGTCAAGGTGCAATGCAATTTGTTCGTTTTGTTTTATGTTTGCGCCACGTATCATGGCCATCAACATTTCATAACCAATATAATCTATTGCAGATTCAGATATTGCCAATATAACCGGACTGTGTGTGGCGCGCGCCGCCGCCAATATCGCGGTAAGTGTTTCCATATTGTAAAAATTAAACGCGCCAATCGCATAATCGTGCGCATTCGCGTCTGCGAACATGTCACGAGTATTAACAAGACCCAGTTTTTTGTATCTCATTGAAAAATCCTGTGTTCTTTTCATGCAATTATATCATATTTATTGAAAATATCCCAATGGATAAAAAACCATACAAAATAATTGACACCAACATCATTTGTGCCAAAATGTCTCTGAACGAATCGGGAGTGTGATAGAGACAAAAGACATAAGGATAAATTGATGAAAAAAATATTGGTTATGATGGCAATGATGGCTGTTGCAGGGTGCACATACTATGATTATTACAAGGGTGGTGTGCGCTATACCCAAGATGGCAAAGATTGTGTTTATTATTCTGATGAATATGCACGGCACTATTCCGACAGTATTGATGGTATTGATACAGACAATCGTATTGTTTATAAAAATACCCGTTGCGAAGATTTGTTCGCGCGTGATAATGGTGGTCGGGTTGCGCGCAATGACCGCAAAGTCTTGGTGCCGGTCGTTGTGGAAAGTGTTAAACCAGTCAAAGATTGCTGTGGTTGTCACGCAGAACCAATTTCCCGTCGTTTCTATACGATTTCTGGAAAATAGTTTTTGATAGTGTAAAACGGGTGCGTGCGCACCCGTTTTTATCAATTACTAGCGCTTGCAATGCATATTATTTTGTGATAAAATATTCAAGAAAAGGAGATTTAGTATGAAAAAGATTTCTAATTATTTCTTGGCGGCGTCGGTGTTTGTAATGGCAAATGTACCCGCATTTGCTGCAGAAGAAACGGCGGTTTGCAAATTGATTAATGATTTAAAACCGATTATCAATACTCTGCGGACGTTGGCGTTTGTCGGTGCGGCATTCGTTCTGATGGATTGGGCGTGGGGTTTCATCCAGAAAGGTGAAGTCGGCAAAGACGATTTGAAAAACAAAGGCGTCGGTATGTTGGTTGGGTTCTTTTTACTGTTCGGTGTCGGAATTTTGTTGCATTTTGTCGGGTCTAAGGG
Organism: uncultured Alphaproteobacteria bacterium; assembly: GCA_905234465.1. GTDB lineage: Bacteria > Pseudomonadota > Alphaproteobacteria > Rs-D84 > Rs-D84 > Enterousia. Next base: position 11,608 of record CAJOHU010000019.1, on the reverse strand, counting down.
CGGCGCATCATTCTTTGAATGCAATGTTGATTGGCTGTAACCAAAATGAAATTAAAAAGGCGTCTGTTGACGCCTTTTTTTATCTGACATATGTATTTATATAGTTTTGTGCAAACTGCAATTCGCGTTCTTTGCGCCATTGTTCAACCTGGGCAACAGAATTTGGTTGAATGCTGTTTTCGGGGCGCGCAAATTTTTTCGTCAATGAATCGCGTGCCGCCACCATTTCATTATATATCGCACCGCGCAGACCACTGTAATCGCGAACGGACCCATTGTCCCATTTCGCGATAATGTTGCGCAAAGCACGTATATATGCCCGCAATAAATAAGCGTTCATAAAATCAGCCAATGGTTTGCTTTCTGGCAGATGATTTTTCTTTTTTATGTCGGTTGCGCTGCTTTTGAAAAGCCAAGTGTACATTTCGCGTTTCATTTCTGCGTATTGTTGGTTATTTTGTGCGCGCAATCTTTTCATGATGCCGTCCAGTTGTTTTTGATATTTAGAAACAATTTCGCGCAGACCAATACGTACTGTCTGGTTTGTGTTGTTGTATATATCCAATATCCCCGCGTTCGGGTTTATAAAATATTCTTGGTGGAATGTGGTTGGGCGCTGTTTCCCAATTTCTTTGACCAATGCCCATGCCGCAAATCGTGAAAGTTCAGCGTCAAATTCATCGCCAGCCAATACATGGAAATGTGATGCCGCCAATTTTGACATGCGTGCAGGATTTTTTTCTTTTAATCTTTTTGGTGTGTATTCGCGAATGATGTTGTCCAATGTGATTGTGCTGCGATACGATTCAGCGTTGATGCCGTTTACAGTCACCAATATATCAGACAATTTCCAAAAATCGTGTGCGCGTTCGGCAATTTTTGCGCCCGGCGCCCAATCGGGCCACAAAGACATTTCTTGGTAAACGTGAACGGTCTGACGCGCGCCGTTCAGAATATCAAAAGTTTTTTTGTATTCTTCTGGAACAATTATGTTTTGCATCTTTCTTCCCCTTTTTAATTGATTGATTGTTTGTTGTTGTCTTCGTTGTTCGCCAGTGAAAATAGTACAGACGAAATCAATGATTGGTATGGAACATGTTGCGCCGCCGCCAATTCTTTTAATCGGTCCAAAATAGGGCGCGGTATACGCATGTTAATAACCGTGTCCGATTTATGGAATGCGCGATATGCGGCATATTCCCGCAACAGCGATTCTATGTTCATAACAAAAAGTTGTTGCATAACGTTTGGCATATTTATCCTTTATGTTTACATTATCCAATACAACCGTATTCACAAATCACTATACTATTGTATTTACATTTGTCAATACATTTGTCTAAACACCAGTATTTACGGGCGTGTTGGCGGTTGTATAGCGGTTTGTATAGGGCGGAAATCTGGGAAATTTTTACAATACCAAAAAAATTTTTGTGTCGCAAATTTGGAGCGTTTTTTGATCGGAAATTGGTTATTTGGAGGCTTGCACTTTACAATTTGATGTTATAAAATGCGAATCGGTTAAGGAATATACAGGAAAGGATTTTTCATGTTGAAACGTATTTTATTTGTGGCTGTCGCTGTTTTTGTCGGCGTGATGTCGTTTGCCCGTGCAGAATTAAAGGTTGATATTGTTGCCGGCGCAGCGGAACCTGTTTCTATTGCTGTTCAGAAATTTGAAACTGTTGCAGGGGCGTCCGCCACAGATGCGGCGACAATTCGTGAAGTTGTTGAATCTGATTTGAAGCGCAGTGGTCTGTTTCATATCGTAAATCATGATGCATTCCCGGAATTCGTAAAAATGGATGCGATGCCGTCATTTAAATCTTGGGCGGCGATAAAGGCCCAGGTTCTGGTTCAATCTAAACTTACCAAGACCAAAGATGGTAAGTATCAATTAGATTTCTATGTTTGGGATGTGAACGGCAAAGAACAGATAGAAGCCCAAAGTTTGGTGGCATCCAAGAAATCTGTGCGGCGGTTGGGGCATATTATGGCAGATGCGATTTATGAGCGTCTTACCGGCGAAGTCGGATATTTTGATACTCAGATAGTATTTATTGCCGAAACAGGTCCGATTGATGCACGGACAAAGCGTATGGCGATTATGGACCAAGATGGTTTTGGTATGCGGTATCTGTCGGATGACAAGACTTTTGTTATGTCGCCGCATTTTTCGCCAAATATGCAATCTATTGTGTTTTTGTCATATTATAATGATGACCCGATGGTTTGGATTTTAGATTTGAATACCGGGGCGCAACGGCGGTTGGGACAATTCGGAGGCATGAACTTTGCACCGCGGTTTTCGCCTGATGGGACGCGGGTGGCGCTGTCTTTGGTAAAGAACGGAATTACACATATATATGAATATGATATAGAAAATAATTTCTTGAAACAATTAACATCGGGGGATTCTATTGATACCAGTCCGTCTTATTCGCCCGATGGTCGCAAGATTGCATTCAATTCTGACCGCAGTGGCAGTCAGCAAATTCATGTCTTGGATTTAGACACCGGGGCGGTTGAACGTATCACATATGGGGCAGGGCGCTATGCCACCCCGGCGTGGTCACCAGATGGGCAATTTATTGCATTTACGAAAATGGCGGATGACACTTTCTATGTCGGCATAATGGATCCGCGGGGCAAAAATGAAAAGATTTTGGCGGGCGGTTGGTTTATGGAGGCACCGTCTTGGGCGCCGGGGTCGCGGCGTGTCGTGTATTATGAAACAGAACGTACCGGCGACGATATTGAACGGGTCAGCCATATTCGCAGTGTGGATATTACCGGTCAAAATATATATGACATAGATTTGCCAGATGGTGTGAACGGTTTGGAACCAACTTGGTCGCCACGGTTGCCATGATGAAGCGGGCGGTTGTTGCGTTTTTATGTGTGGTTGGATTTGCGGCGCCCAGTGCGGCGGTGCCAGGGCGGGTTGGGTATATCGTTGATGGTGATACTTTTTCCGGAATTGTGAAGTTAGATGGCGATATAGAGGTTTCTGTGCGGGTGCGATTGCGCGACATAGATACCCCGGAAATTCATGGCGAATGTGAATATGAACGGGAAATGGCGGCGCGCGCCCGCGACAAATTGGCGGAATTGATACCGGTGGGTTCGGTTGTGGAATTAAGTAATATCAAAGATGACAAATATCTTGGGCGGATTGATGCGAATGTTCGTAATTCGCGTGGGGTTGATGTTTCGGCACAGATGATACGTGCGGGATTGGCACGGCGATACAGCGGCGGCAAAAGAAAACCTTGGTGCAGGACGAGGGGATAGTTGTTAGTTTCCAGAGAGATGTCATCCCGCCGCAGGGCGGGACCCAGTGCGAGCAACGCGAACACCTGCGTCGCAGACAGTATTGTCGTCGCAAAGCGACTCCAAATTCCCGGCGGGGCAGGTTTACCGCGCTGCGGTAAACTGGGCACCGCCCTTCGGCGGTGTGACGATTTTCTGGAATACTAACCCTTGTTCCACGAAGCCTCGGCGAAGTGGAAACTAACCACTTACACTAACCACTAATTCTGCGGTGTGACGGGTGTCTGGAATACTAACCCTGGTTCCACGAAGCCTCGGCGAAGTGGAAACTAACCACTTACACTAACCACTAATCCGGCGGTGTGACGGGTGTCTGGAATACTAACCCTTGTTCCACGAAGCCTCGGCGAAGTGGAAACTAACCACTAATCCGGCGGGATGACGGGTGTCTGGAATTATTCTTCAAATGGTGCAAAGCCGTATTCTGCCAAAATACCGTTATATAAATCGTTCCAATCCGGATTCTGTTTAATTATCAATCGTATTTTCCAATTACGATTCCATTCTTTTAATTGCCGTTCACGTGCAACCATATTATCTAAACTGTCATACCATTCAACATAGACCAATTTATTCAAGCTATGTTTAGCAGTAAAACTTTTCGGATAAATTTTCTTTTTATGTTCATAAACACGTTGAATGATATCTGATGTGGAACCTATGTACAAAGTTCCATTTCGCTTATTGGTCATAATATAAACACATCCACCATCTTTCATAATGTAAATGCTAAAATAAATAAAACATTTTTCAATAATTAAAGATAATATTCCAGATAATCGTCACACCGCCGAAGGGCGGTGCCCAGTTCACAGCAACGCTGTGAACTTGCCCCGCCGGGAATTTGGAGTCGCTTTGCGACGACAAACATTTACTGTCTCATCCGTTCGCACTGGGTCCCGCCCTTCGGCGGTGTGACGATTTTCTGGAATACTAACATTAACAACTAAACAAGCAAAGTCCCCCCCGGCAGAGAGGGGGACAAGAATACAAGCATTAAAGAAACCGGGTTATATACTATTGTTCAACACATACATTTGCGCCGCCTGTGGTGTTGCATGTAGCGCCCGTCGGACAATCTGTATTTGCGGTGCAATAATCAGCCAGTGTACCAGCCGCCGTGGTTTGTATGGTGTTATCGTTTGAAACCGCCATTACGCGCCAATGGAAACCGCTTGTTTCCGCGACCAATGCACAAGGCAATGTAGCTGTGCAAAGCGAACTTTTACCCGGGATACTTGAACTTGGTAAACTGTTAATGGTATTATTAATACCGTTAATGGTGTTGCTTAATGTATATTCTGTGACCAGGTCTTTATTATCTGCCGCCGTCGCATTAGAAGCCACAGAACCGGTGTTGTTAACGCCGACCCAGCTACCGCTACTGCCTAAAACTTTATCGGCATCGTTTGTTGTAGGTGCAGGAACCAAACCATGAGCACCATCTGCTGTTCCATTTGTACCGGTAAAATCACTATACGTTGTCCCAGTGGGGGTTGCCCATGTTCCGTCACCTTTTAAGAACTTGCTGTCATCACCAGAAGCCGGCACTGGAACGTTTTGACCCAATGTATATGTTGTTTCTGTTGCTACACCGGAGGCGTTAATATATACAGGTTTTGTTAGACTCCCTGCTGCCGTATTTGCTGTGTGCGTGACCGCGGTGTCTTTCTTTTGATACGTGTTCTCGGTATATGCCAAAGACGTTATCGTTGTTCCACTTGGGTCTGCCATCGCGCTTGCCGACAAGATTGCTGCGGCAAACCCGACAAACACCAATCCTTTTACTTTAATTTTCATGTTAGTTCCTTTTTTGCTTGTTTGTTGTTTGTGTTTGCAATGGATAAATGTAATAATTGTTCACATTTTCCCATCACTTTTTCTATGAATACTATCCTGCCGATTTTTCCCTCTTGTTTTTTTGCAACAAAATAGTTATCAAAGCTCCTTTCCTTTTATGGTTCACTGGAATCATAACTGGTCACAATTTCGTACCATAATTGATTTCCATCTTCGTCAACCGACATTACGTATTGACCTTCGCCAGGTCGGTTGTCGTCCCACCATTTTTTCCATTCGTTAACCCAGGCCAGGGTACCGTCATCGCCGATTTTGTCGTCAATTTCGGTTTTGTTATAGACTTCGGTTTTATTATAGACCTGGGTTTTATTGTAAACATCTGATGCGTTTGCGAATTCGCCCGTCGCCACAATTTCGCCCGTGGTGGCGTCAACAACCAATGCCTTGCCCAGTGCGTTCGCATCATTAATTGTTGTTGGCATAAATTCACCGGTTGCAACGACCAAGCCTGTTTCCGGATCAACAACCAATGCCTTGCCCAGTGCATCCGCATCATCAAATTTCTTATCTAATTTTTTATCCAAATCTGCGGGTGTGACAATAGAACCGTCCAATTCAACCAATTTTTCGTTGATTTCGGTTTTGTTATAGACATCCGTTTTATTATAAACATCCGCCGCGTTTGCAAATTCACCCGTTGCCACAATTTCGCCCGTGGTGGCGTCAACAATCAACGCCTTGCCCCGTGCGTTCGGGTCATCAAATTTCTTGTCCAGTTTTTTATTTATTTCCGCCATCAATTCAGTGCGTAAATCGGCAATCTTGTCGTTGATTGTGCTGTTTATTCCGTCAAAATCTAACCGCGCGCCGATTTCTGACCATGTAATCAGATTATTCCATGTCGTGTCACCTGTATAGCGCCATAACAATGCATCTTCGTTTGTGCCGATTTCAATTTCACGCCCATCTGCACCGTTCTTGATTTCTAAATCATCGCGGATTTGTTCAAGGTTCAATACAATTTCGTCATCTTTGATTGTCACATATGTAGAATCGCGCAATACATCCTGTTTGTCTGATTCCAATGATGCAACATCGTTTTCTAACTTATCAACGCGTTGAATCAATTCACCGCTGACACTGGTTCCAGATGAAGTACTGACCGATTTTGGTGCGCCAATGTATTTTCCAATAGACAAACGTGGCGATGATGCAACCCGACCAACCGTTGTTCCACCCGAAGATACAGATGTTGTTGCAGATTGGGTGCCTGATGACGTATTTGCTGCCGTTGTCCCGGATGTAGAAAGCGTGGCATTTGTACGGACATAACCACCACCCGAACGCAGCGAACCTGCACGTGCCGCCGCAATCGCAGACGAAGCAGAATCACTTGTGTTGATGCCGCCGATACTGCGAACAGTTGGCGCCGCATATGCACCTGCGCCCATCGCCGTGGCACACAATATAGACAATAAAGATGTTTTTATTCCCTCTCTCATCTTACAGGTTCCCATACCATATTGCACATTATATCATATTTTTGGTGTATTCCAAAATGCTTTTTGCTTTTTTTTTGTTTATCCCCCTGATTAAAATTCGTACCTTAACCCCAATGATAAAGAATTATCAATTATGAATCCGACCCGGGTTTCCAATGATGTCAAAGAAACCCCGTTTCCATCCACGATTGGACTTGGCGATACAATGTCACGTGTCCATTTCGGACCAGTAAAGCCAGCCAGCCGATAACGAAAATCCAATGCAACCGATTCAGACAGATTATACGAATACCCCGCCATCAATGCGCCCATAAATGATAATTTGGTTTCAGATTCGGAATCTGGGGTAAAATATTCATAGTCCATCGTTGCACGCGGAAATGCCAATCCCACACCTGCGCCAAGATAAAAACCAGATGCGAAATCATAATATGCGTTTCCTGTAATATAAGGTGTAGATAATTTAAATGTAAAACCATTATCCGAATCGTCAAACCGCGTCATGTATCCAAATTCAATATCACCACGCCAATGTGGAGCAAAGTGATAACCCGCAAAAACGCCCCCACCAAAAACAGGTTCAAAAACATAATTGTCATGATTTTCACTTTCGTCAAATTTGTAATTGGATGGCGAACCCTTGTACTTATTCTTCCACGACATCAGGTGCAGCCCAACACGACCACCAATGTACCAATCTCTTGTGATGCTTAGCGGTTCAGAATCATACTCGTCCATGTGATATTCAGGTGCGGCATCATTGCCCAATATCATATCGGAATATGTCGCGTCCCCATACATTGAATCAGGATTCGTCGCAGATATATGTATAATGCGATATTTTTTGGGTTTACATCCGTTATTGCAACAATCTGCCGCAAGGGATGAACCAATTGTTGCAACGATGGCAATTAAACTTATGAGCAATTTCTTCATAATACTTTTCTCCATGTTCTTTTCAGAATAGTATACCACATTTAGGGGGTGTTTCAAAACGGAAATATGAAAGTTTTTGTGTTCGCACGTTTGATTTCTTGACCGCGAAAAAATTTTTTACTAATATGCCATGCATGGAAGACAATACTGTTATTTCTTTTGCCAATGTTGGCGCGCGATATGATGACAACGAAGATGTGTTAACCGATGTGTCATTTAATATTGGGGCGGGGTCGTTCTATTTTCTGTCGGGGGCATCGGGTGCCGGGAAAACCACACTGTTGCGGTTGATGTATCATTTACATCGGCCTTGTCGCGGTATCATCAAGATATTTGGTCAACAAACAAATGATATGTCACATGATGAAATAACCGCGTTGCGACACAAAATGGCGATTGTGTTCCAAGAATATTCGCTGTTGTCGCATATATCGGTGTTTGATAATGTGGCGTTGCCATTGCGCGTGCGTGGCGTAGATGAAACCAAGGTTAAAAAATTGGTGACCAAAACACTGGAATGGGTCGGATTGGCAAAATTTGCGGATGTAAATCCAAAAACACTTAGTGGGGGGCAACAACAACGTGTGTCTGTGGCGCGCGCAATTATTGTTCAGCCGTCAATAATGTTGGCGGACGAACCAACGGGAAATTTGGACGATGAAAACGCATCGCGATTGATGGAATTGTTTATTCAAATGAACAAGATGTTCGGAACGACAATTATACTGGCGACACATAATTCTAAATTGATGGAAAACTATAAGTTTCCATTGATGCATGTGGAAAATCATCATATCACATTTGCGCGTGGGGTGCGTGGGGGCGCAGAAAAGGATGCCGGTAAAAAAACATCAATCAAGACGGATAGTGCAGGGTACTTTGCCGAATTGACCAAACAATTCAAAGACATCGGGAATGAATAAAATGAGACGACCAACAGTTTTTTCTTTGTTTCGGGATCAGTCTGTGTTTATGACATCTGTCATGGGAATTATGACATTCTTGGCGGTGTTGGCGTTGGGAATTGCGATGGCAATTGGTGGCGGTGTTGTGCGGTGGAATCGGCAATGGGATAGTTTTGCGACTGTTCAGGTCACAAACGTGGATAATGTCAAAGATGTGCGTAAAAAATTGGATGATAATCGCGATAAAATTGAATCTGTGCGTGAATTGTCGGATGATGAAATGACACGTCTGATGCGACCATGGCTGTCAGATGCAAAAAATGGTGTGTTGGTGAAATATTTACCGAAAATGTTTGAAGTACGGTTTAAAAATAAATCTGATATGAATGCTGTCCGCGAATCTGTGGGGCGTGATGCACGATTCGTTTCGCACAGTGACGCGTTGCGACCATCTTTGTCGGCGGGTTGGAAATTGGTGACTATTTTGGGGGGGCTGTTGGCACTTATTATCGGAACAATCGGAATATGCGTATCTTTTATTGCGCGAAATACTGCCATGTTGCATAAACGTGAATTGGAAATATTGAATCAGGTCGGGGCCAGCGATTCGTTCATCGTGCGTCAAATGCAAACAATTATTGCCAAGATTTGTGTGGCCGCGTGTGGTGGTGGGTTCTTGGCGGCGGTTCCGATTTTACTTATTGTTTTGTCGGTGGCGCATTCGGCGCGTGTGGGAATAATGGCGATGATTGGATTCGGTATGATGGGTTGGATATTGTTGGGTATAATGCCGATTGCTATTATTGTGTTTGCAATTATTGTGACCAAGAAAACAACGTTAAAGATTTTGAATCAAGAATGATGAAAATTTTACATTCGCCTTTTTTATTGGTTATTGTCTTTGTAATCGGGGGCGTGGTATTCAAATTGACTTCGCCGAATGATTGCTATTCCGTTTTGCCGGGTGACAGTATATTTGTTCTGACCGGCGATTTTAGGCGAATCCCGTTTGCAATGCGGTTGGCGGAAAAGTATCCTGATTCGGATTTGTATATAATTGGTGCACCTGATGATTCGGGTCATCCAAATACGAATCGGGCAAAAATAGAATCTGAATCAAAATCTACATACCAGAACGCGGTTGCGATACGTAAAATTGTCGGGCTTTCGGGGATGGACAGAATCGTTGTTGTCACAACCGAAGATCATATACAACGGGCAAAACATTTAATACAATCAGAATTGCCAGATGTTAAAATCGTGGCGTGTCCGGTGGCACTGGCTGAAATGCCGCCCGCGCGGCGACTGGAACGGTGGTTTATTGAATATACTAAATACATTGTCACAATGATTGGTATCAAAGAGGGACCACAATATATATAATATAAAAGGTGTAAAGATATGCTAAGAACGATTATATTTAAAATAGTGTTGGGAATTTATTTTGTATTATGGGCGCCGTTTCTGTTGATTGGATTGGTGTCAAAGAAAATTACAACAAAACTGGTTTTGGCGGATGCCGCGGGGGTATTGGTTTTGGCGCGTGTTATATGTGGAATAAGATACAAGATATTCTATCCGCCAACTGAAGAAAATGGTGTGCCCGCCGCACCAAATGAAAATGTGCGTTTGGATGGCAAGGCGATAATTGCCGCGAAACATATGTCTATGATGGAGGTCGCAATTTTGGCGAACAATGTTCAAAGACCGTTTTTTATTTTGAAACGTGAATTGTTGTGGATTCCCATTTATGGTTGGGCGTTTTGGCGCATGGGTTTGCAACCGGTTAATCGTACGCGTGGGGCAACCAATATGAACAAATTGGCGGCGGCGGTTGCCACCAAGATTATGAACGGGCAAACATTAATTATATTTCCCGAAGGTACACGGACGAAACCCGGTCATCCGATACCGTTGAAACGCGGACTGTTGTTTTTGGCGCAACAGTTAAAATTGCCAATTATTCCAGTTGGAACAGATACCGGGCTTTATTGGCCGAAACGTGGCAAGATGACGCCCGGGGTCGCAGGTGTGTGGTTTGAACCGGTTTTGCCATCAACCGCATCATTAGAAGATATTTACAATGCGATAAATAAACATAGCGCATAAGTTAGCAGAATAAAACGGTTGTCATTGCAACCGTTTTTATATGGGTTATTGGCAACGTGGTGGCATGTCTTCTGTGACCGGCGTTTCCAGTGGGTAATACACAACCACCGGTGTGCCTGCGGCGTATTGGTCGGCAAGCCATTGTGTAGTTTGTGCCAATGTCCAAGAAGAGTTTATTTTCATATACACACGACCACTTGTCACTTGGTTTTGATTGATATTCCCTTGAAATCTAATTTTACCCTCTCCAACAGAAGCAGTCATATCTATTTGCAAATGGCTACAAATCATAGAAGTTATCGGTGCGCCAATTGAATTATTTGTAATAGCCATATTAGAATATATCAACCCGGGAATTGAACTACCGTATTCAACCCACTCTTCCGTTCCATCAAGCACCTTTACCCCGACGCGGCGGGTTATTTTATTTGTGTTCACATCATAAGAATCGGCATAGGTTCCAACCGCACGCAAAATCATATCGCCCTGTTGATAAAACGTGGGCAGAATTGGATTCGTTGGTGTCGGCGTACCGTTCTGAACGCCTGTTCCCGTCGCATTCGTATAATTAGAACATATATTCAATGCCACTAAATCATCCTGAATTTCCCACAGTGTTCCATTCGGATTTTGCGCGCCGGTTTCATCAACACGAATCAAAGAACCATTTACCGCATTTGTGACAGCGGTATTAACTGTTCCTGCGGTCACAAGGGCGTCCATATTATTTGTGTTTGTATCATAAATCGCACGTTCACCAACCGAACCGGCGGTGCCTGTACCCGTCATTACATAACCCGCTGTGCCAGTAATCGTATCTTGTTTTCCGTCCAACCCCGTCTTAACTGCACCAACCGTCGGTACACTGTCCGCAGATGCACTGTTCCCAAGTGTTGCCGCAATGGACTTTTCACCAATACCGGTTTCATCATCATATATCATAAGTTTATTTGCACCAGACCCGGGTAATTTACCCTGGTATCCAGACATCAGGTCATCTACATATTTCTTACTGGTCACACT
>CAJOHU010000018.1 GCA_905234465.1 uncultured Alphaproteobacteria bacterium | reverse complement strand
TGTGACCAGCAAGAAATATGTAGATGACCTGATGTCTGGATACCAGGGTAAATTACCTGGTTCCGGCGCAAATAAACTTATGATATATGATGATGAAACCGGTATTGGTGAAAAGTCCATTGAGACAACACTTGTGTCAAATGCCACCGGTGTACCGACTGTTGGTGCGGTTAAGACGGGGTTGGACGGAAAACAAGATGCGATTACTGGCACGGCGGGTTATGTTATGACGGGTACAGGAAACGCCGGCGAAGTCGGTGAAAAACCAATTTACAGTGCAACAATTCGTGATGAAGATTCACTTGTCATGGCGGAAACAGTAAACAGTGGTGTGATTAATGCGGTGAATCATTCTTTGCGGCGTGTGAATGCGAATGGCGAACTGGACAACAATGGTACATTGTGGGAAATTGCTGATACGGTGGTCGCACTTAGTTATTTACCGGCAGGATACACCCAGTTGGAATATATTGAATCATCATCGGATCATACACAGTACATAGATACCGGTTTGCCAGCAAGTTCAAATACAAGAGTTCTCGCAAAATTGCGCTTATTGGCTGTGAGCTTTAATTTTTCTATTAGTTTGCGTAATTCTGCATCTGTGGGTGCGGGGTTCGGATTCGGTGTAAATGGGTCGTCACAATTTATATCTGATTTCGGTGGAGATAGACAAATCTTTACAAATATAAGTCCAAATACAACAGATATATTTACTGTAGATAAAAATAAAAATGTTTGCACGGTTAGTGTCGGCGGGGTTTCTGAAACAGTCACAAATACTGCATCTGCATTTACATTAATTAATACATTACCGTTTTTTGCACAAAATAGCGCGGGTTCTGTAACGAAAGGGGCGTTTGCATTTTATAGCTTTAAGATGTGGGATGGTGATACATTGGTTCGTGATATGATTCCGGCAAGAAATTCATCTGGGGTTGTGGGAATGTATGATATCGTGTCTGATAATTTCTTTACAAACGCTGGTGCGGGTACATTTGTCGCCGGACCGCCGGTGGTGTCCGCAGGAAATTAACTTTTTCATAGTTTTACTTGTGAAACCGGCTATCGGGTTGCAACTTTTTGTCCGCCTTCGCCGATAATCACGGAATTTGTTTCCATTGGTGTGAATATTGCTACGGCGAGACACTCAAAAATTTTAAATGCGCACTTTATTGTGCGCATTAACAATTTTTGGTGGGCGCATGGGGACTCGAACCCCAGACCCACTGATTAAGAGTCAGTTGCTCTACCAACTGAGCTATGCACCCATGGGTCATCAGACCCGCAAATTATATACCCTTTTTACGGAATTGCAAGTTTTTATCGCATGCAAAATATGCCATAAATCAGAAAGGTATCCATACCTATATAAACTTTCATATTCTCGTGTTAAGATTTAATTGTCAAAGAGTGTTAATGGCACCCTTGGAAATAAAACAAAAAAAGGAGAAAACATGAAAAAAGTTGCAATCCCCGTTTTGGCTGCGATTGTCGCATGTCCTGCGATGGCCGGTCAATATCATCAAAATGAAGGCTTTTGGGATTCATTGGATCCGTATATGGCACTTCGTATCGGTGCGGGTTATACAAATCATAATTATAACTTTAATGATAAAAAAGAATCTATGTCTGATGAAGAATTACATGGTCGTGTGGCATTGGGGTTGTCTATGTGGTGCAATAAAGCACGGACAGAAATTGAATGGTCTTTGTTTACAAAAACGAAAGACAGTGCAAGATTTAATACAGCGGACAGTATTAATGTAGATACAAAATTACAAACTTTGTTGATGAATGCATATATGGACTTTGGTGATTATCAAATAATTCGTCCGTTCGCCGGTGTTGGTGCTGGTGTTGCGTTCACGGAAACTTCACGTGAAATTCCGGGTGAAAGAACATATAATCGCGATAGAACACGTTTTGCTGCAATGGGGACATTGGGTGTGACGTTCGATTGGCAACAATTTGCTGTCGATATGGCGTTCCGTTATACATATGTAGATGTTAATTCCGGTCTGCATAACTTTGGTGGCGATATCGGTCTTAGATATATGTTCTAATGATTCGTTGTTTGTTAGTTAAATGTTGTTCAACCCCAAATTTTGTTTGGGGTTTCTGTTTTTTAGGCAATCATACCTGACGAAAATAAAAATTATATCGCATATAATAATCACGTAACAACACAAGGGAGAAAAATATGAAAAACATGATTACAAAAATTACAACTGTATCTTTGGCGGTTGTGTCATTGGTCGCATTGGCAGGTTGCAATACTGGCTGTGGCGGATATCATCATATGCAAAAACACCATGGTCATCATAACGCATCGCAACCCCAAGAAGTAGTCGTATACGAAGCAAGCGAAACCGTGATTGCCGAAGTGCCAAGTCCAATGGTTATGAAGGCAAATATGTACACCCGCAGCAGCCGTGGCGGAACATCAGAAATGGGATATATCAAATTAGCCAAGACAGATAATGGCGCAAAAATGATGGTGGATTTGGTTGATTTGCGCCCAGGCAAAGATTATACAGTGAAAGTATATCCGTGTGGTAATTGCAGAGATATGTCGTGTTGTTCTTCTAATAGTATGAATGTTAAATTGCCAATGATTGGAATTGATGAACCAGGACGTTTAACCAAGACATATGAAATTCGTGGTATCAGATGTTCTGAATTACAAAATGCCAAGGTTGTATTAACTCGCGATGGTGGATACAAAGCCGCATGGGGAAAATTTTATCGGGTAGATTAATTTATTCCTGATATATATTGATTATGGTGTGCGTAATGCACACCATATTTTTTTTATTTTTTGCTTTAAGAAAAAAATCCTGCGTGCTAAGATTTTTGGTATGAGAAAAGTTTCTTATGTAATTTTTGGATTTTTGTGTGGTGCCTGTCCGCATTTTGCGGTTGGGTTGGATATAAACGATGCAATTTATACTGTTAATAATAATGATGTAATAAATGATGACATTAATATTAATACTTCGGTCAGAATAAAAAACTATGGAACACTAAATGGCGAAATACACACCAATGGGTACAGCGTTCAAATTGAAAATTATGGTGAAATAAATTCCGGATTTGATGCGGCATATCCTCAACTGATTCAGCAAAATATAACTGGATATGATAATATGCACAAGATTAACAATCTTGCGGGTCATACCATAGAGGTTAATATGCCCGGGTTGGCGGTGACCGATGGTATAAATATGAAAGATTTTATAAATCTGATTTCCGGCGCGGATAGTGTGAATGTTGGTTCTGGTATTTTCTTGGTTGGTGCGGATGTTCCTGAAAATAATGTGCCAATAACTGTTGGAAACGGAACTGCATTATATGTGAACGGTATCCCAGATGATATCAGCAACCCATTGGTGCGCGGAATTAATCAGAATGGTATGTTGTTTCTGGGGCAAATTAATATAGACCCGATGTACATCGTGACCCCAAGAATTATTGGTGATGCATTGTACATAGATGTTGTGCGCCAAACTGATTATTCTATGGCGATGGGTGGTGATTCACTTGGTGAATATTTGGATGAATTGCGTGAAACGAATCCGGACGATAAATTAATCGCGGCGTTGGATAACGCGTCTGATGCCGCCACGGTCAAAAGGATATTGTCAGAATCTTTGCATACAAATCCTATAAAAATTATGGATGCGATACGTTCAGTAAACACTTTTTATGATGCGATGGTCATAGATGATATAAAATTCGGTTTCGTCGCGCGTCCATTTTATATTTATTCTGGTGATTTTTCGGTTGTCGGTGGGGCGGGAAATGTGACGCATAAATTCAGGGATAATATCTTGGCAACAATCGGTATGATTGGCGGAATGTTGAAATATAATGATAATCTGAATGATTATGCTGGAACGCTGTACGGCGGAAATATTGGTGTTCAATATACAGAGAATGATTTTTATTTGCGCGCGTTTGGTGCAATATCGTATGCAGAATTTGATAATGTAAATGTTTTTGATAACGGAAAAATGCGGCGCGATGTTGGTGGAATCTCTGGTGTTATGACGGGTGATTTTGGTATGGCGTATGCGGTTATGCAGGAATTAAAACTGATACCGTTTGTTGGGGTGCGTGCAGATTATGCGTCTGTATTACATGATTCAGATTCTGATTTTAATCTTCGTGCCGGATTAATCGCCACGGTTGATACAAACACTGACGGAAATGTCTATAAATTTGGTGCAAAATTATTGACCCAAACAGATGGAACAATTTATGCCGGAATTTATACAGATATGATATCAACAGTTGACGGTGTCGGTGGTGGTGCATCTGTCGGAATGGTATATGACGATATGGGCATGTCATACAAATTAGAATTAAACATCAAATTTGAATTTTAATCTGATACGATTTTCCCGCGTAATGATGCACGATTTGCCGCAGTGATTTTTATTTGTGCCATTGGTTGAATAACGTCGTTTTCAGGCTTTGCCACAATACATTGTTGCATATAAGGTGTGCGATACAGCAGGTGCCGACCGGTTTTATCTGCGCCTTCATACAAACATGTTAATGTTTTTTTAACGCATGATTCATTAAATTCGCGTTGTATTTCGTTTAATGTATTATCCAGTATTGCCAATCGTTCACGTTTTATGTTTTCTGGAATTTGGTCTGGCATCAATGCCGCCGCCGTATGTGGACGTGGCGAATATTTGAAAGAATAAGAATTTATGTATTTAACACGTCGCGCAATATCCAATGTTTGTTCAAAATCAGAATCTGTTTCACCAGGAAACCCAACAATGAAATCAGATGATATTTGTATGTCCGGGCGTGCCACGCGCAGTTTTTCTATAATTTCCATATATGAATCCAAACTGTATGGGCGATTCATCCGTTTTAAAACATCGGGCGCGCCACTTTGAATTGGCATGTTTAAAAACGGCAACAGTTTTGGTTCCAATGCGAACATATCAATAAGGTCGTCTGACATTTCTGTTGGATAACTGGATGTGAATCGTATACGTTGAATTTCAGGGATTTTTGCCGTGTCGCGTATTAAGTCAGACAAACGATATGTGTCGCCATTTCCGTCTGTGTAATTATATCCATTCACATTTTGTCCCAAGAAACAAATCTCTATCGCGCCAGTTTTTGCCGCATGAATTGTGTCGCGCATAATATCATCAAATGAACGCGAGATTTCGCGACCGCGTGTATACGGTACAATACAATATGTGCAACAATGATTGCATCCTTCTTGAATTGGAATATAAGATATCACAGGTGCAGTTGTTATTTGTGGCATTTCATCAAATTTTTCAAGACCTGTTAAATCTATGTTGAACAATTTTGTGTCCGGGTCATCAAGAATCGCGGGCAGTTTGTGATAACTTTGCGGACCCAATACAAAATTTAATTCGGGTATACGATGAAATGCTGTTGCGCCTGTTTCGCGTGCTACGCATCCGATTATGCCGAATATGGCATCTGGTTTTTTTGTGTCGCGTATACGCCCCAATTCAGAAAATACTTTATTGGTTGCCTTTTCGCGAACCGAACATGTGTTCAATATAATTATATCCGCATCGGCAACATTTTGGGTTTGTGTCATACCGCGTGCATTTAACATGGCGGCAATACGCCAACTGTCGTACACATTCATTTGACAACCAAAAGTTTTAATAAAGTATTTCTGTGGCATCGTTTTATTATCTGTTTTTGCCGTTGTTTGCACGTGGCATTCTTTTTGCACCGTCTATTGCGTTCGCATCCAATATCGCACGTGGCAATAATTTTACAGATTTCATCGGAATCAATACATAACGTTGTCCCAAGATAATATCATAAATCATTTGTATTTCATAAAGTTTTTCCATTTTTTCATCCTTTTGTTTATTTACATTGTGTTCTGTTTAAAAATTTTTGTGCGGATTCTTGTTTTTTTTTGTTCAAATTCTGTGAAGAATGCTTCTGCCCATATTTTGTTATAGATTTCAATTAGGTCCTCCGCCAAATTTTTTAGATCCATTTGTTTTATCCTTTTGTTTATTTACATTGTGTTCTGTTAAAAAATCTTTGTCTGTATATTTGTTTCGTTTGATTAAATTGCTTTAATTGATGTCGCATATCCAATTCATGTTTCGTCTTTTTCGGTTTTTGATTAAGCGACAAAATTTCGCGGTTCATTGCCAAAACTTTCTGAATTGTATCGTCAACAAGTTTCTCTGCAAGATCCGCAATATCCATACGTTCTACGGGGCTTTGAATATCGGCGATAATTAGTGACGCCTTTTGTATGCTGGATGTTGTTGCAATTCCATGTATATATAATAATTCCGTCAATTTTTGACGCATGAATTCATCAACAGTTGGTGCAATAAACGCGACAACATCTTTCATGGTTATCCCAATTTTTTCTTTAATATTTCGTTAACCACACCCGGGTTCGCTTTACCGCCAGACGCCTTCATAACATTTCCAACAAAGAAACCCAACAGTCCGACCTTGCCAGATTTATATTGTTCAACCTGGGACGGATTTGCCGATATAACTTCATCAATAATTTTTTCAATGGCGGATGTATCGGTTATTTGCTGCATACCAAATTTATCGGCAATTGCACGCGGTGTGCCAATTTCCCCATCCAACATTTTGATAAATATATCTTTGGCCTGTTTCCCATTAATTTCAGATGCCGCAACCATATCAACCAATTCTGATAAATCAGTTGGTGTGATAATGCGCATGCCATCAACGACACCGGTTTTTTCGTTTGTGATGTCATAGTTTTCCGGGTGCGCGAACAGTTCCGAAATCATCCAATTCGCGATTCCTTTGGCGCGTTCGGCCTTGCCACCCACCGCCGCATCAAACCAATGTGAAATATCAACGGTTTCGGTAAGGCGCGCCGCATCATATTCCGCCAAGCCGAATTTTTCAATGTACCGCGCGCGTGTCGCCGCCGGTAATTCCGGCATGGTTTTTCGTATGCGTTCAATTTGTTCGTCTGTGATAACCAATGGCAACAAATCGGGGTCCGGAAAATAACGGTAATCCAGTGCGTCTTCTTTGCTGCGCATGACAGATGAAGAACCGTCATCTTGGTGATAGCGCAACGTGTCTTGCGAAACGATCCCACCACTTTCCAAAATTTCAACTTGGCGACGGGCTTCGTTTTCAATGTGGTTTTTAATAAACTTGAAAGACACCATGTTTTTTGTTTCGGTGCGTGTTCCAAAAGTATTGGAACCAACACGTTTGACAGAAACATTGACATCGGCGCGCATAGAACCTTCTTCCATGTTTGCCTTGGATACACCCAATGCGCGCGCGGTTTCGCGAATTTGACGCAGATATCTTTCGGCTTCTTCGGGTGATGATATGTATGAATTGTTTTCTGGGTTTTTTGTGTCCAAAAATGTAACGATTTCAAGCAACATAACGCCACAACGGTTAAAATCAACAAATGATTTTGCCGGATGCATATCATGTTTATTTTTTGCCGCATCTTGTTCCAAATGTGCCCGTTCAATTAAAATCTTTTTGGGGTTCCCGTCATCGCCCATTATTTCAACCCATCCGCGTCCGACAACCGGCGGTTGATCGGCGGGCTGTGTAATCTGGTATCCCTGGGGCAGGTCGGGATAAAAATACTGTTTACGGGCAAAGCAACTTTTGCGGGAAATTTCCGCGTTTATGCCAAGGCCGAATTTAATCGCCTGGTCTACGCAGTATTCGTTCAGTACCGGCAACATGCCCGGCATGGCGACGTCAACCATGGAAACCTGGGTATTGGGGGCAACCGATGGATTATAGTCCGCCGATGCGCCACTAAACAACTTTGATTTGGACAGAACTTCGATATGAGTTTCCAATCCAACAACAACTTCCCAATCACCTGTTTTGCCGTGTATAGTAAACATTTTTCTTTTTCCTTGCTTTTTTGTTTTTCGTATCTTATTATGAACCCTGCGGATGGCCAGATAGCTCAGTTGGTAGAGCAAGGGACTGAAAATCCCTGTGTCAGTGGTTCGATTCCACTTCTGGCCACCACTTTTTTATTTCGTGCGATTTTCACCATAGAATCAATTCCCCCGAAAATCCCACTACTCAGTGGTTCGATTCCGCGTCTACCCACCATTTTTATTTTGCTCATTCTTGCCGCCATAGTATCAATTCCCATTACTCGCCCATTATCTTTGTAGGTCTGTTATCAACGCATGCGAATTGTTCAATATGTTTTGCCAACTGAAGAACACGAACATCATCAAACATTTTTCCAACAACCTGCATACCCAATGGCAGACCGTTTTGCGCCATACCGCACGGTACGCTGCATGCCGGCACACCCGCCAAGTTCATCGCGACAGTGAATAAATCCAACGCATAATATTCCAATGGTGTCATGTCGGAATCCAGTGGCATCGCCGTTCCTGCACCAGATGGGCATACAATCAAATCACACCCGTCAAATGCGCGGTTAAATGCGTCGGCAATCATACGGCGCACGCGTGCAGCCTGCATGAAATATACTTCATAAGATTCGCTGCTTAACACCGCGGTACCGATAATCATACGGCGTTTAACTTCATCGCCAAAACCTGCGGCGCGGGACTTTTTGAATGTATCATAAACATCGCTGCCTTCTACCCGCAGACCATAACGTACACCATCGTATCGGGCCAGGTTTGATGATGCCTCTGCCGGGGCAATGATATAGTATGCCGCCAAGGCGTCTAAAATGTTTGGAATAGAAACTTCTATTACTTCTGCGCCCATTGATTTCAAATCTGATACACGTTTTTCAAACAGTGTTTTCATATCTTCGGAAATTTTTACATTTGCGAATTCTTTGATAATACCGATGCGTAATTTTTTTCCGTCACCTAAGATAGGTTTCAAAGGCGTTTCCAAATTCAAATTAAAATCTGCACTTGTAGAATCTTTGGGGTCGTGTCCTGCCATTGCGCGCAGTAATAATGCGACATCATCAACCGTGCGTGCGATGGGACCGGGTGTGTCAAGACTGGATGCAAATGCGACGCAGCCCCAACGCGATGACAAACCATATGTCGGTTTTATTCCAACAAGTCCGGTAATAGAGCAGGGGAAACGAATGGACCCCCCGGTATCCGTTCCGGTTGCACCCATACACATCCCCGCCGCAACAGCAGATGTTGAACCGCCCGATGAGCCCCCGGCGGTTAAATGCTTTTCCCTTTGCCATGGGTTAACGGGTGCGCCAAAATAAGAAGTTTTAGAGAAAGTTCCCATTGCAAATTCATCAAGGTTTGTTTTCCCAAGTAATACTGTTCCTGCATCAATAAATTTTTGTGATACGGTTGATTCGTATTCAGGAATAAAGTTTTCCAACATGTGTGATGCCGCGGTTGTGCGAATGCCCCGTGTTGCGAACAGGTCTTTCATACCAATTGGAATTCCATCCAACAATCTTGCATTACCGTTTTTTATGCGTGCATCTGCCGCCGCGGCATCCGCCATTGCGCGTTCGCGTGTGACCGTGATGTATGCGTTTAATTCAGGATTATATTTATCAATGCGGTCAAGGTGCGCGCGTGTAAGTTCGGTTGCACTAATTTCACGTGATTGTAATTTTTGTAATGCTTCGGTAATGCTAAGGTCTATCATTTTTCTTCCTATCTTTGTTTTTTGTATTTATTCGGAAACAGAAGCGATGCCATATCACGCACAAATGGCGATGTGCATTGACCATCGCGCATACACAGCGGACACGTAGACGGGCATATTGGCCAGCAGTCACGATTTTCTTCATCGGTAATAATTTCAATGATGATTTCGTTCGGTTTGTTTTGTGAATGCATAGGTTTAAACATTTTTGGTGCGCGGCCAAAACTGTATGAATGAATTATATACCCATCAAAATGCACATTAAAAGAACAAGTGCAAATGAACATTTGTTCGTGGTTGTTTTGTACAAGTTTCAAAAAATCTTGTTTTTTTTGTTCGTCCCATGTGCCCAACTTTAATTTTGTTGGTGTTGTTTTACCAATGGGGTAAGTGGTCAGAATAACATGTGTTTTTTTGTCTGGCATTTTTTGACCTTTTTATCTTGAATATTGATTCGTAAAGAACGATTCGCCGATAGTGTTTTTTATATAGTTGTTTTTGCATTTGCCGTTTGCGATGCAGGATATACAACTTTTATGTGTCAAACAATCGCATTCGGACATCATAGTGTTTGGTGATAATTCAATGTGTAATTCATCGGTTTTAGTTTTGTTCTTTGATATAAAATTAAACCATGATAATTTGGTGTGTTTTATTTTAAGTTCACTTATACATCCAAATTGCGGGGGTGGTGTGTTTTTTAATTTTTTAAAGAAATATTTAATATCTTTATCTTGAAATTCGCCACATGACACGTTTACCAAAGAATTTATACTTGGGTCTTGTGTTTCTATGTATACATTTGTTTTTCTTGCTGACATTTTATATACCTTGTTATTTTGTTTGAAATGATTAATCTCCCTCCATAACTTTTGGTACCGCAAAGTATCCGCGGCTTGCGCCGGTCTTGTCGGGTGTGTTTGCCAAAATTGCATCACGTATACCGCCATCGGTCACAACATCGTGACGCCGCGGCAAAGTATGCATTGCCGGGCTTAACATAGGTTCAATACCACTGGTGTTAATTTGTTTAAGTTTATCAATCCATTCAACCACAGAATCAATGTTCATTTGTTCCAGTTTTTCGTCTGGAATATCTATTTTGATAAGGTCTGCGAATTTATGTAATTGTTGCTTGCTAAATGCCATTTTGAATCCTATATTTACACGTAAAGGTGATTATACAATGATTTTACGCGATTTCAAGGTTTTTCCAAAGAATGGCAAATTGATGGGTATTGATTGGGGGGCGCGGCGTACAGGGGTCGCGGTGTCGTATATGGACGGCATGATTGTATCGGCACGTCCGGTGATATCTTTGCCGCGGTACAGCCACCAAGAATTGGCGGAAAAAATCTTAAAAATAGTTATTGAAGAAAAAATTGATGGAATTGTAATCGGTTTGCCAATGCGTATGGATGGGTCGGAATCAGAAACCACAATGCGTGTTCGTGAATTTGCCGATGTTTTGTCAAAAAAGACAGATGTTCCAATGGTTTTTATTGATGAAACATTGTCTTCTGTTGCCGCCCAAGAAGATATGGGGCGCGTTCGTGTTCATGATATTAAACGGGTACTGGATTCTAATGCCGCCCGCGTGATATTAGAAAATGCAATCGCGATGATAAAACGTGGGTAGTGGTTAGTGATAGTTTCCACTTCGCCAAGGCTTCGTGGAACAAGGGTTAGTATTCCAGAGAACCGTCATCCCGGCGAAGGCCGGGACCCAGTTTGCGGCAACGCCGTAAACTTGCGTCGCAGACACCAAAGTTTTTCATCGCGTCGCGATGAAAAATCTCCTGCGGAGCAGGTCTTCGCTACGCTCAGACTGTGGGCACCGCCCTTCGGCGGTGTGACGTAAAACGGTGGCATTTGCCACCGTTTACTAACCACTAACCACTAGCCACTAACAACTAACCACTAATTCTTGACATTTTTTTATTTTGTTATATATTTAGCAGGCTTTTGAAACACAGGAGGTAATGTAATATGACAGATGTGAAAGCGCAAAATTTTAAAAATGTATATGTAGTAGATATGAAAAAAGTTCTGGATAATATTGCGTTTTGGTTCGCGTTGGGTGACCGGTTGCCAATTTTTACCAAAAACGGTATTAATTCAGATGACAATTATTTTGTGGGAAATTTATCTGAACGTTTCGTTAAAAAAATGATAAAACAATATAACATTTTGTCCGATGCGCTTGGTTCCACAGACGCCAGTACGATTATAGAATACCTTGATAATTCCAATAAACCGGTGTTAACATTGTACCCAACAAATGATGTAGATGTTCACAATCATGATTGGACACATGTGTCACAAAGTGCAATTACCGATTTGCAGAAAGTTCATGATGAACGCGTGGCGCTGTTAAATAAATTCCAAAACAGTGTTCGTTCCAGATAAAAATCCCCATCTTGGGGATTTTTTGTTATTGTAATCCTATACTGAAAGTATCGCCGTAATCTGCAACCCGTTGTCCGCCAACATTGCAAGATAAATCTTCAAATCCCTGTTTTAATTGGTTCTTTTTAACCAGTTTGCTGGTGACAATTCCACCAATGGTGCCCAAAACAACACCGGCAATGGAATCAGACGCAAGGCGCGCAGTATTAAATCTGCCTTCGGTATTGCGCCAAACAGAACGATTGCCCATCAATTCGTTTATTCGGGAATAGTATAAATCTATATCGGCTGTGCTGAACATGACGCTGAAATTGCTTTGCTGAATCAACATGCTGATTTCAGGTACGGTTTTTGCCAAATCCACCAATATCAGTCCCAAACGAGATAATAAATTTGAGTAATTTTCGCCTTGGGATGCGTGTAAACGGGTATTTGTATTTTTACAAATATCGTTTAATTGTTTAATAATGTTTAATGCTAAATTTATTTTTTCTGTTTTATCTGTGCGTGTCGGCTGAATCTGTTCTAACGTTTCTTTTGTAAGGTTAATAATATACATAGTGTCGTCTTTACAAACTTCTTGTCGCCAAATGATACGTACGCGTGCGTACCTTGCACTGGCATTAGAATTACGTAACCCGCTATCAGACGAATGTGCAGCATCGTTGGAATCCCCAAGTATATAAACCTGACATTTCTTTGATTGTTGGGCGGAAGTTGGATTACAATACTGTTTCCATGATGTTGGTATTGCATGGTCAATCGCCCATTGTGCGCGTTCTATGGATAACTCAATGTTTTTATCCGGTATATTATCGTGACGTTGTCTATCTGCAGAACCGTATATAACAATAGAACCAATATCGTTCACGGCTGAGTTTAATTCTGATATCCAGTTGCTTAAATTGCAGTGTGGTGTTACCACATTTGTTTCAAACAAAATAACCAATTCTTTTGAACCGTCATTTTCATAAATGTAACCGCATCCATTAGCGTCGGTCACATTGTCATTCTGTGTATTTTCGGGCCACGTGCCTGCCATTGCACCGCACATTACGCCAAACAGTAATACAAAAAATACCAGAAATTTTCTCATTTCTCCCGCCTTTATTTTTATAACATTCTAACACATTGCGGGAAAAACACCAAGCAATTTATTTATACTCGTCCACCATCTCAGAAATTGTCGCAGACATAACCAAATCATTCGCAGATAATTTTTCAATTCTGTCAATTGCATACATAACCGTCGCATGATCACGACCACCAACATATTCACCGATTTCTGATAATGACAAATTTGTCACATTCTTTAATACAACCATTATCATTTGGCGCGCCAAAACCAACGAACGCACGCGACCCGCACCGCATACCGCATCATAAGACACACCCAATTTTTCACACATAGATTTTACCATAACAATCGGTGATTTAGATTTTTTCAATGTGTCCGCCAACAATTTTTCAACCACATTTTCATTTACCACATCGCCCATAATTTCAACATATGCGCGGATTTTATTCACCACACCCGAAATCACATGACCATCCGAAATAACGCGTCCCGCAATCATGTCGGCAATGTGCGAATCCAAACCCGCCCGTTCAAATATTGTTTTGCGAACCGCACGATTCGGTGCCGCAACATCCGCAACCAAACCGGACGCAAACAAAGATTGTGCGCGATGATCAAACCCGGTTAAATTACTTGGGGCGGCATTTGATACCAAAACAACATTTTTACCCGCACCACGCAAATCAATTATTAATTGCATGAATTCTTCGCATGTTGCGCGCTTGCCCGCCAAAACCTGAACATCGTCCAATATGAATGTGTCGCAATTACGGCAATAATCTTTGAATGCGAAAATAGTGCGCCCCTGTAATGCACGCGCAAATTCAGATACAAATGTCGCGCCCGACATCATCACCGTACGACCATGCGAAGATGATTTTATCGCGCCCGCCAACAAAGATTTACCACAGCCCGCCGGCCCATATATAAACAGTGGTGAAAATGTCGCAGTCCCCGCCGCCATTTTCTTGCATGCCGATAAAACAAATGCGTTTTCTTCGGATGCAACAAAAGAATCAAAATCGCCGGCATTATTTTCTTGGACCGGCGCAGAATATGTTTGTGTGTTGTTGTCGTTCGCGGTTTTGACAGATTTTACACAATGCGAAACCACTACGCGTACGGTTAAACCGTATTCTGAGGCAACCGAATTTAATATGTTCATATATGTCAAAGAAATGAAATCTGCAGTAAACTGATTCGGTGCACACAATTCCAATACATTTTCCGATAAATTAAACGAGATTGGCGCAATCCAAGCAGAAAAACAGGCCGCATCCATTTTATCCGCAATCTTGGTCTTGATTGCATCCAGATTAACCTGTGTATTCAAAATTGTCGCCTGCATGCCGTTTCTCCTTTTATCTTGCGAAAGAGTTTCCTGCCGGTTTTGGTGTGCAAAATCCACCCGCATACAAACGCCATATCTTACCGAAACAAAACATTTTAATAAGATTTAACGTTCGTTTATGTTTTCTACACTCTCTCGCTTTACCAATCTTTTGAAACCCAACCTTTTAACACGATGTCAGAATGAATTTATGTCTGTTTGATATTTGTCTGTTTTTCTTATCGCCTTTCCTTCTGACTACGTGGAACAATGTATAAGATTCATTTCCATTTACAACAAAATATTCATAAATTTTTTCAAATTTATTTTTTGACACCGATTCGGATTTTTACCAGATTTCTGCGGTTTGTATATACACTGTATATACATATAAGAATCTATATGCGAATGTATCCATTATCCGTTTTTCTAATCAAACCCTGTAATTCCAATATGACCAATTCGCGTTTTATTTCCGAAATGTTTTTTCCGACAATTTCTGCCAATACAGATTCTGATAAAGGAATGGTTCCAATTTTATCCAGAATCGGATTTTCCGATTCGTAATTTTTTTCTTTGTTTTTTACAGAATTTTTTTCTGTAAAGAAATCATTAATCCCCCCACACAGAATCGCGGCCCCAGACCGAATCAGTGAATTAGGTCCCATTGCCCGGGAATCTGCGGGATGTGACGGAATTGCATATATTGTACGATTATATGCGTGCGCGAATTCTGCGGTTTTCATACTGCCTGAATTTGAATCGGCTTCGGACAGAATCAATTTAGAACCGATTCCCGCGATTATGCGATTCCTTTGAACAAAATTTGTGCTTTTGGGTATGAATCCAACGGGCATCTCACTAACTATTACCCCGCGTTCTATTATGTCATAGTACAATTTTTCATTTTCCAATGGCCATATATAATCCACACCCCCAGCTAACACTGCGATGGTATTTGTATCGCCGTGTGCGCGCAATGCGCCAATGTGTGCGGCGGCGTCTGTCCCCATCGCCATGCCAGAAACAACGGGTATATTATGTTCTGCAAATGCGCGCGCCATATCGGCAACGAATTCCATTCCGTTTGCCGTTGCGTGTCGTGTTCCAACCATTGCAACCGATTCGCAGCGCAATGTATCAATATTCCCACGCGCCGTTAAAATTGGCGGATGGTTTTTTACCGTCTTTAACGCGGGCGGATAACAATCATCCATATCAGAAATAAAATGCACATTCATACGATTCGCCAAATCAATTTCACGCGAAACAGAATCGCGTAATTCATCAGATACATTCAGATGTGCGACAATTTCCCCCACAGAACCGAAACGACGTATTAAATCGTTGTATGCCGCCGGACCGATTCTTGGGGACCGTAAGATTAATAAATGTTCAAACAAATCTTTCATATTTGTATATATAAAATCATTTAAAACCGAATCGCAAGAAAAAACACCCTGTTTGGGGTGTTTTAACAATTTGTTTGTGTGCCTTAGATATTCAACAACTTATCATAATCAAATTCATCGCATTTACCGGGCACTGTTCCGCCCGCCGCTTTTAATTTTTCACATGCTGTCTTTAATTTCTGCAAATCGTCCAGATATGTCTGATATCGCATATCTTTATTGTTTTTCATGGTTAACAGCTGAGACCGCAATAATTCTGTGCTGCTAAGCGATTCGTCTTTCTGACCTTGGACTTTGCCACCAATCAATCTGTTGCCGAATAATTCCATAGAACCCACGCCAACCGCGGCACCACCAACCGCGCCACCAACCGTTGCCCATGTGCGACCAGATTTTTTCGCGTCCAAAATACGTTGTTCCAGTGTTGATTCGTCAACCCACGAACCACAGTTTATCGTTTCGCCCCATTGGAAATAACGCGCCGGAATATCCGCCAAAGAAATCCTTGAATCAGATGATTTTAACGCCACTTTGACAAAGCAAACATTGTTTTCTGGATTTTCTGTATCTTCCAACATTGTTGCATAGTCCCCGGTGTTGCTGTATCGCGATGCCCAAACAAAAGTGTTCCCAACACCAATATTATTATTCAGACATGCCATCCGTTCCGCCGCGCGGTTATCTTTTTTTTCTTCTGTCGGGGCTGATTGTTGTGGCTGACCCTTGGTGCCATTGTCTTTGATGCTTGGGGACATGCTGTTTGTGCTAAGAGATATATTTGGGGTGCTTATTTGATTTTTTGATGTAATCATGGTTCTGTTCTGTGCCGGCGCCATTCGGGAATTTATACTAACGCGCGGGTCGCGGGCATCTGCCGCATTTGCGATAAATGGAACGACTGCAAACAAAGCCACTAAAAAACATTTCATGGCAAAAACCTCCCTGTGCTACTTGGTTGGCATTATACCACAAAATCGCGATAAAATAAAGTCCAAAAGATTTAGGCTATTTTTTCCAACGCCAATTTAACTTTGATTCTGTTCCGCCAACCAGGCGACCTATATTTTCCCGATGCCGCCATATGCAAATCAACGATGTACATAAAAACGCGAAACCAACCGTGGGTGATGCTGTAAAAGCCAAAATTGGTGCGACACATAACATTGTCATTGATGCCAACGAAGAATATCCCAAACTTAATGCAACCACCAACCATTCAATTCCAGCAAACACGAACATTAATGGGTTAATCGCCATCAGCATTCCAAATACGCACGACACACCCTTGCCACCGTGAAACCCCAACCATATCGGATAACAATGTCCCAACACAGAAAAAAATCCACACCATGCAGCAAAACTGATACCGCCTATTGCATATCCAACAAAAACAGCAATCATTGTTTTTACCATATCCAACAAAAAGACCAATGCAAATAACCTGAACCCACCGGCACGCATCGCATTTGCGGCACCGATATTACCACTGCCGACTTTGCGCAGGTCACCACGACCTGCGATTCGGGTTACAAAGATACCAAATGGTACAGAACCCAATAAATATGCGATAATTATTCCAAAAATATATAACATTATTATTTTCCTTGATTTTGTGTTTGTTTTCTATAAAATATCAGAAAACGAAAACAAATAAAAGGAAAATAAAGTGGCAAACCACAAATCATCTAAAAAAAGAATATTGGTCACGGCGAAAAAGAACGCGGTAAATACTGCGCGTCGCAGTGCGGTTAAAACAGAAAACAAAAAAGCGGTTAAGGCTATTGCATCTGGGGACAAGGCGGCGGCTGTCGCAGCGGTTCGTTCTGCGGAAAGCAAAATGATGAAGGCGGCGGGCAAAACCATGCCGAAAAAACGTGCGGCACGCAAAGTGTCCCGTTTGACACGCGCCGCGGCAAAATTGGCTTAGTTCTGATTAATTAAAATTATGGCGTGCATTTGTTGCACGCCATTTGTTCTGTGTTAAAACAGTTACCATTACGGACATGCCGCAATTTGATCCAAAACATTTTGAACGTCATCATTTATTGATACGGTCACCCGACGGTTCAGACCATCGGTGTATGTCCAATAAAATTTAGACTGTGCAAATTCCGGGCTTGCGCGCCATGCATCTACGAACGGCGCCAACATTGCGGTGAACCATTGCCGGCCACGACATAAACAACCATTCCGGACATCCCCAATTACCGCCGCGGTTGCCGTTTCAGGATACTTTTCGTCTAATTCTGCATCTGTTGTCATAAGGCAACGATCACCAATGTTATAGAAATTCGCATCATCAGCCATAAATTTGTATATCAATCCATCGGATGCACCGGCAGTTTTTAATGAATATTTCATACCTTCGGTGCAACATGCCCGTGCAGATTGCATTAACATTTTATATCTTTCCAGCAATGGTGCCGCGGCGGGAGAATTTGCGTCTAAATCGCCGTTGCATTCAACCGATGATAATAATTCATACATTTTATCTTGACGGATTTTTGGACTGCGTGGGGATACATATTCACGAAAAATCGGTTTGCGGCGCCATATATCACATTCTGTTTCTGTTTCAAAAGGGCACCCGTCATCACCAAATGCCGCGCGAATCGGTTTTGACATATCTTGCGCCGTATATCGGGCATCGCATGAATTTCCCCACAAATTTTCAGATGGACGATTCGG
Organism: uncultured Alphaproteobacteria bacterium; assembly: GCA_905234465.1. GTDB lineage: Bacteria > Pseudomonadota > Alphaproteobacteria > Rs-D84 > Rs-D84 > Enterousia. The sequence goes on along the minus strand of CAJOHU010000018.1, from coordinate 1,749 downwards.
ACTTAAGATTTCTTCAATGCGTGCGCGCGTAATTGCTGCATCACTCATTGTGTCATTATACAAATCAACCAATTCTGTGTCATTAGAATCATATAAATAAACCATAGGCAAATCGTTTAGCATCCAATCGCGAAAATCTTTGGTGCGATAGTCGGATATAGAATCATCCCACAATGGTACGCCGTTTTTCCAACTGACCGTTTTAGTGTATTTAGTAATAGGTTTAGATTTTTCGCTTGTCCCGTCCCAAATCGGCGCGCGATTGTCAACCGGTACTGGTTTTACAGAAAGCAATTTAACACTTGCCATCGGGGTGACATCGGGTGCATAGTCAAACATGACATCTGATTCGTCCGCGTACTCCACCACCGAATATTCAGTGTTTGGAATTTCGCCATAACATTCATTTCCACTGCATTCAGACGCAATCGCCGCCGTCATTCCACAGATACACAGGGCAGACGACAAAAATAAAATTCTGTTTTTCATGCTTTGAATTATATCACAAATCGGGTGCCAATAAAAGAATAAAAAAATTGCGATGAGAATTGTTTCTAAAAAAACTTGCGTTTTTATGATGTTTCTTATACTCTTGGCGTGTTAAATGTAAACCAAGAGGATTAAAAATGGCATCAGTGACAGCAAACGATATGCGCGTGGGTTGGGTAATTTCTCACAATGGTCGGCGTTATACCGTGACATCTATTACCAAGGTTAAACCAGGCAAGGGCGGGGCATTTGTTCAGGCGGACTTGCGAGATATTGATTCAGGCAACAAGGGCGGTGACCGTTGGCGCGCCGAAGACAAAGTTGAAAAATTAATGGTAGAAGACCGCGATTGTCAATACCTGTATTCTGATGGTACAGATGCATATTTTATGAATTTGTCTGACTATGAACAATTTACTATGCCGGTGGATTCATTGGGCGAACAGGTAAAATTTTTGGCGCCGGATATGACGGTTAAGACCAACTTTGTAGAAGGTCAACCTGTGTCAATGACTTTGCCAAAAACGATTATTGCGACGATTGCGGAAACGGAACCAGCATTAAAGGGTCAAACCGCAACCGGCAGTGGTGGCAAACCTGCGATTTTGGATAACGGTGTACGTGTTCAGGTTCCTGTGTTTGTTGAACAAGGTGAAAAAATTGTTGTGAACACCGAAACGTTGGAATATGTAGAACGTGCGAAATAGGGTGCCATTATTAGCGGTGGTTATTACGGGCGTGCGGATGCGCCCGTTTTTTATTATAATAGTGGTTAGTGTTAGTTTCCACTTCGCCAAGGCTTCGTGGAACAAGGGTTAGTATTCCAGAGACCCGTCATCCCGCCGAAGGGCGGTGCAAGTTCCCCTCCATTGGAGGGGTGGCGGGTAGCACCCGCCGGGGTGGTCAGAGAATACAGAATAATAACGAATGCTCTAACCACCTCCCGGTGTTCCACACCGTACTCCTCCACAGGAGGAGAACCGGCTCTCTGGAATAATCACTTATAAAGCGCAATTTCTGCGCCGTTGAGTGGAACAAAAAGGTACCTTTTTGTCCACCCTTTTTTTACACTTTTTTTAATTTTTTTTTATTTTTCCCGCAACACCACGGATTCTGTGGGGTGCAGCCTGTTTTTGTGTTCGCCCATTTTTGCCCAAAACGCGAACGAACAAAAAGGTACCTTTTTGTTATACTGTAATCATTGGAAATTAAGGGAAAGGGAAATATCAGATGAGTATCAAACGCATATTTATCGTAATA
>CAJOHU010000017.1 GCA_905234465.1 uncultured Alphaproteobacteria bacterium | reverse complement strand
TTATCCGCAAATACCGCAGACGCCGCAAAAATTGCGGATATTACGATAAATATGCGTTTGATACTCATCTGATATTTCCCTTTCCCTTGATTTCCAATGCTTACATTGTAACAAAAAGGTACCTTTTTGTTCGTTCGTGTTTTGGTCAAAAATGGGCGAACACAAAAAGTGGCTGCATGCCACGGAATCCGTGGTGTTGCGGAAAAAATTAAAAAAATTAAAAAAAGTTAAAAAAAGGGGTGGACAAAAAGGTACCTTTTTGTTCCACTCAACCCCGCTGTGGTAGTGGTTAGTGGTTAGTAAACGGTGGCAAATGCCACCGTTTTTTTTGTATTCCAGAGAACAGTCATCCCGCCGACCGTGCGGGACCCAGTTTACGGCAACGCCGTAAACTTGCGTCGCAGACACAAAAGTTTTTCATCGCATGGCGATGAAAAATCTCCTGCGGAGCAGGTCTTCGCTACGCTCAGACTGGGCACCGCACGTCTGCGGTGTGACGATTATCTGGAAAATAACATTGGGTCTTGTGGCGATTCGGTGCGGTGTAAAATAAAACATCTCAAAAACAAAACCCCAAAGATTCAACCTTGGGGTGTTCAACAATTACTAGCAATATTTATCAATTACTACATCATACCCGGCATTCCGCCCGGCATTTGCGGCGTTGACGATTTTTCTTCGGGAATTTCAGACATTACCGCCCCGGTTGTCAGCAATACGCCCGCGGTTGACGCCGCCGCCATGATTGCGGTTTTTACAACCTTGGTCGGGTCAATGATACCCGCCTTTAACATATCAACGTATTCACCGGTCTGGGCGTTGTATCCGACATTATATTCTTTGGATTCTGATACTTTGCCGACGACAATTTCGCCCGATGTACCCGCGTTTTCTGCAATCTGGGCACAAGGCGCAACAATGGCACGGCGCACAATATCAATTCCAACATTTTGGTCGGTATTATCGCCAGATATTTTGCTCAACGCGGCAACGGCACGAACCAATGCAACACCGCCACCTGCGACAATTCCGTCTGCGATGGCGGCGCGTGTTGCCGCCAATGCATCATCAACGCGGTCTTTCTTTTCTTTGACTTCTACTTCTGTCATGCCGCCGACCTTGATAACAGCAACACCACCAACCAATTTTGCCAAACGTTCCGCCAATTTTTCGCGGTCATAGTCACTGGTACTTGTTTTGATTTGTTTGCGAATTTCGTCTGCACGGTCAGAAATTGCGCCTTTGTCACCGGCACCGCCAACAATCAGTGTGGTAGATTTATCAACAACCACGCGTTTTGCAGACCCTAAAACCGCCGGGGTTATATTATCAAATTTCATTCCCATATCGTCTGATATAACGGTTGCACCTGTCACAATCGCGATATCGCGCAACATTTCTTTGCGGCGGTCACCGAATCCGGGTGCTTTGACTGCGCAAACCTTTAACCCGCCACGCAGCCGGTTCAGAACCAATGTTGCCAATGCTTCGGATTCCACATCTTCGGCGATGATTAACAAAGGTTTTCCTTGCTGAGCTATTGGTTCCAAAATTGGTAATAGTGCCTGAAGTCCTGTGATTTTCTTTTCGGAAACCAAAATTGCGACATTATCCAATTCTGCCAACATTTTCTCACTGTTGCTGACGAAATACGGTGACATGAAACCTTGGTCAAATTGCATGCCTTCTACCACGTCAATTTCAGTGTCCAGACCCTTGGCTTCTTCAACAGTGATAACACCTTCTTTGCCAACTTTTTCAATCGCATCTGCGATTTTTTTACCGATGTCAGAATCACCATTCGCAGAAATTGTTGCGACCTGGGCGATTTCAGAACTGTTTTTTACCGGGCGCGCATGTGATTCTATATCTGCCACAACCGCAGATGTCGCGATGTCAATTCCGCGTTTGATATCCATAGGATTCATGCCCGCAGCGATAACGCGGCGACCTTCGCGGAAAATCTTTTGCGCCAATACAGTCGCGGTTGTTGTGCCGTCCCCGGCATCATCGCCCGCCTTTTTGGCGACTTCTTGAATCATGCGGGCACCAATGTTTTCGGTTGGGTCGGGTAAAGATACCGCCTTGGCCACCGTCACACCGTCTTTGGTGGCAACCGGTGCACCGTATGATTTATCAATTACAACCGTACGACCCTTAGGCCCCATAGTGATTTTTACCGCGTTTGCCAATTTATCAACACCCGCAGCCAGTTTGTCTGTATCAAATATAATTTCTTTTGCCATAAATACCCCCTTTATAAAATACCAAGAATATCAGATTCTTTTATCAAAACATATTCTTTCCCATCAAGTTTGACATCATTCGCAGATGCCGCCCATTTTGCAAACAGGACAATATCCCCAACTTTGACCGTCATGGGCACGCGCGCACCATTTTCAAAAATTCCATCGCCAATTGCAATGACGTGACCCCGTGAAGGTTTTTCTTTGGCGGTGTCCGGAATAATAATTCCACCGGCGGTTTTGCTTTCTTCTTCAATTCTTTGGATTAGAACATAATTATTCAGTGGTTTTAACATAATAAATCCTTTTGTACGTAAACACCCTTTGCATAGTGGAAATATAATAATAAAAACCGCAAATTCAAGTGGGGTGTACAATCTTTTTAATTGAAACGTGTCGGTTCGTTTTGATAGAATAATAAACCAATAGGCAAAAGGGGCGTTTTATGTATGACAAAAACAATATATTTGCGAAAATAATTCGGGGTGAAATTCCGTCAAAGCGTGTGTTTGAAAATGAATACGCGATGTCTTTTTATGATGTGAATCCAATGTGCAACACGCATGTTTTGGTTGTCCCGCGTGGCGAATATGAAAATATATTAGACTTTGCACGTCATGCGTCCGCCGCAGAACAGGCGGGTTTTTGGGAATGCTTTGCCAAAACCGCGGACATTTTGGGTATAAAGAATGAATTTAATGTCTTTGCAAACGCAGGAATGTCGGCACCTTTGTTTAATCAAAGTGTTTTTCATTTTCATTTGCACTTGATTGCGGGCAACAGAACGGACGCATGTATAAAAATTATGCGGGAAATGTTATGCAACGAATAAATGTTCGTGTTATTCCGCGTGCGCGCCAAAATAAAATTTCCACCGATGCCGATGGGCGGTTGCGCATACATATAACCGCGGCGCCTGTGGATGGGGCGGCAAATGATGCGGTGATTAAATTATTGGCAAAACATTTTGATGTGCCGCGGTCACACATAAAAATTGTGCGCGGAATTTCCGCGCACGATAAGGTTATAGATATTGTAGAACAGAATTAAGCCGGAGTTGCGGTGACACATTTCTTTTGGGTGCAAACTTTTCCGCTTTGTGGGGCACCGCAATCTGAATCTGTTTCGCATTCAGCACCAAATACTTCTTGGGAATCCATTGCCCACAGTGTGCATGTACCGGTGTTTGCGCATGTCAATTTTGTTGTTTCCACCGTTGGTAAGTCTTCTGCGATATCGCCCGCGGTTGGAACGGTCACTAAATCAGCCACCGCACCTGCGGTCACTAAATCATTGGCGTTGCCTGATGTATATGTGCCAGTTCCGTCATAAATTGCACGCTCGCCACCGATTGTGCCAGTGGTATTATACATAACAACAGTGTTTGCTGTACCTGATGGTAATGTCACATTCGCCAGTCCGGATACCGCACCTGCGGTCACTAAATCATTGGCGTTGCTTGATGTATATGTGCCAGTTCCGTCATAAATTGCGCGACCACCAACAGGCGCGCCATTATTGTCACGTGTGACGACCGTACCCGCGGTACCGGCGTATAATGGATCAATTCTGCCGTCAACATATGTCTTAGATGTTAAACGCGTATCGGTTGCCATGGCGAGTGAAGTTCCCACCAATACCATCGCCACCGCCATAAATATATTCTTGTACATAATCATACTCCTTGTTTAAATAGTTATAACGAAACGCATTGACATATATTATTCTGGCATGCTGGGGTGCCGGTACCCGGTGCACATATGAAACTGGCACAATCTGTGTTGGTTGAACATTCTACATCTGTTCCCAATACAGTACGTGTTTCTATGTCCCATAGCGTGCAATCATTTGCGTTCGCGCATGTTAATTTAGACATCTGTAATGTTGGAATATCATTGACTATGCTTTCGGTGGTTGGAATGTCTAAACCATCAATTGCGTCTGCGACAAAACCCGCAGTTACCAAATTATCGGCATTTGTGTTTTCATTGTAATTTTCGGGATTGTCCAAAATTCCAACCTCACCGGTTGGGTCACCACTGTTATCGCGTATGACAACTGTGCCGGCAGCTCCTTTCATGCTGTTTGCCAGTGCACCCACAATCGCATCAACATAGGTTTGCGATGTTAAGATGCGGTCTTTTGGATCGGCGGCACCAAATGCAAACGCAGTACCCAGTACGACGACCGCCATCGCCGTAAGTATATTTTTGTACATTCCACTCTCCCTTTTGTTTGTTGCTCAAAGAACCATCCGGAATGGTGCAAAAAACATCATATATCTGTGAATGATTTCTTCGGTGTTTTCAAACCGAACCATCCATCCGATTCGAGATAATTATACCACATTTTTTGGCAAAGACAAATTTTAGTGAAAAGAAATCATTTTATTATCTTTTTGAATAATTCATCCGGTGTATCCGCAACAAAAACATTGTAATCACCAACGTCTTCAATAAATCCATTCGCATGCATAGACATAAACATATTTGAAAAAGATTCCCAAAACTTTGCGGTGTTCATGAAAAATAGTGGTTTTTTGGTTTCGCCAATTTGCTGCATGGTTAAAATATCTGTGAATTCATTCAGCGTGCCGATTCCACCAGGCAAAATGATGAAACCATCAGAAAGGTCGTACATGCGTTGTTTGCGTTCGTTCACACCATCAACAACCTCTACACAGATTTTTGGATGTACGGGTTCTTGTTTTGCAAGTACATCATGCGTCGTCACACCCAATACTGTACCACCGTTATTTAATGCGGTTGTCGCCGTCACCCCCATAAGACCAACATTTCCGCCACCGAAAACCATGCGAATTTTATTCCGTGCCAATAATTCACCAATGCGTGCCGCATCACGTTCAAATTGCGGATTTGTGCCAAATGTGTGCCCGCAATACACCGCCAAAGAATTTAATTTTTCCATACTTTTTCCTTTATTTTTCGGAATTATAGCATAGAATGTGTCAGTTATGAACAAAAATTTTTTAGATTTTATGCGTAAATATTCCGGTCAGAAAATCGCCGTCGGGGTCAGTGGCGGTGTAGATTCTGTCGCGTTGCTGCATTGGTTGGTTGAAATTGGCATGGATGTGGTGTGTCTGCATGTGAATCATTGCCTGCGCCCCAGCGCCGATATTGAGGCTGAATATGTTCAAGATTTGTGTAAAAAATTGGGCGTTGAATGTCACGTGTTTTCTTGGTGTGGCGAAAAGCCAACAACCGGATTGGAAGATGCTGCGCGAATCGCACGATATAAATTTATGACGAATTTCTGTCATAAAAACAGGATCAGATTTATCGCAACCGCGCACCAGGCAGATGACCAAATTGAAACCTTTTGGATGAATCTGGCCCGGGGCAGTGGTGTTTACGGTCTTGGTGCCATGCGCGGTGAATCTGTGATGGACGGAATCAAAATCATTCGCCCTTTGTTAAATGTGTTTAGGCGTGAATTGCGTGATTATTGCGATTCGCGCGGAATTAAATATTTTTCAGATGAAATGAATGACGACCCACACTATACACGTGTGAAAATTCGCCAAAATCGCCATATGGTTCAAGATGCGATGGGGGTGTCAGATGAACGTATTTTGTTGGCGATTCAAAACATTGGGCGCGTGCGCGAAGATATGGAAGCGCATGTCAGAAAATTGGTTGGTCGCGTCACATATGCGGGACGCGCAGTGTTTGGTGAATCTTTTCTATTTGACCTGGGACCTGATATTAGGCTAAAGTTTTTGGGAACTGTTATTCAAACAGTCGGGGGGGACAGGTATCAGCCACGTCTGAATGCGTTATTGGGTGCAATGGATAAACTGCGCGGTGATTGTAAATTCACACTTGGGCATTGCACGATTCGGCGCCTGGGTGGTCGGATTATCGTTGTTCGTGAAGGTCAAAAAACAAGTTTTAGGAAAAGATATGGAAAAAAACGTATTAAACAAATTAGCTCAAAATAAAAAACGGAATGGTTCCGCGTGGTTTTTGATACTGTTTGGTATCTTGTTCGTCGTTGTCGTTGGAAACGCATTTATGGCGCGTATGTGGAATGGCGGAACGGGTGCTGATATTACATCAAAAGAACCATTGGAACTGACTTTTTCGGATGTGTTGCGCAGAAGTGGTGATATTGAAACAATGAACATTCGTGACAACATCGCCACAGGTAAATTAAAAGATGGAACAAAATATAACGCGGTTATTACGTACAACCCAGAACTGTTAGAAAAATTATCAACGGGGGGCACATCTGTATCTATTGACACGTCTAAGGGTTGGGTTGAATACCTTGGGACGTGGGTGCCGATTATTATGGGAATATTCTTTATTTGGTGGATTTTTCGCGGACTGCGTGGCGGTGCCGGTGGACTTAGTCGTACATTAATCGGGCAAAATCCAACGAAAATTGTCACGGGAAAACCGAAGACTACATTTCAAGATGTTGCCGGAATTGATTCGGAAAAACAAGAATTGGCAGAAGTGGTTGATTTTTTACGCGATAAATCTAAATTTGCCGCCGTTGGTGCGCGTGTGCCACGTGGGGTATTGCTGTCGGGTGAACCGGGTACAGGAAAAACATTGTTGGCGCGCGCAATCGCCGGTGAAGCGAATGTGCCGTTCTTTGCCGCATCGGGCAGTGATTTTTCGGGCATAATCGTTGGACTTGGGGTTGCCAAGATTAAAGAAATTTTTGAAATGGCGAAACGTAATGCGCCGTGTCTGTTGTTCATTGATGAAATTGATGCAATCGGTCAGCGCCGCAGCCAGAATGCATTTAACGACCAAGATCGTGAACAAACATTAAATCAGTTGCTGATTGAAATGGATGGTTTTTCAAACGAGACAGGAATCATCGTTATTGGTGCAACAAATCGTCCGGATATGTTGGATCCAGCACTGTTGCGTCCCGGCAGATTTGATCGCCAGGTGCATATTGATTTGCCTGATATGGCGGGAAGAAAGGCAATTTTGGAACTGCACGCAAAAAAAATTAAGATAGGTGCAGATGTAAACCTTGGTGAATTGGCGCGCGGAACAACCGGGTTTTCGGGGGCAGATTTGGAGAACCTGTTGAATGAATCTGCATTGCACGCGGTACGGGCAGGGCGTAAATTTGTCGCCAAAGATGATGTAGAAGAAGCACGCGATAAATTACTGATGGGACCGCGCAAGATTCGCAAAATGCGCCCACAAGATATAAAACTGACAGCATATCACGAAGCGGGACACGCATTCGTTAGTGTGGTTTATTCTGATGTTGCAGACCCGATACACAAGGCGACAATTATTCCGCGTGGACGGGCGTTGGGTATGGTGCAACATTTGCCCATAGATGACAAAGTGTCTATGTCTTTGGAAGAAATTCGTGCGAATTTGTCTATCGCGTTGGCGGGGCGCGCATCGGAACAGGTATTCTTTGGACCGGATAAAATCACAACCGGCGCAGAATCTGATATTGCGATGGCAACGCGGTTGGCGCGACGTTCTATAACAACCGCGGGTCTGTCGCGTAAAATTGGTATGGTGGCCGTGAACCAAGGACAAAGTTTCGGCGTGCGCGTACCGTTAGAAGCGGCGTCTGAAAAAACTGCGGAAATCGTTGATGCAGAAATTAAATCTTGGTTGGATGTGGCGTATGCGGACGCGGTTAAAATTTTAACCAAAAATAAAAATACGGTTAAAAAATTGGCGGAAGAATTGCTGAAACACGAAACATTGACTGGTGATGAAATTATGAAAATTGTTGGTAAGAAATCACACGTGAAACCAACAGCAAAAAAGTCAAAAATTGCCAAAAAATAAATTTGAAATCTTTCACATGCCGCCACAGTTCACCAATTCTGTTTTGGTGTCGGATGATTCGGATGCGGTTATATTTGACGCATGGGGACGCGTGGATGATTGGCAAGAATTACTGGACAAACGCGGATTAAAATTAAAGGCAATTTATTCTACGCATGGACACAGTGACCATATTTCTGTGGCACCAGAATTGGCGGCGCGTTATAATGTTCCGTGGTTTCTGAATTCGCGTGATGTGCCGTTGGTGTTGTGGGGAAACCCAATTTTAGATTTCTGGGAATTGCCACGCATTCCGAATGATTTTGTGCAACCACACGAATTGAACGCCGGGCGGGTAAAGATTTTGGATAACATTGATATGGAAATAATAGATTCACCGGGACATTCTTTGGGCGGGGTAATGTTTTACTTTCCAGAATATAAAATTTTATTGACTGGCGATACAATTTTCCGTGATGGGGTGGGGCGCACCGATTTGCCCGGCGGCGATGAGGCGGTGTTGAAAAAATCTATTGCGAATTTGTTGGCGCGCAATTTGCCCGATGATACATATGTAGTTCATGGGCATGGCGATGATTCTATGATTGGTTGGTTGAAACAGAATAATCCTTCGTTCAAAGGCTAAATACCAAAAGCCGTGTGATATCGCACAAATCGTTTTCTGTGCGGACGAATTTCCACCCGGCAGATTCAAAAATTTGTCGGACGGATTTTTCCATGCCTGCGCCAATTTCCAGGTAGATGCGCCCCGATTTTTTTAACCAATTTTTTGCGTTTTTTGCAATTTGTTCATATGCGGACAATCCGTTGTTTTTCGCATAGAGTGCAATCCGTGGGTCGTGCATTGCGCCCGCATCTACACGTGTATCGCCCCGTGCAATATAGGGTGGGTTGGAAACGATAATATCAAATTTTTCTTTTATAATTTTGGAGTTCGCAAAGTCGCCACGAATGATTTTTATTTTATCTTTTATCTTATGCGTTGTCACATTGCGGCGTGCTGCGCGCAACGCGCCGCGCGAAATATCAATCGCTGTACCGGTTGCGCCATAAATATTCTTTACCAATGATATGATAATACAACCTGTGCCGGTACCTAAATCCAGTATCTTTGGTTTTTTTGGGTTGTCGGCAATAACTGCGGAAACCAATGTTTCGGTATCTGGTCGTGGGTCCAATGTGTGTTTGTCTGTGTAAAAGCACAACCCATAAAACCATTTTTTGTGAATAATTTTTGCCACCGGAACCCCATGACGCAGTGCGCGCGCGATAAACCATACACGAATACGCGATAATTTTTTTATATTATCTGTGATAATTCGGGCGGCGCGGATACCACCGGCATCTTTTAAAATTTCAAAGGCTTGATTTATTGTCATAAAACTATTATAATGGACGCCATGGAAAAAGCAAAAAATATTCTTACATCAAATAAATTTGTGCGGGTTGTTTTATGGTTGGCGGCAATTTTTGCGCTTGGCGCGATTGTGACGGTTTTGGTCTTTGGACACCGGGTCGGGGATGCGCCGGTAAATAATTCAGTACAGGAAGAAGCATTGGTTGTAAATGTCACCGCGGGTGATACTTTGTCTAAATTGTTATCAGACCAGGGATTGGGGCATAACGATATAAATGCAATCGCCAAAGTATTAAAATCTGATGCTGGTATCACTGGGTTGCGTGCAGACCGCGATAAAATAGAATTTGTGCGAAATGGTACGGAAAATTCACCTTCTAAGATTACGGTTGTGCCGGGACCATGGCGTCGTGTTGAATTGACATGTGATGATTCGGGGGCGTGGAAATGTAATGCGGTTGATATAGAACGAGATACGCATCTGGTTTATCGTCAGGGTGAAATTTTGGATGGTGACAGTTTTTATCTTGCCGGGATGCGTGCAGATATTCCTGCGGGTATTTTGGCGGAAGTCTATGATTTGTTGGCGTTTGAAATGGACTTTGAACGCGATGTCCGCGCAGGACAAAAATTTTCTGTGGTTTATGAAGAAAATTACAGTAATGGACAACGCATTGATAATGGTGCGGTTGTTGAGGTGTCTTTTGATGCATTGCGCGGTAATGTCAAAATGTATCGGTTCAGAAAATCTGATAAGACGGTTGGGTATTACGATCCAAATGGAAATGGTGCGATTAAGTCTTTGAAACGCACGCCGATAAACAATGCCAAGGTCACAAGCAGTTTTTCCACACGGCGTAAACATCCAGTTTTGGGCTTTACCCGCGCGCACAAAGGTGTTGATTTCCGCGCACCAACCGGTACACCGATTCCTGCGGCGGGTGCGGGACGCGTGGTTGCACGTGGGTTTAATCGCGGACATGGAAATTTTGTTAAGATTCGTCACAATGGTTCTTTTGAAACTTTGTACGCGCATATGTCAAAATTTGCCAAAAATGTAAAGGTTGGTACTGTCGTAAAACAGGGACAAATTATTGGGTATTCGGGGTCAACCGGTTTATCTACAGGGCCACATTTACATTATGAAATTATCAAAGATGGCAAACATGTGAACCCTATGACCGTTAAGTTGCCGGCAATAAATAATTTAGATGCAGAAAATAAAAAGAAATTTCTGGAATATCGCGAAACATTGGATAAGGCTATAGCAGAATTGGCGAAAAAACCGGGTGCTTTTATTCAAATGTGATAATTATTTTCCCCAAAATGGTGCGATAACATAATCCGCCCGCAGTGGTACAGATATCTTGGTCACACTTTCCATAACAGATTTTATTTTATTGGCAAAATCTTGTGCAACATCAGAATCACATTCAAATACCATTTCATCGTGAACCTGCATGATAAGTTTAATTTTATCGCTGTTTGGTTTTATGATTTCATTAAATGTTTTTATCATTGCGAATCGCATAAGGTCCGCTTCAAAACCTTGGATTGGTGCATTGATAGCCGCCCGCATCGCGTACGCGCGCATGCGTGGGTTTTTAACTTCGGGTAATTCAATGCGGCGTCCCCATGGGGTATAAACGCATGCATGTTCAGATGCGAATTTTTTTATGTTATCTATATATGTTTTAACTTCGGGTAATCCCGCCATGTACGAATTGATGATTTCCTGGGCCTTGGCACGCGGAATATCCAATTGCGCCGCCAACCCAAAAGACGATATTCCATATATAATTGAAAAATTCACAGTCTTGGCGGCGCGGCGCAAATCCCGTGGCACAATAGTTGATGACGGAATATTGAATATCTTGCGCGCGGTTTGTTCGTGAATATCGGCACCGGCATTGAAAGTGTCTTTGAATGTCTTAATATCTGCGACATCCGCCAAAAGACGTAATTGAATTTGCGAATAATCCGCCGCAATCAGTACGCGCCCCGCCGGCGCGACAAAGCATTTTCTGATTTCTTCGCCCAATTCTGTTTTAACAGGAATGTTTTGTAAATTTGGGTCACGTGACGAAAGACGTCCGGTGTTCGTACTGGTTTGAAGATATGTTGTATGAATTCGTCCGTCAGATTCAATTTGGTGCGGCAACGCATCTGCATATGTTCCAGCCAATTTCGCGATTGACCGCCAATCCAGTATCTTTTCAATAATAGGATGGTGTTCAATTAAATCATTCAGACTGTCTGCATCCGTGGAACGGCGTTTGTTTCCCGGCATATGCATTTCATCAAACAGAACAGTCGCCAGTTGTTTTGGACTTGCAATATTAAACTCGTGCCCCGCCATTTCAAATATTTCAGTACTGATTTTCGTTAATTGTTCATGGAACACGCCCGACAGTTGATTTAAACGCGCGCGGTCAACCAAGACACCATTGCGTTCCATAACAGTCAGAACCATTAACAATGGTCTGTCGCATTTTTCATACAGTTGTGCCAATTTTTCATTTGCATTCAGTTCCGGGCGCATAATTTCATACAGTCCCATCGTCACCGCGGCATCTTCGGCTGCGTACGGATATGCCGTATCAATCGGTAATTCGTCAAAGTGCATGTCTGCATCGCGGGTTTTTGGTGGAAACAGTGACGCAAATGTTATATTTTCGTGCCCCAAATATTTTATTGCCAATTCATCCATTCCGTGTGAATGCGATGCGCCGTGCAATGCGTATGAAATCAGCATAGTGTCATCCACAGGTGAAATTTTTTCAATATCCCAACCTTCGTTTGCCATGATGTGCAAATCAAATTTAATGTTATGACCGACCTTGGTAATATTTTTATTGGTCAATATTGGCCAAATATTTTTATACAAATCTGTGATGGAAATTTGGTTCGGTGCCAATTCAGTACCACCGAACAAATCGCCACCGGCGGTATGATGACGCAGTGGAATATACACCCCATGCGTGGAATCGGTTGCCAAAGACATTCCGACCATTTTGTCGGTCATTTGATTCAGACCCGTTGTTTCCGTATCCATTGCGATGACATCTTTTACGGTTGCCAAGAATTTTTTTAATTCCGAAACAGTTGTGATTTTTTCAAATGTCATTTTTTTGGGGGCTTCTTTGCGTAGCGCGGTGGACGATGGTGTCACATCAATCGGGCATTCGGAACCCGGGAAATTAAACGCAGGTTGTGTCGGTTTGTCTTTTGTTTCAGGGAAGGTTTTAGATATTTTTTCAACCAAAGAATTACTTTCTAATTCTGTGCGGACAAAGTTCAGTGCGCCGGTGCGATTAAAACGGAATGGCGATAATTTCAATCCAGATAAATCTACATCGCGTTTCAGTGTCACCAAATCGCGCGATATATACGCCGATTCACGTGAAGTTGCCAACATATTGCGAACGCGTTCGTTTTTCACTTTATCAAGATTGTTATACAGATTATCCAATGAACCAAATTCGTTTATTAATTCTGCCGCCTTTTTGGGTCCAATGCCACGCACACCCGGAACGTTATCAGACGAATCGCCCATCAATGATTGAACATCAACAACACGGTCCGGGGGAACACCAAATTTTTCAATGACTTCTTCACGATTTATTATTTTCTGCTTCATACCGTCATACAGAAAAATGCAATCAGATACCAACTGCATCAAATCTTTATCGCCGGTCATAATTCGTGTTTTATCGGCAATTTGGCAATTTTGTGTGGCAAGTGTCGCGATAACATCATCGGCTTCTACATTCGGAATGCACAGAACCGGTACCCCCATATCAGACAGACCGCGTTGCACCATGACCGATTGAGTTATCAAATCTGCCGGTGTTTCATCACGATTCGCCTTGTATTCAGGATAAATGTCTTGGCGAAATGTTTTTCGCGATGCGTCAAATACACATACAAAAATATCATCGGACTTTGCGGCGGCAAATACCGGCAACATCATATTCAGAAACGCATAGACCGCGCCAGTCGGTGTCCCGTCAGACCGCATAAGGCGACTGTGCACGCCATAATATGCGCGAAATAAAATTGAATTTCCGTCAATCAGTGTCAGCATTTTGCCCCCGTAAAGTTCGGGGCGCGTACGCCCCGGTTGTTAGAATATATACCGTATTTTGATGCGGCCTTCGTAATGTAATAAATCTGGTTTGATGTTTTCAAATTTATACATGTTCGGAATGTAAATTGCGCGACCTTCTACATCAAATTTGAATGGTAATGCCGGCACATCTAATGTCACACCAATCATACCTTGGTATGTTGCGGTATTTTCATACTTGGTATGTATGGCATCGTTTTCACCGTCCAGAACCAACCCGACACCCGCGCCAAGGTACGGTTTAATAACCACAGATGGAATCTTGAAATACGCGTTCAGCATTCCAAGGTGCGCGTGATAATCTGTTTCGTTCAGATAATTATATTCTGCCTCAAACCGGAACAGGGGAACATCAACCCCCGCCAACGCACCAAAAGATTGCGCCGTGTTTGTGGTTTTATGCCCATCGGCAAATACGGTTTCTGCGCCAACACCAACACTTGCCCCGACATACAAATCCCAAACCGGATTCGCAATCGCAGACGATGTTGCACTTATTGTCAGTGCAGATAAAATAATTGACGTTTTTAACTTCATCTTTATCTCCTTTATATGATAATATAATAAAAAAGAGTTAAAACATATGCAAGAAAATAAACCGATTTTAATTGTTGGACTTGGGAATCCCGGGGCGCAATACAGACGTACGCGTCATAATGTTGGATTTATGGCGGTGGAACATTTGGCGGGTGACGGCGCAAAATGGCGGGGGGAATTGTTTGCAAAAACATATTCCGCAAATATTGATGGGCGGCGGGTGATATTCGCATTGCCCCAGACATTTATGAACGACAGTGGTCGCGCAGTACGCGCGATAATGGATTTCTATAAGGTGCCGATTGAAAATCTGTTTGTGATTCATGACGATATGGATTTGAAATTGGGCGATATGCGTACCAAGGTCGGCGGTTCCAGTGCAGGGCATAACGGAATAAAATCCATAGACGCAAATGTCGGACGCGAATATACGCGAATTCGAATCGGTATTGACCATCCGCGCAACCTTGGGTTGCCCATAGATGCGGCGGACTGGGTTTTGGGGCGGTTCACCGACGCACAAATGGAAATAATCAGAAAGACATTAAATGAAATAAACTTGGTGGGTTAGTAAGTCCAATGCCAAACATTATCGCCCCCGGCATCGGGTATGTCGAAACACCCCGTCGCATCACAGAATTTTGTTTCTGATGAATAATGACAATCTTGTTCTGACTTGCCGGCACCGACGCCGTTTGTCGTTTGCCCGGGTTTTGGACATGGTGTTTGTTGACAGGAAGATGTTCCTTTTATTGTGCATTCGGTGCTGTAATACCCTTGATCAACATTTGTGCAGGAACATGCGACAGTATCGCCGGCGCATTGACTGTTTGATGTAAAATCTGATTGGACAAGATATTTTCCGGCGGGGCATTTTTTACATTCATAAGAAGACGGTGCATATGTTATAGTGGCTTGTTCCGTGTCGTTATCGGGGTCAATATCAGTTAAACTGTATGTGACATCGGCAATACAAGAACCATATAGGATTTCTGTTTGTTTGCATTCACAATTATATGCTGTGCCTGCAGATGTCCAATATTCGTCCACTGACCATTTTAAACGACCAGAAACGGCGCCGTCACAACCAGATTTGTTAAATCGTTCGCAATTCCGTATGTTAGAATAGCATTTATTATTACTTTCTATGTGATAGTTTTCATCATATTCGCCCGTAATGGCATCCCAACATTTTGGTGTGCCATTGGAATAAAATAATCCACAGGTTGCAATGTGTTCCCCGTTCTCTTTTTCACAATAGTTGTTATTTTCATCTATCTTTTTATAACAATCAGTTATGTCTGTGGAACCATCTGGCGAGAACTCAAAATCAGAACCCGCTTCGGTTGTGCACGTCTTGATCACCCCGTTACCGGGACAATATTCTCCAGGTCCACAGGCTTGACAACCTCCGATCATTGACTTGCATCCGGGGGTACTGTCACATAAACCAGAATCCGAAGGACACGTAGGTGTTATACTGCCATACGCATATATTGGTAAGAATAATAGGATAGATAAAAATAAAATTCTTTCTCTCATGCGTTTAGCATACTTTAATGTAATTTTTTTTGCAATAAAAATCGGCATATTTATGCCGATAATATTTTTATCTTGATTTGTTTATTGGTGGGGCTCCGCGGGCGATTTTAAAGTGTTTGCTGGTATACCAAATGCTGTCGGGTAACGACATGCCATGAATATCTGTTGCATACGGATCTGGTAGTTGCGCCCCATTGAATTCATTAACATAAATAGTTCCACGACCAATTGTATTTTCCGGACTAATAGAAAAATAGTTAAGTGCAAGGGTATCGCGCGCCCTGTGGAACCCCGCCGGATTAAACCCGCCGGAAGAGTATGGAAGTAAGTTTAATACAATGGTTTTGACATCTTTATCATTTGCATACTGTTTTATTAGTTCTTTGTCTGGTGGGTTACTCCAATCCCAATCTATAACCATTTCTTTATATGGTTCTTTGTTGCATGCGTACATGGTGACAACGATTGTCACACATAATAACGCCTTGCGGATGTTGTATGGTAATCTGATTTTCATACTAAAATCCCTTTGTTATGTTCGTTTATATTATAGTAAAAAATATTATTTTGTCAAGTTGTTGCGCCCCTTGGGAATATATTCATAACATTTTTTCGCGTGTCTATTTTGAATGGCCGTCCCAATCATAATAACGCACAACATTGGTGCCCAATCCCGCGAAATGGGCGCTGTCATCGCCACTCATGCCATAGACATACGCTGTGTCGCGTGGCAAACCCGCGCCACTGTGCCCAACCAAAATCGTGCCGCCACATTTGACGATATTTGGATCTTGGGCGATACACGCGTCCAACGAATCACGCGCGCGTCTGAATTCCGAAACATCGTATGCGGTTGTGCCAAGTGATGGAATAAACCGTATCTTGACAGACCGTACATCCGGGCGT
Source organism: uncultured Alphaproteobacteria bacterium (assembly GCA_905234465.1). Classification (GTDB taxonomy): domain Bacteria; phylum Pseudomonadota; class Alphaproteobacteria; order Rs-D84; family Rs-D84; genus Enterousia. The sequence continues at coordinate 6,556 of CAJOHU010000017.1, read as the reverse complement.
TTCGCATATTCGCCAACAACACGCGGACTTGGCCAATCATGAATCCAATCCCAATCTATTACTATATCACGGTAATCTTTGCCGCATGATATAAACATTATTGCCAATGTGGCAAAAGACGCCGTGCGTATCAAAGCCCTGCGGATGTTATATGGAATTTTGAATTTCATACGGAATCCTTTTGGTTCGGGTACGATTATATTTTACCAAAAAAATGTCGTTTTATCAATCTGATTCGTAATTTATAAACCAAGATTGTATTCCGGATGTGACATCTTGTGGATCTTCGTGTTTGTTGTCATTATTTGGGTAATAACGCATCTTTGGCGCGTAATGTACCGCCGTACCACCAATACCCTGGTTATCTCTGCCGGGTTCGGTGTATGCGTTATTTTCAACATATATATATGTACCATTACATTGAACCTGTTTTCCGGCGGGAAAATCATTATCGTTAAAGTCGGCACCGGTTGTTTTATTGTTGCCGATGCAAACCAATTTTTTATTGCCGTTGGTTCCCAATACCCTATGTTTTGTGACATTCTTGGGCATGCATATACCGTCGTTCGTGACATTTCCGGTTTCGCAACATGCATTGTCGGATAATGACCGGTGACCCCAACCATTCGGTGCGGCAAAACAACAATTTGTTATGTCGTTTGTCACGGTCATTTTTATGTTTTGGGCGGGGCAATATAACCCGTCACTTGTAATTTCTGTGGTGCCATTGTCCGGTACACAGGTTAAACTTGTTGGGCCGCCTATGCCGGGTTTATACATATCTGATGTGCAACGGGTGTTGATACAGCTGTTGGCGTCACTTGCGGTGCCGGTGCTGTTCGCGGTGCCGGTATTTATCGCAAACCATGACAGCAAGGTGTCATTTACGGTCTTGGGCATAATTATATGATTATGACCAGTGCCGCCTTCACCGGGTATTGTGTCTGTTGGTGCCGCTTCGCAATGACCCCATATGCGTTCTGCAATGCGACATTTAGCACATTCTGCATCCCCAGAATTTCCATTACAATGACCGTCGTATTCACATATATCATATGGATTTGGGTCTGTGCGTGTGTACAAATCATCATAGAAATCGTCGGTTGCGTCCTTGCCCAATGATGTCATAATCGCAATCAATGCATCATCACCCGCCGCGCCAACACAAGATAACACCGCAGGCCAGCACGCCGTGCGTTCCAATATCGCATGGCGATTCGGTGAAAATTGAACATCGTCACATAAATCAAAGTTCCCAGAAATAGACCGACATGATTGTATGATGCAATTACGACCAACCTGGGTGCAACTTGATATAATTGTGTCATATGTTTTGGATGTCGCAATCCCAGATACACCCGATTCCCACCCGGCGCCGTTTCCAGATTCCATAAGTGCCGTGCATGCATTGCGAACATCGTTGCACATCGTGTTAACCGTTCTGTCCGCCGATACGCCAAATACAGATAATGCGCGCGCATCAAATTCACCAATCGAATCGGACGCGTTTGTTAAACATTCTGTGACCAAACTGGTGCATGCCTGGCGTATTTCTTCCAATTTTGCCGTTTGTGCCAATTTTATCTGGGCCAAGGCGTCTTCTATAAATTCATTCCAAAGATTATCTGCGATGGCTTGGCAATTTTCTGTGGCAGGCGTAATAAAATGTTTCTTGTTGGTCAGGTATGTTATGAATTTCCCCGCACCATTTGCCGATGTCCATGATTGGTTTGCATCGGGTCGTATAATCAAATCTCCTAAATCTGCAAGGTTGGATGTCAAGAACGCGGTCCCGGTTGTCGGATCTATGTATTTGCCCGTCATATCAAGACATTTGCCCATGTTTTTGCCACATACTGTGTCGTTGGTCAACATATTCATCATTTTTCTTTTGCATGTCAAAATGTCGTCAGAATTGCGTGTCTGATATGCGTCAAGTCGTGACATGTCCAATAAAGCCCCGCTTTCAAATACCTTGGTGCGGGCGGTGTCCAGTTGTGTTTGGTACGCCTTTTGAACAGTGTTGCAATCTTGTTCCATTAACATCGTGTACCCACTGATTGCCAATGATAATTCGTCTTCGGTGCATACTTCCATCGCGGTTTCGCGACAAATAGGAATTGCCGCGTTATAAAGCGCCGCCCCCGATTTTGCCGTTGTGTCAGAACCCATAAACGAATCAACTGTATCAAATGCAGAATCTATATTTAACGACAGGGATATCGGCGAAAGCGACGTGCCCGACGAATCATCACCAAATGTCGCATTTAACTTTTTGGCAATATCGTCCAGTGCCTGTTTAGATTTTGTTTTGTCGTCTGTTGCGTAAAATGCGTCTTCACCCGCGGTTGGTGTATTAATCGCCATAACATCTTCGGCATCCATATTAACCAACAACAACCGCTGATTGAAATCCAGCATTTTGTCTTCAAATTTAGATATCTGTTTCTTTATATCATCAAATTCAGTCGCCCGTGACGAACATGCGCAACGCCGCAGATTTGCGTCCTTGTTCGCACAGAATTCATCCATACAATCATAATAAATTTCGCGACAACGGGTATAATTAGTGTTCAATACCCCAGATTCATTGTTTGTCGCCGCGCGTGACATATTGCGTCCCCCAAAACGCGCAGATGTTGCAGTTGTACGCGATGTCATGCGACGTGGTGTTTGTGTTGTGGCGCTGCGCGATTTCATTGCCGACCCACGTGTGGATATATTGGTCATTGTTGCGCCGCGGGTCACAACAGATGTCGCCGGTGTGTTCGTGCGTGAAACCACGTTTGCCCCAGACCGTGTGGATACCGCCCGTGACGCCGTGCGTGAATCATTTGTCACGACAGCCGTACGTTCGCGCCCAGATGTCGGCGCAGCACGCGTACCAATGGTTGTTTGCGCCTTTTGTGATGATGTGATGGCATTTGTGCCACGCATAGGGGATGTGTTTGAAATGTTCGTTACTGTTGTGCGAGACGCCGCCCGTACAACATCATCATATTCAACCCCGCGCGCATCGCATAATGCGGGCACGCCAAGGCATACAGCAAAAAGCAGTCTAAAAATTTTCATCCCTTTCACACATAGGGTAGCAAATTTATAATTTTTCGGGCAAGCAGAAAATGCGCCAACAATATAAAATTTTGGTGCGGATAGGGGGACTTGAACCCCCACGGATTTCTCCACAGCATCCTTAGTGCTGAGCGTCTACCAATTCCGCCATATCCGCCGCGGTTTGATTAAAAACCGGTGGTATTTTACATAATCTTGTTTTTTTTTCAATAATTTTGTGATAGAATATTCATGATAATTATATGGAGTGATATATGAAAAATAAATTCTGTTCTTTGGTTCTGAATTGTTCTTTGTTCGCGCTGTTGCCGGGAATTGCGTGTGCGGCGGGAACATATTACACAGGTAACTATAATTCACCCCAGCGGAGTTATTCAACATCTGGATATGCAAACCGTATGAATAATAATTCAAAAATTATTACGCAAAATCAGAATGCAACAGTGGGGCAACCATATGGTAATTATACGCGTGTTGTCGGAACGCAACAACCGACAAACACACAAACACGTTCAAATGTACGGATGGGAACAAACCCACAACGTGGTGATGGTTTTTGGTTGGGGGCGGGATTATCGCATGAATTCGCAAGTTGGAATTTTGATATGAAAGATTCAGGCAGTAAATTGCACTATGACAATTTGCGTTGGAATGTTTTGGATATAAATGCGGGCTATAGATTCGGCGGTAATACAAAAATGCAAATTGACGCCGGGTTCAAGTATGGTATGCAGTTCGGCGATTCGCCAATGATTGATGATGATATTTCTAATGGTGGATATCTTGTGACAGAATGGTGGAACGATGTAAATGGAAATCATGAATATGATGCGGGTGTGGATGAATATATTGGACAACAAATTGGACATTCTCTTTCTGTCGGTAACAGCAGCAGTGGCGATATGATGGGGTTCAATGTCGGATTCGGGTTGACAGATTTTATGCGGATTGGTGGGGCAAAATTGACACCATCAGTTGGATTCAGGTATTTGAAATATAAATTAGAAACTAAACAAGATTATGGTTTGACGGTTGACACAGGCCCTTGTTCCGGAACCAGTGCGGGCGGTGACGAAATTCAGTGTGATCCGATTATCTTATTTTATGATTCGGTGGGGGATACCCAACAGGTTATGTGGGATTATGGTGCTGGATTTGAAGGATTGGATGGATATTGGTATTGGACGATACCGTCTGGACCTGATTATGTGACCGCGGCAGGTACATATATGTTTGAATTGCCAAGTGTAAGTCATTCATACGAAACTACATGGATGGGACCGTATTTGGCATTAGATTTAGATTATGAAATAGATAAATACAATTTGTTTAATGCGCGCTTTGAATTAGGGTTGCCACTGTACAATTCAACCGGTGACCAACCATATCGTACCGATTGGCAACATCCAAAAAGTGTAGAAGACGAGGGCGGTTTCGGTGATTCTTGGCATATTGGTTTGGGGGCAAATTATTTGACCGCCATAACGGATACAGTTGCACTAAGCCTTGGGTTTACGTTTGATTATTATACACTATCGGGGGGAAAGGCGAATACATATTTGAACAGTGCGTATTATAATGGGCTTTATAACGCGATTTTACAGTATTGGATTGCAGAAGGTTATACTGAAACCGATATGTTGGAAAATGACGCAACCGCCCAAAACATTGTGAGAATAAAAGAAGAATGCCCAGGTTGGGTGTGCAAAGTTGACAACGAGATTGAATCGGTTTATAAATCAATGGGAATCCGTGTCGGTATTCAAGCAAAGTTTTAGTTTGATGGTGTAAACAGTATGGGAATAAAAAGAAATTTGTTGTTTGGTGCAATTTTCGCGCTGTCTTTCGGGGTGGCGAGTGCGGCTGAATTGGTTGCGACGGCATCTGTTAATGTGACCAGTGATACCGCCGCAACGGCAAAAAATATGGCGATGGACGAAGCGCGCCGACAAATTATCATTGATACACTTTCACCATATTCTGATTCTGTTGCATTGTGTGATGCGGTTGCACACGAAAAGTCATCTGTGTTAACAACATTAATCGCAAGTTCCGGGATAAAGGGCGAACGGCTGTCTGATACAACTTATTCTGCAAATATTACCATGACGGTTGACAGAAATGCCGCCAAAAATTGGTTGGTGGAAAAAGATATTCAAAATTGGCTGTCCGTTGATGGAATGGGGGCGGAAAACGAATCGGTTGTTGCGGTTTCTTTGAACGACAGATTGTCAGATTGGGCGCGCGTTCGTAGAATTGCATCTGATGCGGGAATTGATTTAAACACAAAGTCAATTAATGGAAATGTAATTTATTTCCGTGTGCCGGCGGCGCGACGTGGCGCGTTAACCATTGCCATGCGTGAAGCGGGGTGGCGGTACAAGAATCGCGACGGGGTTCTGTATATTTTCAAATAATATTATTGGGGGACAAAATGAAAAAATTATCATTGTTTTTGTGTGCTGTGGTATTGCCGTTTGCTGCATTCGCAGACGATATTGATTTAGAAAGCAAAGAATTGGTACTAAATATACGGCGAATCGGTATTGAGGCATCCAAGACGTCTGTGCGGCATTCCGGGGAATACCAGGGTTCACCGATTTCTGCGCTAAGTGCGGATAACCAAGATTTTATTAAGGGGATTTTTGATACTGCGTTGGAATATAAGCATAATCGGTTTAATTGGGACAACAGTTTGTTTATGGAATACGGCAGAACCGAAGTGCGCCCGTATAATGAACCAAAAACTGTCAATGAAAGCGCTGATAAAATTTTAGCGACCAGTAATTTGAACTATGCGTGTTGGGATTATGATTCTTTTAAATTGGGGCCTATGGTTCGTGCCGCATATGAAACAGAATTTGTTCCGGCAAACGATTCGGATCATAGGTTAAAAGTTCTGCGTGGAATGGCGGGCTTTTCAGTGTTTGATTCACCTGTTATCAAAGAACTGTACATCGCGGGTGTGTACGAATATGATTTTACATACGGTCATGACCAGGTCAGTAAATTGGCGGCAGAATTGGGTTGGCGTTTGGAATATGATGTGCGCGACGGTGTAAAATTGTCAACGAATGGATACTATCGTGAATATTTAGATTATTCCCAGTATGTCGGAACAGATTTAGAACGAGATTTAAGCATTGTTGGGCGTATGGATACGAATCTGTGGGGTGATTTCACGATGGGACCATATGTTCAGTATCGTCGCGCCAAGGCGCGTGATGCCGCAAATTACGGCAGCAATTTTATGATTGGCATTTCATTTAACTATATAACCAAATTCGGATTGAAATAGTAGATAGTGGTTAGTGTTAGTGGTTAGTTGTTAGTATTCCAGAGACCAGTCATCCCGCGGCAAACCCCGCCCTTGCGGCGGGGGCGGCAAGCACAAACAAAGTGCAGTGCGAGCCGGGGGCGGGTTTGTTCCATGCGTTTTTTTTACCCGCCCCCGCATCGTGCCGCGTTATACTTGCACTCTGCG
>CAJOHU010000016.1 GCA_905234465.1 uncultured Alphaproteobacteria bacterium | reverse complement strand
AGTAAATTCTTCACTGATTCGTGTAGATGAAAATGGCGACCAGGACCCAAACGGAATATTGTGGGAAATTCAGGATAATTTGGTGGCAATAAATGCAAATGTTCCGTACGGGTATACTGAATTGCAATACGTTGTTTTTGATGGAACGCAAGTCTTGGATACTGGTTTCGCCCCAAATCAAGACACTAAAATAGTTTCAAAGTTTAATGGAACAACCTCGGCTGCGTGGGTGTACGGTGCAGGCAGCAGCAATCCACGCGTCACGTGCTATTTGGCGCCCACCGGCAACCAACGTTTTGGTAATGTGACTGTTGCTAATACGGGAATTGACGTAAACACCATCAATGTTGTCACACAAAATAAAAATGGTTTTGATGTAAATGGTAATTTGACAGCGTATTCAGATGTCGGCAATTTTACAGTAAAAAAAACAATAACGATTGGTAAGGCTAATGGTGTAAGCGGTAGCACGGCGTATTTCAGTGGTAATTTTTATTACATGAAAATTTATGATAATGGCACATTGGTTCGTGATTATGTACCGGCGATTGATTCTAATAATACTGTTGGTTTTTGGGATAAAGTATCCGGTACATTTACAACCCCAAGTACGGGTATATTGGCAAACGGACCTGTTGTCGGAAATTAACTTTCACCCGAATTATGAACTACATTAGTCATTACACGCTGCAACATACGGATAGATTGTTTTGGATGTATCTATGGTGCCGGACCCACAATCCAAACAATTAAACATGCGGTTTTGGGAATGTGCGGAATCCAATGGTACATACGATGTTGCGACATCCGGCACATTGGCGATATAAGATTTGTCCGGGAATCCAAAATAAATCGCACGCGAAGAACCGTTGCATTCCGCCACGCGCCCAGAATAACACGCATGCGACAATAATTTGGTTATATCGGGAACACAAATCGCGGTACATGTTGATTCATCAATGACCATTTTTTCACAATCTGTACATGATGTAGACGCCAATCGTAATGTTGCACCGCCGCGTCCGCGAATCGTTTTCGCAACCACATTCGCGCATTTTGATTCAGATTTAGTTTTGTTTGGGTCTTCTATGCATTCCCATTCCAATGTTTCATAATTCAGACGCGCCACCATATCATTGGGGCATGTGCGTTCTGTAAACGGGTTCACGCATTCCCATACGCCTTCTACAATGACCGCGGTTTGTTCGCCCGCGCACAGTGGTTTGCGCGTTTCATCGGGTACACATTCCATTACTTCGGGATTCCAAACGGTGTCGCCGCCACAGTTAGTTTTGATGTTATATCCAACACATTGCCAACGCCCAAAACGAAAAGCCTTGGTTGTTCCCGCGGGACATGTAATATCCGCCGCCGCCGTGGCGGTAAAGGCGCGATTCGGATCGGGTGCATCGTAATGTGTCATATAAACCAGTTGCCCGTCTTCCAATTCCAATTTTGTCCTAATGGCGGGTGGAATGGTGCGTTTATCAGCCGTTCCCCCGGAAAGCACCACACCGTCTTGGTATATGCCCAATGTGCCACTGGTAGAGAAATTCTTTTCAAGAATATCCATCATGTTATTATAATCCGATGTATGCAATGGCGCGGTTGTTGTGATAATAAAGCTGTATTTCGGGCGTTTTATACCGTTGCCATCACACGGCGTCACAGATTGACGCGAATCCAGGCATATATTTTCGCTTTTAATCTGATTCTGTTCCACACATACATCGTCAAACACCGTACCCGCAATTTGGGCATTATGAACCGCAATCGCACATTCAGCAACAGATCGTAAATCTGATACGGCAATCGCATAATCTGTTTCTTGTTCCGGAACGCGCGCAGACGGAGAAAAAAACATATAATATGCCGCCATAAATACAGATACTAACATTATCAGAAAAATATTCATCTTTCCCCCTTGCGATTTAATAAAACTCTAAGTATTATATGAATAAATTTCAACAAGAATTTTTATATAGGCATGCGATATGAAAAAAATTCTGACATTTTTGTTATTATGTGGATGTGGTTTCAAACCGATGTTTTCGGGCGATTACACTGATATCTATGTTCCGGTAATCAGTGGTATTAACGGCATAGAATTGCGAAATGCGTTGAATGCAAAATTTGGCGGTCAACACGAAGAAAACGCCCCGTACACATTACGTGTGACTTTGCGCAACCCGGTGACCAAGTACAAGGCATTAGAACCCACAGGGTCTGCAACATGGCAAGAAATACGCCTGAGTGCGAATTATACATTGGAACATAACGGCAAAAAAATCGCCAGTGGATCCGAAGTTGCATCTGAATCATATACATTTGTACGGTACTTGGTCGCAGCAAACGCATCGTACAATAATGCGGTCACAAATACCATTACTGTTTTGGCGGATAAAATCAGCAGTCGCGCAATCGCAACAATTTCAAAATACGAAGAAAAATGAAATGGAAAGAATCTGATTTTAACAAAGGATTAAATTCTGTTCGTGCTGTTTTGATTTATGGCCCGGATGCTGGATTGGTTGATGAATTGTGTGACAAATCTGTTGAAATTCTGGCGATTGAAAAAGACAACATATTTGCATTAGATTCCGGGGAATTACGCGATAAACAAGAATATCTGTTTGCCGAAGCATGTACGCCATCTATGTTTGGTGGGCGCAAGATGGTTATAATATCAAATGCCGGCGATTCTGATGCGCGGGTTATCAAAGATTTGGTAGAGCATTCAGGTTTAGATGCAATGGTTGTGGTGACCGCGGGTGATTTGCGTGCAACAGGTGGTCTGCGTTCTTTGTTTGAAGGCGACGCCAACCTTGCCGCGGTGGCATGTTATACCGATGATGCACGCACATTAGAAACACTTATACGAAACGAATTGTTTACCAACGCCGGAATTAAACAGATTTCACCAGACGCAATGACATATATGTTGAACCACCTTGGGGGTGATCGTGGAATAACACGTGGTTTTTTGAACAAAATCGCACTGTATGTTGACGATAAAAAAACGGTGGATTTTGATGATGTAGAAAAATGTCTGCCGGATACGGGTGCGGCCAATACTGATGATTTTCTTTATTCTTTGACGGCGGGGCATATTCAACAGACTATGTTGGCGTTGGACAGGTTGCTGTATGACAATGCAGAACCAAACATGCTGGTTCGGATGTTAGGGCGACATTTCAAAATGTTGCTTACCGCGGTTGTTGACGGGCAATTTCCACGACTGTTTTGGAAGGTTGCAGATAAGTTTAACGCCGCTGTAAAAATATGGTCTGGGGATGATATTTCGGCGGTTTTGGTGCGACTTAATGAATTAGAATCTCAGATTCGCACAACCGGTATGCCGGCGGAAATTTTACTGCGTGATTTCGCGCTGAAATTGGTATTGAAAACATACAAGATGTCTATTAAACGGAGGAATTAAATATGTTGGCTTCGGTGTACGCACCAAAAGATTTCAAACGTTTGCGTGTTGTTGGTGATTTGGTCGCACGCTGTTTTGATTATATTACGCCGTATATCAAGGCGGGTATATCAACTGGCGAAATAGACCGTATGGTCGCAGAATTTCTGCGGGCGAACGGCGCACGATCATCAGACCTTGGGTATATGGGATATCCGAAAAGTATTTGCACATCGGTAAATGATGTCATTGTTCATGGAATCCCAAGTGACGATGTTATATTAAAAGACGGCGATATCGTAAATGTAGATTTAACCGCAGAATACAAGGGATTTCATGGCGATTCTTCGCGCATGTTTATGATTGGTAATGTTGCGCCACGCGCACGCGAATTGGTTCAAACATGTCAAGATGCGCTGAATGCCGCAATCGCAGTATGTGCGCCGGGTGTCCCATTATCTGAAATCGGAAAAACGATTGAGGCCGTTGTCAAACCACACGGATTTTCTATATCGCGTGATTTTGTCGGACATGGTATCGGCAAGGTCATGCATGATGATCCCCAGATTTTTCATTTCTATGATAAAATGTGGGACAAAGTGAAAATGGTGCCTGGGTTGGTATTTACGATTGAACCGATGATAAATACTGGTCGTGCCGAATGTAAAATAGATGCCGATGGTTGGACGGCACGCACAGTTGATGGCGGACTGTCGGCGCAGTGGGAACATACATTGGGAATTACCGAAGACGGCGTCACAATATTCACAGAAAAAATGATTCAGGATTAATATGTCTGATACAGGCCCAGATTCATCTTTACGCAACGGACACCGCGACAGATTACGTCAGAAATTCATAGATGGCGAACTTGCCAAATATGAAACATTGGAATTGTTGTTAAGTTATGCAATTCCACGACGTGATGTTCGCCCATTGGCACGCATGTTATTTAAAAAATTTGGCGGTCTGTTTCCGATACTTTCTGCATCAATTGAAGATTTGTGTGCGGTTCGTGGCATGGGACGCAACACTGCGATTTTCCTGAAAGCGATTCGGAAAGTCATGCTTGACGGGTATCGCGAAGAATTTACAGAACAGACAATATTTCAAAACAAAGAACATTTTGCAAATTTCTGTAAATTGGAAATCGGTAAAAATCCTGTGGAAGAAATGCATGTTTTATACCTGTCTGATATGGAATGCCTGCTTGAAGACCAAGTACATGGCGTTGGCACATATGATTCTTCGGCGGTATACGGCGTGGAAATTGCGAAACATGCGTTGATGTTGAATGCGAAATATATCGTTTTGGTTCATAATCATCCGCGTCCACAGACATCTTTTTCAGAACAAGATGTCGCAATAACCGCGGAACTAAGGACACAGTTTAACGCGGTTGGTATTAAATTACTGGACCATTTTGTGGTATCTGGCGGATGTTTATACTCAATGAAAGACTTGTTTTTGACACAATTTGACGAAAGGTTATAATAATTACCTGGCGGACGGACCCGAATCATAAATATCAATATCTTCATACAGTGATGCGTCCAATGAATTTGTTTTTGGATTTGCCGCCAAGATTTCGTTTATTTCACCCACAGAAACTTTCAATTCTTTACATGTCATACCAATTAAATCACCGCCGGCAACCACATTTAATATTGGGAAAATCACAGTCAATATCCCAAAAATAAGAAATAATGATTTCATATTATTTACTATGTCATTTTTTGCGCCACGTATCATTGAAAAACCCCAACCCATAATCAACAATGCCGTTATTCCAAATAACACATCCCATGCATACCCAAGAAATGTTTCAAAACCGCGCATAATACAAGACGGATCTTCTAAGTATATAAAATTATCGTCAATGCCGCGCACCGTCAAACCGGCGCGTTCAAGTGCATGTTGAATATCCATCAAACTGTTCAATTTTTACATCTTTGATTTAAAGAAACCCGGCATTGTAAAGTCTTCGTCGTTCGCCGCGATTCCCGCCCAGCCGAACAAATCTCCCATAATCCCAGAATCATCGCGTTTCATTTTTTTGAATGGCAATATGTTTTTCAATTTTCCAATTTTGCCGCGTTCAGACCCCTTTTTAGATGGTGCAACTTTATCTTGATTTTCTGCGAATTCACTGGCCAAACTTTCCAATGTAGCGTCTATTTCTTCGGACGGTTGCACATGCTTATCATCATTAACCACAATTTCTTCCGTTTGCGAAATAACGACATCTTCGCGCAATGGTGCCATCGTTTCTAATAATTCTTCCAGTGTTTTTTCGGATTCTGATGGCATTTCGTCATTTATTTCATCCAAAATATTGGTATCCGAATTGGTTGGTTCTTTTTTGGTTGTTTTTTTCTTGGTTTCGGGTTTAGCAACAGGCGTATTTTGTTCGTCATCTGTGCTGTCTGTGGACAGAATATTCAAAATTGGCACAACCGGCGCATTTGATTCTTCTGGTTCGGCATCAGATTCACTTTCCGCCACACAATCAGGCGTTTCTTGGGCACACACATCATCCACAATTTCTTCATCCGATTCGAAACATTCTACGGGCAAGACATTTTCCCTAATTACATCGTGGGGGGTGACCGATTCTGTGGACACACTTTCTACTTCGTCCACCGGCACGCCAAATAATATCGTATCCGGTGCCAATTTCAGGGTGTTTCTGACTTCTTCAAATGCGGCACGAACGTCGTTTACATCAAACGTTTCTGCGCCCGATATATAAACAATTTTCTTTTTCATCTGCACTTCCTAGAAATATTTCGGAACAATTATATCACATTTTAGTGTTGAACGCATATAAAAAATATCTTAAAATGACGATATGTCAGACATAAAGGAACAAATATTTCAAGAATTGACCAAATTGGAAGATGCAACAATCCGTTTGCGGGCAACCGCTGTTAATGCCAGTAAGCAAACAGACCTTGAAGTTGCGATTTTAACCAAACAGGTTCGCAATCTGCGTGCAAAAAACGCTCGTGCGACTGAATTAATTGATCAATCTGTGGAAATATTAAAGAAATTAAAATGAGTGTTGTATCAATACCTATTGTGAACAAAAACTATCCTATGGGGTGCGAAGACGGTCAAGAAGGCCGGCTGATTGAATTGGGACAAATGGTTGATCGTCGGGCGCGTGAAATTTTGGATAAAATCGGGCCATTGCCGGAAAATTCACTGTTGGCGACGCTTTGTATTGTATTGGCGGATGAATTGCGCAATCGCCCGGCGCCGTCGGTATCTGATGCTGATTTGGCTGAAATTTTGGCGCGCATACGCGAAATAAAGAACAAAATCGGTTAATAACGGCTTTTTTCGGTTGTTATTTTTATTCAAATGTTTTAATTTTATGTTGCTATGGTAAAAGAAATACAAGAAAGAATTGATTCACAACAGTTATCAGAAGCGTTGTCTACGCGTTATTTGTCATACGCGGTAAGTACGATTGTATCACGCGCATTGCCAGACGTTCGGGACGGGCTGAAACCGGTTCATCGGCGTATTTTGTATTCTATGTTGCGTCAAAAATTGTCCCCTGCGGCGGCATTTAGGAAATGTGCAACGGTTGTTGGTGATGTTTTGGGGCACTATCACCCGCATGGCGATTCGTCTGTATATGATGCGATGGTGCGATTGGCCCAGGATTTTTCTGTGCGATATCCGCTTATTGATGGTCAGGGTAATTTTGGAAACATTGATGGCGACCCCCAGGCGGCATACCGTTATACCGAATCCAAGATGACAGATGCGGCGATGCTGATTATGGACGGCATTGACGAAGACAGCGTTGATATGATGCCGAATTTTGATGGCACAACGACAGAACCTGTGGTTATGCCGGGCGCGTTTCCGAATCTGTTGGCAAATGGTGGAATGGGTATTGCGGTTGGTATGGCAACAAACATTCCAACCCACAATGTAGCCGAAGTATGTGATGCATTAACCCTTATGGTAGATAAACCCGATTCCACCACCGCCCAAATTATGCGGAAAATGATTGGTCCTGATTTTCCAACGGGTGGCGTAATTATTGATGATTTTGATACGATTGTTAAGAACTATGAATCTGGGCGGGGCGCATTTCGTGTTCGGGCACGCTATACGGTTGAGGAACTGGACCGCGGCGGGTATCAGGTTGTAATTACAGAAATTCCATATGGCATTATTAAATCTAAATTGGTGGAACAAATTGGTGAAATGATTGATGCCAAGAAATTGCCACTGATTGAGGATATTGTTGATGAATCTACAACCGATGTACGAATTGTTATTACGCCTAAAACGCGCAATATTCCGGTTGATAAAATGATGGCACACCTGTTTGCGATGACGGACGCAGAATACAGGTTTAACATGAACTTTAATGTTATAGATTCAAATGGTGCGCCGCGTGTTATGGGCATTCGTGATGTATTATTGGAATTTATTGCACATCAAAAGAATGTATTATTGCGGCGTTCAAAATGGCGTCTGGGGAACATTGAGCGGCGATTGGAAATACTTGGTGGGTTGTTGATTGTGTATCTGAACCTTGACCGTGTGATTGAGATTATACGAACCGAAGACGATCCTAAGGCTGTATTGATGTCAGAATTTAATCTGACAGATGTTCAGGTTGAATCTATTTTGAACACTCGTTTGCGTGCGTTGCGTAAACTGGAAGAAATGGAAATTCGGCGCGAAGATAAAAACCTGCGCGAAGAACGCGAACAATTATTGGCTTTGTTGGACAGTGCGGAAATTCAAAACGCCCAGATAAAGGCATGGTTTGCTGATATTAAAAAACAGTTTGATAAAAAAACGACACTTGGGCGGCGTCGTACAACATGGGCACCACAGACCGAAGAAATTGTTATAAACGCTGAAGAGTTTATTGAAAAAGAACCGATGACGGTGATTCTGTCTGCCATGGGTTGGGTTCGCGCCGCCAAAGGACACATGGATTTGAATTCTTTGGATTTGAAATTCAAAGAAGGCGATGAATTACAATTCGCATTTCACGCGATGTCCACGGACAAGGTTAATCTGTTTGGTTCATCGGGGCGTATGTTTACATTGTCTGTGAATGATTTGCCGTCTGCGCGTGGGTTTGGGGAATCGGTGCGAATGATGGCGGACATCGGTGCCGAAGAAAATGTCGTTAATGCGTTTGTCCTGAATCCGGCGGAGAAATATTTGGTTGTATCGCGTCATGGAAATGGATTTATTGTGTCTGGGGAAAATTGTGTTGCGCAAACACGTACCGGGAAACAAATAATGAATGTGGACGATAAAAATCCGGCGGCGTTCTGTGTGCCGATGAATGGCGATACTATTGCCATGTCTGGGTCAAACGATAAATTGTTAATATTCGCCGCCGCCGAAGTGCCGGAAATGATTCGTGGCAAGGGTGTAATTTTACAGAAATATAATGCAGAACGAACATATGTTTTAGATGTTATGTCGTTTAATGCGGCGGATGGTTTTGGGTGGACAACGGGTCGTGGCACAACGAAATTGGACGATTGGCAACCGTGGGTTGGTAAACGCGCAACCCAAGGTCGCACGATACCGGTTGGTTTCCCCAGAAGTGGAAAATTTGGAAAATAAAAAAATACCCAAACGGGTATTTTTTTTGTGATTTAATTCCCCACCGCTGGTCCAGTGTTGGCGATTAAAACGCCTGTTTAATCCATTCTATATGAAAACCGTGAATTATTATTACATCAAATCTGGCATCACCCACCCAACGTTTTTGCAATAAATATGTGTCCGCCGCCGCACGCAGACGTTTTATCTGATGCCATGTAATTGCATCCCACGCAGCAGATACGGTTTTGCGGTATTTTACTTCTGTAAATACAATTAATTTTCCGCGCCGTGCGATAATATCTATTTCTGCACGATTTGTGTTGCGCCCCGTCGTATACCGGCGCTTTATAATTCTAAACCCGTGCAACCTAAGGTAAATACACGCAACAATTTCAGAAAAAATTCCAACTTTATAAGAATCCATTTCAATCAAAACGCATAAGATTTTGCCGCAAAATTATCAATAGTTTGCTGCATGTTCGCAGAACTATCTTCGGCCTGGCGACCGCAATCAATCAATTCTAATTCGCCATAATACGCCGTCATTAATGGGTCAAACGCATTATCAGAACTGACCCAACGGTCGGTGCTGGAATTCGGATTGCCGTATTTTTCCAATACATTTTGCCACCACGCCCAAATTTTTTTATCACGTTGATTGGCAAATTTTTCGTCATCACCTTCTATTTCATCAACATCATTTTTATATACAATCTTCCATGCAACATTATCAGTGGCATTACTGGTGAAATATACATCAATCGTTTCGCCGGTCACATTTCGCACCAAGTGCAATTCAGATGCATACAAAACCCCACGATTGCGTGCCAAAGAATTTATGCATGCATTCAATTTTGCTGGCGCATAAATTCCGCTGCGTCTGCATTCGTAATCAAGGTTATACCGCCAATCAGGGTGCATAGAATAAACAACGGCATCCTTTGGGCGATTCGCGTACAGTCCATTTTCGCGCGCAATCATTTGAACCGAATCAAAATCCATACCCAACATTATACCAGCAATATCAAATTGCGTAACCGCAACAGGCGCGGCGCCCGTATTAATAGAAACACTTGTCATGCGACAAGAAGTGTCTGTGTCATCATTATTATTAATTGCATATTCATCAAGGTTATCGTATTCAGCCGCTGTATCAAAATTTTCATAATTAAATTCATCATCATTCGGTGCGAACGCCGCCCCCGCTATAAAACACGATAAAATTCCAAAAACAATTCCCAAACGTTTCATATAACTTATTCCTCTATTACATCTGTCACCTGAAACACGAACACGACCGCCGGATCAATTCCACGTATTAATGCGCGTTGGACTTCGTCAATATTTCTTTTCAGTTTTCCAACTGCATCAACATTTTGTATTTGAATATACATAGTGCCACGCGTTGTTTCCGGAACATCGTTCATATCATTTGGTTTATACCATGTTTTTAATTCATAATCAACATGCCAATAATTACTGTTATTCGGTTTGAAAATTTCGTTAAAGACCCGAACCTTGCGCAGGGCACCCGCAGCCGCCAAATCACGAATTTTTTGTAATTCAGTCTTTTCCCATTTGCGAACAACGTCGCGTGACGCCATTTTTGGTAATACCGATGTGGTTCCGCCGGCACGCATTGCGATATTCTCGTTATCGGGCACCACATAGAAATATTCTGTGACAAATTTCTGAATTAACCAATCGCGCAATCTGCGCTGACCAATTTCAGACACAGTAAGTGGAACACCCGTCTGATTTGCCGACATTAAACCAGTTCTGAAAAAATACGGTTCAACAACCAAATTAGATACGCCGTCATATATACCGCCAACAATGTATATCATCGCAAATACCATCAACATGGTTGCAAATCCGATAATATATCCAAGTGTATTTTTCATTTTATTCCTTGTATGAATTAAAACTTGCCACATAGTATCCCAATGTTTGCGGATAACGCGTCATGTCGCGCGCAACCTTGACATATGCAACAACATTGAATTTGCCACCAATACTCGCATTTATTGGGGCATGCACAATCCATGTTCCACCATTTTCAGTTATATTTCCATTCGGCATAATTTGTATTTTATCTGAATCAATATACCAACGCGTGCCAACAGATTCATATGTTTGATACAAAGGCAGAACCTTAGATTGGAATGTTTGATACATGCTTTCACCCGAAATACAGTATATGTCACACCCATCGGTTTGGGCAAATGTGTTTGGAAAACGATGCGTACAGACCGTTTCACGATTGCAACGTTCCCAATTCAGTGCATTCTTTTGCGGGTTTCCGGATATAGTGAACCATTTTTCTGTGAATATGCCAACCAATGCACGCTGAACAGATTCATAATATGGAATATCTTTATTAATTGATGTGCGACCAACCAATTCCCACACCGCATTCGTGCCATCAACATAGATTATAAATGGATTCACTGTTCTATTTTTGCACAACCACGGCAGGGTGACACAACACGCAATGACAATCAAAAACGCCGTCATTGTCCAAATGCCCACATTGCGCGAAAGCGCAACCCACTTTCCCGCAGGAAATGCCGACGTTTCAAAATCGTCTGGGTAATCCAATATGCCCTCCTTGGTCGCGCAAAACACACACTAGGCGCGATAGACCATAATGCATGCGCATGGACTTAATTTCAATTCGTTAGTATCATATCCAACGCCAACCGGTTCGCGGTCATAAATCTGACCGCACGCCGCCAAAGCCAACCCAACAAACAAACCAATAATAATTTTTTTCATATTCTTTCCCCCATGTTTGTTTTGATTATAAGAAAATTTTGCGCAACCGGTCAAGTGTAAATAATACATTAAAACTGAGTTTCAAATGATAACAAGAAACGGCGTTCACGGTCATGCTTTCCCATCTTTAATGGCCAACCCCAACTGAAATTCATTGGCCCCATTGGTGTATTCCAATAAATACCGAACCCGGCAGATGTGCGAATACCAGTGTCAATAAAATTTGGTTGTCCATGATAAGCATCTTCGCGCGCGGGTGGTTTACCCAATATACCATAATCAGTAAAGACAAAACCCTTAATCTGATATTCGTCAGGAATGAATATAGGGAAATTTAATTGGGTTGAACCGTTCACCTTCCACATGCCACCCAAAGAATACGATTGATACGCCCAGTTGCGACTGCCGACACCGGCGATGTCAAACCCACGCAGTGATTCCCCACCAAGAAAGTACCGATAAACACGCGGGACATAATCGCCATCAAGTGTCTGAATATATCCAAAATCTAAAGAGGTACGCAGTTGCCACCGGTCTTGCAAAAATTTTACCATCGCGGTTGCATCGGCACTGTATCGCATAAAGTTTTCTGTGCCGCCAAATCCGGTATACGCCACGCCAATATTCCCAACCAAACCGGTGTGAGTATTCTGTTCAAAATTCGTGTCTAAATTATAATATTTCAAATACGTGCCCAGTGTATACAGTCGTGCATCTTGCCATCCACCAATTTGCAAGTCATAATTTTGGTCAAAAGACGCGGACAACCGCAAAATCTGGGACCAATGGTCGGTCAGTTGCCACCCCATACGACCAGATATAGTAAGTGAATCACGGTCATACCCGAACCCGCCAAGATGTTTATAGTTATACATAGTATAAGATACATCAAATCCCGCAGATAATGCCCGCCCAAACAAGAACGGTTCGGTAAAACTGAATAATGCCTGTTTTTGATATTGCGCAATGGAACCACGCAGTTGTACCGTTTGACCGCGTCCCATAAAATTATTTTCTGTGATACCGGCATCCAACATAAATCCATTTATATTAGACCACCCAAATCCACCCGACAATTCGCCGGTTGGTTGTTCTTCAACCTTGATATCAAGATTCATCATATTGGCATCGGCAATCCGACTTGGTACCATTTGAACATCTTTGAAATAACGGGTCCGCATCAATCGTTGCCGTCCTTGTTCAATGGTCTGTAATGAAAACGGATCGCCCGCCCGCATTGGAACTAATTGATTTATCACAGAATCAAATGTACGAACATTTCCCAATATGTTCACAGAATTCAGATAAATGCGATTTGTTTTTTGAATTTTAAAATTCAAATCAATCGTATGTGCTTTATCGTCTTTTTTTGGAATAGGGTCAACATTTATAAACGCATAACCATAATCTGCAACCGCCCCACGCAGCCCAGAAATACTGGCATCAACCTTGTCTATGTCATATGTGTCGCCATCAGAAATCTTTAACGCATCATATAAAACATCATCAGGCACATCATCAAATGGATTATCAATATTTATTTTTCCAATCTTGTACTTTGGACCTTCGTCAACATCAAATACAACGGAATAATATTGTCTGTCCGGCGTAAAGGTGCCTTTGGCACTTTTGACCGCGAAATCAACATAACCATTTTTTAGATAAAACTGACGCAGCATTTGTTGGTCATATAATATGCGGTCTTCATCGTATACATCAAATTGGTTCATAAACCGCCACCATGCGTGTTCGCGCGATAATATTTCACCACGCAGTGTTCTATTACTGAATTTTTCATTTCCTGTAAAATCAATAGACCGAATATATGTCGGATGACCTTCGGCAATTTCATATACGACATTTACACGGTTATCGCCCAAAGATATTTTTTTCGGTTCAATTTTTGTACCGAAAAAACCCTTGCGTTGATATACGGTCAGCATACGCCCAACATCCGCACCAATCACAGATTGATCAAATGTGGCGCGTTCTTTTAATTTAATTTCTTTTTTCAAATCTTCTGTTGATACTTCATCATTTCCTTCAACAGTGACCATGTTAACAATAGGTGCCTCGGTAATATTTATTTTCATAACATTATCAGACATTTTAACAGACACATTTGAAAAATAACCACTTTCCTGTAATTGTTTTGCAATTTTGTTGACGCGCACATCGGTTATGTTTTCGCCAATTTTTGCATTTGTAAGTATGCGCACAGATTCTGCGTCCATGCGACTGTTGCCTGTGACATCTATGCGCGACAATACCGCCGCATTCGCGTTCATTACAAACAATAAGCCAGAAAATAAAATAAAATAATGTTTAATCATAATCCAAACACCCGTGCTAAATCGTTCCACATAGTCAATGCGAATACAAATGCCAAGAATATCCAACCGCACACAATGACTATGTCCATTCCTTTGCCCCCCAATTTTTTTCGGGTTGCGCCTTCTATGATAAGAATCAACAAATATCCGCCATCCAACACCGGCAATGGCAACAGGTTTATGACCCCCAAATTTACAGATAACAATGCAATAATAGACAGCAGCGCAAAGAACCCATTTGCCAATGCCTGACCAGATACCTGGGCAATGGTGATAAATGACCCCAACTGTTTTGCAGAACGGTCACCGGTAATAATTTGTTTTAACACAACCAACAAAGTTTTTGACTGATAATATGTTTCACGCGCACCGGCATAGATTGCACCAAAGAAACCCTTTTTGCGAAATTCGGTCTTGCTGCCATCTGCGACCAACCCCCAACGCGTTGCAGGTTCAAATTCCATATTTATCATTTTATCACCGCGTGCGATAACAACCCGCGCCGGGTGCGATGCCGCCAATTCTTTGGCAATGACCAATTCACCCCAATTTGTGATATTCTTGTTATCAATTTTTACAATAACATCACCCGATTTTACGCCCGCGTTGAATGCAGTGCTGCCACGAATAACCTGGGCAACCACGGGTAATTGAACAGTTCGTGGTTTGAACATAAATATTGCAGAATATATCCCCCATGCCAACATAAAGTTCATAAATACCCCGGCGGCAATGATTATAAATTGTTTCCATGCGGGCGCAGACAAATAATGCCCCACCTTTTTTTCTTTTGGTAATTCAGCGTATTTTTTACGATTAAACATATCTTCTTGACCGTATATGGAAACATACCCGCCCAACGGCAATGCGGCAATTTTCCACACAGTTCCGCGTCTGTCGTGCCACTTTATAATTGCCGGAC
Source organism: uncultured Alphaproteobacteria bacterium (assembly GCA_905234465.1). Taxonomy (GTDB): domain Bacteria; phylum Pseudomonadota; class Alphaproteobacteria; order Rs-D84; family Rs-D84; genus Enterousia. Next base: position 8,671 of record CAJOHU010000016.1, on the reverse strand, counting down.
CAAAGCCAATAGAAAACACATCAACCCGAACACCCGCCCATCGCGCCGCCAAAAAGTGCCCAAGTTCGTGTATAAAAACCACCACACCCAAAACAATCAACAGTGCAATAATGGTCGTTATAGTATGCATTATGTCCGTCCTTTTTTATACTCTTTATGCCAACATTGCCAATATAATCGGCAACACATAAATCCATCCATCAAATCGGTCAATAATCCCCCCATGTCCGCCCAACACATGGCTAAAATCTTTTATTTTCAATCTGCGTTTTACAAAACTTGCGGTTAAATCACCGTATTGCGACAGCAACGCAATCCCAATTCCAATCCACAACAGTTGTGACACAAACATGCCCAATACTAAATGACCATATATGATAGCAGCGACTGTTCCACCAATTATACCAAAAATCTGTCCTGCCCATGTTTTGTGTTCTGATATACGTTCCCACATTTTATCGCCCCCAATTTGATGCCCAAAGAACCATGCACAAATATCTGTGGCGCATATAATAACCAAAATCATTAAAATCATCATAGGACGATGTCCCAGTGTTAATGTTGATACAAAATCTAAACCCAATAATATCAAAAACCCAAGGAACAATGCGACATTTTTTCCATTAAACATCACATTGCGTGGTGCGCGCCACAGGCATACCATAAATTCCAAAATCATCGCCAATGATACCAGTATGCACAACCAATAAATCCCAGGTACCCCAAATTTTTCCAAAAATACCGCAACAAGCGCAACGCCCAACATTGCCAATGCAACCAAGATTCTATTTAATGTATCTGACATATTTATTTCCCCTGTTTTTTGTGTCCAGAATAGTTTGCCTTTTTACCGCCACCGAAACGACGATTGCGTTTTGCATATTCGTCCAAAACAAATTGCCATAATTTCTTAGACTTTACCAATTCTGGCCAATGTTCTGGAACAAACAATAATTCTGCGTATGCCAATTTCCATAACAGAAAGTTTGAAATTCTGAATTCATTACTTGTTCGCACCATTAAATCAATAGGTAATAAATCCCCTGTATCTAAAAATGTTTCAAATGTTTCGCGTGTCACGTGTTCACCATTGTCCACCGCGGCGTTAACCGCATTTACAATTTCATCTTGACCACCATAGTTCAATGCAAAGACAACGGTCCCATTTGTGTTTTCTGCGGATTCAGATTCCAATTTGTCGCACATGTTCGCCAATTTTTTTGGCAACCGTTCGCGCGACCCAACAACGCGATACCGCAGATTTTTTTCAACCGCATGTTTCAGATTTTTCTTTAATTCGGAATAAAATAAATCCATCAAGAAATCAACTTCTTCGCGCGACCGATTCCAATTTTCGGTTGAAAATATAAAGAAAGTGATTGTCGTAACCCCCCGTGCAATAAACCAATCAACCAAATTTTCAAAATTAGCGATACCTGCGCGATGCCCCATCAGTGGTGGCAATCCACGATTTTCCGCCCAACGGCGATTGCCATCACATATAAAAGCGATATGTTTTGGAACATTAACTGGTTTTGCGACATCAGATTTCTTTTTGAATAATTTTAACATATTTACATCCAATATTTATTGTTAAACTACATTGTTTGAATTACACGGACATGATGTCAGATTCTTTTTCTTTTGCGATGGCGTCAACTTCTTCGCCGCGTGCATCAAACACTTTTTGAATATCAGATTCATATTTGCGTTGATCGTCTTCGGAAATTTCTTTATCGGTGACAGCGCGTTTGATTTTACTCATTGCATCTTGGCGAATATTGCGCATAGAAATTTTGGCTTCTTCGGCATATTTTCCGGCAACCTTGGTTAATTCTTTGCGGCGTTCTTCGGTCAATGGCGGCATGTTAAGTCTGATAACACCGCCCGCACTCATCGGGTTCAGACCCAACCCGGAATCACGAATCGCCTTTTCAATCGCACCAACATTTGAAATATCCCAAACAGTGACCGATAAAGTCTGATTATCCGGGGTTGATACTGTTGCCAATTGGTTCAATGGCATGTCCGAACCGTATGTTTCCACACGCACCCCATCTAACAGGTGGACAGAAGCACGCCCAGTACGCAACCCAGCGTATTCATTGCGCAAAACATCAATGGTTTGTCCGGTTTTTTGTTCTACTTCGGTCTTTAAAGATTGATAATCCATATATAAAACTCCTTCTTGTCAGTCCAAGGTTAGCAAATCTATTTGACATTTGGCAAGAAGAAATATAGAATGATTTTCCGATGTGGGGTTGTAGCTCAGTTGGTAGAGCACTTGCATGGCATGCAAGGGGTCGTCGGTTCAAGTCCGATCAGCTCCACCATGAAATTTTGCGCCCATTTGGGCGCTTTAATTTTGGATTTTAGACAAAGGGAATTGCATGCTGTACCTTATACGACACGGTCAGACAGATTGGAACTTGATGAACAAGATTCAGGGACAATATGATGTGCCACTTAACGATACGGGGAGGGGTCAGGCAATCAATGTGACAGATAAATTGTCGCGGCTTAATTTAGAATATATTATATCATCAGACCTGTCGCGTGCATCGGAAACCGCGCAAATCATAGGAAATAAATTAAATATACGGGTTGATTATGATGCGCGTCTGCGTGAATATGATTTTGGAATTTTGACCGGTATGACCCGTAATATGTTGGACCCAAACAGTGAACAGGCTTTCTTTACAAACCCAACACATTTTAACGCAGAATCTTTTGAAGACGCCTTTGTCCGGGTTGGAAAATTTCTTGAATCTGTTGACTATAATAAAAACATTTTGGTTGTGACACATGGCGGCGTTATAAATTTTATCCTGTGTTATTTGGAAAACAGGGATAATTTTCAACCATATATGTACTATCAGAAATGTTTGCATACAAAAATTAATAATTCCGCCATATTGCGTATCAAAAATTTGGAATCTGGTATGTCTATATTAAAGAACACGCATTTCTTCGCGTTGCCAAAATCAAAGTGATTAAATTAAATAAATAACATATGCCACATAAGATATTAAAAACGCAACGCCACCCGCCCAGGTCAGTTTTGATTTAGATGCCGTAAATATCATCAACATAATTACCGCCATCATTGCGATTGCAACATCAACGGTGAATGCTGGACTGAAAGGCATAGGATGAATTGCCGCCGCCAGACCCAATACGAACAATATATTAAATATATTTGAACCAACGATATTACCAACCGCCATATCATATTCATGCTTTAATGCGGCGGTCACGCATACGACTAATTCAGGCAAACTGGTCCCAAGTGCGACCAATGTTAATCCAATTACCCGGTCTGATACGCCCGCCCGGGTTGCAATGTCCATTGCAGAATCTACGGTCAAATCACTGCCCAGAACTATGGCGGCGATTCCGGCAATAATAAATACGATTGTCTTGGCAATAGACATTTGTTCTATGACCGGTGCGGCTTCGTGTGAATGGCGTGCCATTATGACAGTATAAATTATAAAACCAACGAATAACGCCAAGAACATAAGTGCCACGGGTCTGGATATCATACCAAACCATACCCCACACAGCCCCAGTAATATTGTTATGAAACCAACAAATGGCAATTCGTATTTTTTTGTGTTTTTATGAATAGGCAAGGTTGCAATGATTGATGTCACACCCAATATAAGGAATATGTTCGTAATATTGCTGCCTATGACATTGCCGATGGATACGCCATCCGAACCTTTCAATGCGGCGACTATACTGATTGCGGCTTCGGGTGCACTGGTCCCGATGGCGACAAGTGTTGTGCCAATTATGATTGGTGGAATACGGAATCTGCGCGCAACCCCGGCGGCTGCGTCAACAAACGCATCCGCGCCGCGAATCAATAAAACAAACCCGATGCATAAAATGATTAACGATTCAATCACACAAATATAATACCACAAAAAGACCATTGTTAAAATACATTTTTCTATATGAAAAAATTCATTTGCGTTTTTATTATAAAATGTGTTTTTTATTCTAAAAATTTGTGATATAATACCAAGCATGAAGACAAAATTTTTACATTTTTTAATTATTGGTGCGGCACTGAATTCTGGGGCTGCGATGGCAAATTGGCAATATTCTGGGGACTATATGTATGACACAGCCGGAATATATGATAATGGTGGTCGGGTGGCGATATCTGTTCGTGGTGGTGCGTCGTATGCATATGCGAAAATGAATAACGATACGCCAATTGTTTTTTCTTACTGTGTGAACCCAACTACCGGTGAAGTCCAAGATTTTTCAGGTGGGTGTGCTGATGGTTTTGAATATGCAACTGGCGCACTTGGCGAATTGGGGATGAATAAATTATCCAAGATTGGTTTTGCCGCCGGCGCAAGTATTGGTTGGGTTTTGCCGAATTATCCCCAGTGGCGATTAGAATTGGGTTGGGACCGGTTTTCTGAAATAGATTATAATGAAACCCCGTTGTTTTCTGGGAATCTTGATTTAAGCAACGGATACGCAATTAATGATTTTGAAGTCGGCAGTGCCCAGACCACTATATCCACAGATTTGGTCAGTGTTATGGCATTCTATGATTTCTTTGATGGATATGTAAAGCCTGCACACACCATGATTCCGTATGTTGGAATCGGTTTTGGTTATGCCGATACAAAAACAGTGATGAATTTCTATGATAATTCTGGCGACTTATCCAGTTATGTTATCTTACAGCAGTTTGGTGAAGTTGATAGTGGGGTGATAAATTTCTATAAATCTACAACCAATACGACCAATATTGCGGGTGTTGCGTCGTTGGGTTTTTCATATGGGTTGATGGATAAACTGTTTATGGATTTTGGCGTGCGTGTTGCGTATATACCACGGGCGAAATACCGTCTTACCAATTCTGACGATTCCGCGCATCTTGATTGGTTTACCGCCAAAAATTTGATATACACAAATGTTATGTTGGGTATGCGTCTTGAATTTTAACGCGTTTATTTAACGCCGTATTTACCGCGACTGATTGGGCGATAAGACAACGCTTCGGTTAAATCAGACATATTTATATCTTCGCCACCACGCAGGTCTGCGATTGTGCGCGCAATTCGTTTTATTCGGTTGTATCCACGGGCAGACATCCCCATTTTTTCCGCCGCAGTATTCAAGAAATCTGTCATTTCATCTGACATCTTTGCATGTTTTTCTAAATCTGCGCCATCAAGACGTGCGTTCACATATCCTTGGCGTGCGATTTGGCGGTTTCGTGCGGCAACAACGCGTGCGCGAATGGTTGCACTGGATTCCCGCGGGGACGCATCGTTTTGTTTCATTTCCCACGGGTTCACCGGGTCAACATCTACATGTAAATCAATTCTGTCCAATAACGGTCCAGAAATCTTGTTCTGATATGCTTCGGCACATCTTGGGGCGCGAGAACAGGACAGGGCGGCGTTTCCCAAATGACCGCATGGGCATGGGTTCATTGCCGCAATTAATTGGAATTGTGCCGGATATGTTGCATTACGGCGTGCGCGCGAAATCATAATTTTGCCCGATTCCATCGGTTGTCGCAGAATTTCCAATGTCGCGCGATTAAATTCAGGCAATTCATCCAAAAACAGAACCCCATTGTGTGCCAAAGATATTTCGCCTGGACGTGCATCTGAACCACCGCCTGCCAATGCGACCGGACTTGATGTATGGTGTACACTGCGGAAAGGTCTGCGGGACATCAATGCCTTGCTGTCTAATCCGCCGGCGATAGAATATATGATTGATGTTTCCAAAATTTCATCGGTTGTCATTTCTGGCATAATTGTTGGCAATCGTGACGCCAGCATAGTTTTACCCGACCCCGGCGGTCCAATCATTAACATCGCGTGCCCACCCGCGGCGGCAATTTCCAATGCGCGTTTGGCGGCGGATTGACCATGGACTTCGGACATATCCACCGAAGAATCTGGTGATTGAACCGATGTCGGCACATCAGGCACACTTAGCGGACATTTACCATTAAAATGATTGATTAATTCTAATACATGAAATGGCGCCAATACTTTGGCGTTACCACCAAGACGCGCTTCACCACCCTGGTCCCCAGGGCAGATTACCCCAAAACCATTTTTGCCGCCCCAAACACTTGCCGCCAAAACAGCGTTTGTTTTCGCGATTGTTCCGTTCAATCCGACTTCGCCAATAATGATGTATTGTGACAATTTTTCTTGTGGCAAAATATCAAAAGCACATAAAATTCCACACAGAATTGGCAAATCAAAATGTGCACCAGTTTTTTCTACATCCGCCGGCGACAGGTTTACGGTCAATCGTTTATTTGGTAATTGCAAACCCAATGCGGCCAGCACATTTACGACCCTTTCCGCAGATTCTTTGACCGCGCGATCGGCAAGTCCAATAATTTTAAAATCTGGTTTACCAAGACCGTTTGAAATCTGAACTTGGACATCAATCTTGGTGGCATCCATTCCGTTGAAAATAATAGAATTTAAAGAAATCATGATTTTGACATTATAGACTTGATATAAACGAATTCAAGTTATAAAATGCGAAAAGTCAAATTTATTAAAGAAAGGAAAGATTATGCCAAATAAACCCAGAAATCGCGCGCGCGAATGGTTTGATACACTGTTTTATGGAATTCTTATTGCTGTTGTTTTCCGCAGTTTGTTTTTGGAACCGTTTAATATTCCGTCTGGGTCAATGATACCATCTCTGCATATTGGGGACCATATTTTTGTGACTAAATGGTCGTATGGTTATTCGCGTTATTCTTTTCCGTTTGGTTCGTGGAAATTGTGGAATGGGCGCATTTTCAAGAAAATGCCCACGGTTGGCGATGTTATCGTTTTTCGCAATCCAAGGAATGAATCCATAGATTATGTAAAGCGTTTGATTGGGGTACCTGGTGATGTAATTCAGGTTAAAGAAGGGCGGTTGTATATAAACGGAAAAATTGTTGAACGTAAAGACCCGCGACCATATGTTGTGGCGGTTTTGCCGCGTTCTGTGCGGTCTGTGGGGTATTACAAAGATAATATGACGATTCGTGGAAACAAAATTTTGGTTGATGGGGCGCCCGCTGATTTTAATTACACCATAGAATACAAAAGTGACCGCGCATGCAAAAATCGCGAAGTTGTGTGCGGTGTATTCCCTGCCACTGAATATACCGAAGTTTTGCCGAACGGTGTTGAACACAGTATCATAGAATTTTCCGACCGCGAATATTTAGATAATACGGCGGAATATTTGGTGCCAGAAAACCACCTGTTCTTTATGGGTGACAACCGCGACAACAGTAACGACAGTCGTGCCGATGTTGGCTTTGTTCCGATGGATAATGTGTTGGGACGTGTGTGGTTTATATGGTATTCACATAATTATGCATCGCCAATGATTGCTTTTTGGAATTGGAATGCTAAGATGCGTTGGAACAGAATTGGCACCGGGGTGCATTAATGTAAAGAGTTTGACAATGAATTTGAAATATAAATTTAAAGATACGACTTTATTAGAATTGGCGATGACGCAAAGCGGGATTAATATCGCGCATAATAATGAAAGATTAGAATTTGTGGGTGATCGCGTGTTGGGTTTATCTGTGGCGACATTGTTGTATCGTATGTTTCCCGATGAAAAGGAAGGCGAATTGGCGCGCCGTTTTTCGTCTTTGGTATCTACGGATACTTTGGCGGCGGTGGCAATGAAATTGGAACTGGAAAAATCTTTACATCACGGGCATTTAACGGGTGGACGCAAACGTCACATGATTGCCAATGCGATGGAGGCTGTAATTGGTGCAATATATTTTGATGGCGGCTTTGAACGTGCGTATGAATTTATTTTGGAAATATGGGAACCACTTGCCGCGGCTGAGGCCGAAGCCCCAAAAGATTCAAAAACAAAATTACAAGAATATGTACAAAAGAATGATAATGGCGCATTACCGATTTACAAATTTTCATCAGAAACCGGACCCGCACACAGCCCTGTGTTTACTGCGACTGTGACGGCGATGGGGCAAAGTGCGAATGGTTCGGGAACTTCTAAAAAGGCAGCAAGTGTTGCGGCGGCGGCGGCGCTGTTTAAAAAACTTGCAATTTAGTGTTTTGGTAATTAAAATCAGATAAATTAAATCAAAGGTAGTAAAAATGTTTTCAATTTTGTTGGTATTGTTAATTATCGTGGCAGTGTTTATGACAGGTATTATATTGTTACAGAAATCCGAAGGCAGTGGTATGTCCGGTTCGTCTGCGGCATCTATGTTTGGTGGCGCGTTGACGGGCGCGGCGGCGGGCAATTTTTTGACCAAGTTAACAACATGGTTGGCGGTGATATTCTTTGTGCTGTGCGCGGCATTGGCATTGGTTTCATCTAAATCTGAGATAGGAAATGCACAAAGCGGTCTGCGCGCAGAACTGGCGGCGGATGAATTGGCGGGCGAACCAACACCAACAACGCCTGCGCCGGTTGATACAAACAAGTAATGTTTTATCATACAGAATAAAGAAATACCGCCAAACGGCGGTGTTTTTATTATTGTTCATCTGCGTATTGTGTGCTGCACTGCGTTCGCACACATCCTTCTGGGTGCCGCTTTACCAGAAATTAAAAACCGACCAAATGGTCGGTTTTGAATTCCTGGCGCACCCATTCATTCCCCTTGATA
>CAJOHU010000015.1 GCA_905234465.1 uncultured Alphaproteobacteria bacterium | reverse complement strand
TTCCACTTCGCCAAGGCTTCGTGGAACAAGGGTTAGTATTCCAGATAATCGTCATCCCGGCGAAGGCCGGGACCCAGTGCGAACAAAGTGAGCACCTGCGTCGCAGACAATAAATGTTTGCCACCGCATCGCGGTGACAAATCCCCGGCGGGGCAGGTTTACCGCGCTGCGGTAAACTGGGCACCGCCCTTCGGCGGTGTGACGTAAAACGGTGGCGTTTATCACCTTTTTTACTAAACAATATCACCAATTTCCGGGCGGTTGAGTGGAACAAAAAGGTACCTTTTTGTCCACCCTTTTTTTACACTTTTTTTAATTTTTTTAATTTTTTCCGCAAAGCCACGGATTCCGTGGCATGCAGCCAATTTTTGTGTTCGCCCATTTTTGACCAAAACACGAACGAACAAAAAGGTACCTTTTTGTTACAATGTAAGCATTGGAAATCAAGGGAAAGGGAAGTATCAGATGGGTATCAAACGCATATTTATCGCGATGACCGCAATTTTTGCGGCGTCTGCGGTATTTGCGGATAATTCCAGTGTGACCAGTAAAAAGTATGTAGATGACCTGATGTCTGGATACCAGGGTAAATTACCCGGGTCCGGCGCAAATAAACTTATGATATACGATAATTCAGAAGACGGCATTGGTGAAAAAGCCATTGCGGCAACACTTGGAAACAGCGCATCTGCCGTCAGTGTGCCGACGGTTGGTGCGGTTAAGACGGGTCTAGACGGTGTACAAGATACAATTACCGGCACCGCGGGTTATGTGATGACGGGTACAGGAAACCCCGGCGAAGTCGGTGAAAAACCAATTTACAGTGCGAACACAAATTACACTGATTCATTGGTGACGGCGGAAACAGTGAACAGCGGTGTTATCAATGCAGTAAATTCTTCACTGATTCGGGTTGATGAAAATGGCGCCCCAAGCGACAGCGGAACACTGTGGGAAATTAATACCGATTTACTTGCATTGGATGTTCGTGGATATTTACCAGATGGTTATACTGCGTTAGAATATATACAATCTAGTGGCTCACAGTATATTGATACTGGGAGAGTTCCAAACAACGATGATATAATTGAACAAAAGTTCCAAAAAGTAGGCACTTCAACAACAACTTGTTCTTGGTATGGAAGTATGCCAAGTTCACAAACAATTTTGCCACGAATTGGTATAGGGTCATATAAGGCTACTGGGGATGCATCTGCAAGTATATTTGGTGCACCAAATTATACTGGTCAGATTGCAACCGTAGATACCAATATGCACACCTTGCGTTTCCAAGCAACAGGCGAAAAAGAACTTACTTATACATTTGACGGTGTCACGGATGTAATTATAGCGTCAGAAATTACAAATATGTTTGAACCTGCTGTTGAACTTACATCGTATTTGTTTGCAAGACACGGAACAAACGGCGTTCAAGTGTATGATAATGAGGGAACGAAAATATATTATCACCGAGAATATCTCGCAAACGGAACACTTGTGTTAAATATGGTTCCTGTAAAACGCAATTCCGACAATGTCTTGGGTATGTATGACCTTGTTTCTGGACAATTCTTTACGAACCAAGGCAATGGCAACTTTACCGCCGGTCCACCGGTGGTTGGAAATTAGAACAGTCGTTGTTTCCTATTTTAATTTCTGCATATTTTTCTCAATTAATGCATTAATGCTGTCTCGTTGATAACCGAATCGCGCCAATTTGTTGCCGATAATAAAACCATTGCCAGAAATTAGTGAGTTTAATTCTTGGACTTTGTTCTGATTTCTTGTGTATTCATCACGAATTTCATGGTTTTCCGGAATATCAAAATTTGGTTCGTTTTCATCCGATTCAGAAAACGCCGATTCTGTTTCGTTCAAATAAGATTCAAATAATTCTTGGCGATGTGAATCGTTAAACATAAATATATCGCCGTTGTCCATGATAATTCCCATTGGGATAAATTTATCCGCCGTTATGCCCAACTCTGTCACAATTAATTCAAATGTCGGAATAGTGGTAAGGTCAGTCACCGGTGTGTTATCACGAATGAACGAATACCATTCTTGATTAGATTTCGGATATTTCCGTACATACGGCATAATAATCTGATTTAATTGCCTAATCTGATTTGCGGTAAAAAAACGGCTAAACGAATAATTCGCCGCAGTGCGTGCAAAATACAATTCTTGGGCATTTTGGAACAATTCAGTATTGCGTGTGGTTAATGAATCAATGGCGTGTTTCATTTGTCGGTTTTCTGCAAATTCAGCGCTACGATGCGTATATGTGAATATTTCATCATCTTTTTTGCGAAGTTCACCTTTTAGTCGGGTGATTTCGCGGACTGTTTGTTTGCGACCAATATAGTGCGAAACAACCGCCGTCCCAAGCGTTAGAACCAAAATAATCACACCATAGGTTGCACAATTATTCAACCAAGGAAACTTTGAAAAACTTGTACGATGTTTTTTTGACATATTAAAATACCTTTATATACAACATATAACACAAAGAAATAAAATGACAACAAAAAACCGTGAAAATCTAGATTTCACGGCTTTTTACAAATAATGGCAAAATTATATCAATTTGCCCATCGCAACGGCTGTATCACTCATGCGGTTTGAAAAGCCCCATTCGTTGTCATACCACGCGGTCACATGAACCAGATTGTCATTTAAGACGCGTGTCTGGGTTGCATCAAATACAGAACTGTGCGAATCGTGTGTAAAGTCAATTGACACCAACGGTAATTCGTTATAGCCAAATGTTTTTGATTCATTTGCGCGCATCGCAGCGTTTATTGCGTCAACCGTTGCGGACTTTTTCAAATTAACAACCAATTCTACAACTGAAACATCCGGGGTTGGTACGCGGATTGCGATACCATCCAGTTTCCCTGCAAGTTCAGGCAAAACCAATCCAATCGCCTTGGCGGCGCCGGTACTGGTCGGGATCATGGAAAGTGCGGCGGCACGCGCGCGGCGAAAATCTTTATGATTTTTATCCAACAACTGTTGATCGCCTGTATACGCATGAACCGTTGTCATCCATCCAGATAATATACCAAAATTCTTATCCAAAATCGCCGCAACCGGGGCAAGACAATTTGTCGTACATGATGCATTTGATACAATGATATCTTTCTTGGTCAATGTATCTTGGTTAACACCAAATACAATCGTTTTGTCTGCACCCGCAGATGGCGCAGAAACCAAAACGCGCTTTGCACCGGCATCAATGTGAACGCGTGCCTTGTCCGCCGCGGTAAACAGACCAGTGCATTCCATAACAACATCAATTCCCATTTCGCCCCATGGTAATTTTGTCGGGTCTTTTTCGGATATACATTTAATTTTTTGGTTGCCAACGATAATAGTGTCATCATGCAGTTCTACATCCATTGGTAATTTGCCATGTACAGAATCATACTGTAATAAATACGCATTCTGTTCCGCGGGCGCCAAATCGTTAACCGCGACAAATTCAATGTCGTCACGCCCAGATTCCAATGCCGCACGCAGAACCAGACGCCCAATGCGACCAAAACCATTTATTGCAACTTTTACTTTTGACATTTTTTAGCCTTCCTTTTGTTGTTTGCCTGGGTATGATAACACCATTTATAAAAAAGTCCAATTTGATTTTTTACAGGTCATGGTTGCTTGAAATTTCAAGAATTTACCGTTATAATCGCGATATGAAAAATAATAAATCATATATTATTACAGGGCCAACGGCATCAGGAAAATCTGGGTTCGCACACGCGTTGGCGACGCGGGTTGGCGGATGCATCATAAATTGCGACAGTGTTCAAATATATCGTGGCATAGAAAATATATCGGCAAGTCCGTTCGCAGGTCGCAGTTTAACAGATGAAATAGATGGCGTTCCATACAGATTATTTTCAATTTTGACATTACAGGAACAAATCAGTGTTGCAGACTATATCAAATTGGCGCACGAACAATACAATGCGGCAATTAAGATGAATAAAATACCAATATTTGTCGGTGGAACAGGGTATTATATAAATGGAATCGTAAATGGAATTTCTGAAATCCCAGAAATATCATCTGAAAACCGCCGGCGCGCGCGTGAATTGGTTGCGCATGATATAAATGCCGCACGTCAAATGGTCCCGCAATGTTCGGCAACAGATCCGCAACGAATCGCGCGCGCAATAGAGGTGTATTTTCAAACAGGTCGTCATTTATCTGAATGGCAAAAATCGCCACGTACGGGTGCAATAACGCCAACACCAACCCGGATATTGATAAATCCGCCGGCGGATGTGTTGCGGCGTCGTATCGCGTCGCGCATTCCAGAAATGATTGCCGGGGGCGCATTGGATGAAGCAGAATATATATTAAAAAACAATTTGAATCCGAATCGTGCAATTGGTGCGGTACAACTGTGCGAATATTTATGCGGAAAAATTTCGCGCGATAATGCGATTGAAAATTGGATAATTAAAACCAACCAATATGCAAAACGGCAAAGAACGTGGTTCAAAACACAATTCTTTGCCGATGTTGCGATAAATCATATCCCAACGGATGATGATTTAGATGCTGTTATTTTGCAATGACACTTGCGATATCTGCCATGCGTTGCAGGCGATATTCACGGGTGCTTTCGTATGCGAATATGAATTTTTCACCAGTGCGCAAAACTATTTCTTGATAAAGTTTTCCGCCTTTTTTGAACACATGCTTGGTATATGCCGGTTCAGGTTTCTTTGCCGAGACAGCATCGGATTTTTTCGCGAATTTCTGTTTAGATCTGTTTTTGCTGTCTGATTTTCTTTTTTCTGATAATTTTAACCACGCGTCAAAAAATGCGTCTAATTGTGCGCAGGCTTTTTCTGTGTCACCGTTTAATTCCGCGGAACGCGCAACATAAACAGACAGATACCGCGCCATAAAACGCAAAATCTTGGCACGAAAATCATGATTTAAATCTGAATCAAGCAAAGACATAAACAATAAAGATTTTTGAATCAATTCTTGTTCAATGGTTTTGCTGTATGGACGTTCTGTACGCCATTTTTCACGTGTTTCTTCCAATGTCCACATTGTGGTGTGGTTTTGATGCATGAATTCCGCAATTTTACTGACATATGCGGTCTTTTCAATGTTCAATCTTTTTGCCATTGTGTCCCCCTTGGTTGGTTCTTGACAAAGAGATTGTAATACATTATTTGGTTTTGTCAAGTTTGCTGTCGCGTAATTTATAGTATTCCCAAATTGCTTCGGGTGCTATATCTGTAAGACGCATTTTGCGGCGCACGCGAAACAGACCAAAAAATTCTTGCTTTAATGAACCGAATTTGGCGTATTCCCAATCTATGATTCCGGTGATTTTCATGGTTTTTGGGTCTATTAGTATATTGCTGCACATGTCGCCGTGAATCATGCCAAGGTCGGTGTTTTCTGTAATGTTGGGGCGCATGTCACTTAATTCCGGCAAATTGGCATTGAATAGTTGATATATGATTTTGCCTAAATCTGTGCCAATCTGAGTGCGATGGGCGCGAATTTGTCCAAGTGGCAAATCCAGTAAAATTTTCCCAGGAATGAATTTCGTTTCATAAACAGTGTAAACACCAATCTGATGAATTTTTATGTGTGGAATTTGGACAGATAAAATCGGTGCTATTGCGTCAGTTATTCTTTTTTCGCGATTGAATTTGGTGATAGAATCGTCTTTGAAATGAAATTTGCGTATTTTATAAACATACCCGTCTGGGGTTATAAATGCCAAACTGCCGCCACCTTTGGCAAGGCGAAAATGGCGCCAATCGTGTTCAGGAAATGCGACACGCAATGCCTTTTGCTTTGCATGATAGTCAAATAGTTTTTCGCGACGAAACCATTCGCGCCATCTTGCGGATGGTATGGTATAGGAAAACAAATAAAGCGTCGCGAAAAATATTCTCCACATAAATTATGTTTCCGTGATATATTGAAATAATAGTGTTGAAACTGCGAAAAAAAATAGGTATTTTGTCAGTATGTTTAAATCAGGTACGATTGTAAAAGTTTTACTGCCTAATGTCGTCAATTTCGGATATGATTACCGGTTGGAATCAGATGCCGATTTGGGCGCGTTTGTTGGTGTGACGCTTATGAATAGATCGTGTGTCGGTATAATTTGGGGCGCTGGTGATGGTGCGGTTGCACCCGAAAAAATAAAAAATATAAAAAAAGTTTTTCCGTGGAAAATGTCTGTACCTGATTTGCAATGGATTCAGAAAATGTCTGAATGGACATTAATGGCACCGGGTGCGGTATTGCGTTTGATTCTGAATGTTCCGGACGCATTTTGTGAACCAAAAACAGAACAGCTTTATACATATAATTTTGACGATGATAAAGTTAAAATGACCGAAAGTCGCCAAATGGTGAAGGATGCATTTGAATTAAACGATAATGATGCAATGTCTGTGTCTGATATCCAAAATATTGCGCATGTCGGGTTATCTGTGATTAAGACGATGATCGGACGTGGTATGTTGGTGCCCGTGGCAATGCGCACGATTGAAAAATCTTTTGCGTACGAATATCGTGACATGGGCAATGTGCAATTAAATGATGAACAACGTGCCGCCGCCGATAAAATTGCGCATGATATTAAGTGTGGCGGATTTTCGGTAAATTTGCTGGATGGAATCACGGGCAGTGGTAAAACACAAGTATATTTTGATTCTGTGTGGCGCGCGTACAGTGCCGGGCAATCGGTTTTGTTGATGATGCCGGAAATATCCCTTACTGCCCAATTTATTAAACGATTTGAATCGCGTTTTGGTGCGCCACCAGTTGTGTGGCACAGTAATTTGACTGCGGCGCGGCGGCGGGATATATGGCGCGGCGTTATGCGCGGTGAAATTAGAATGGTGGTCGGAACACGCAGTGCGTTGTTTTTGCCGTGGCAAAATTTGGGGCTTGTTGTGGTGGATGAAGAACACGATTCTTCTTACAAACAAGAAGATATGGGAAATTATCATGGACGCGACATGGCAATTCTGCGTGCGAAACTTTCAAATTTCCCCGTCGTGTTGGCAAGTGCAACACCGTCCGAAGAAACAATGCATAATGTTGAAATTGGACGTTTTGGACATTTGGTTTTGCATTCGCGATATGGTGGGGCAACACTTCCGAACATTGAGACAATAGACTTGCGCGAACACCGCCCGGATAATTATACCGCAGATTCAGATGAAGTGCGTAATGGCGCACTATCCCCGGTAATGTGCGATGAAATAAAGAAAACCATTGATGCACACCATCAGGTTATGCTGTTTATAAATCGCCGTGGTTTTGCGCCTATTGTTGGATGCAAAAAATGCGGTTGGGTCGCAACATGTCCAGATTGTTCGGTGGGTATGACATATCATAAAAGATTGGGAAAATTATTATGCCATATGTGTGGGCGCGTAATGGGATTGGATGAAAAATGCCCAGAGTGTGGCGGCGATGTTTCTATGCGTGGTGTGGGTCTTGAAAAAATAGAAGAAGAGGTTAAAGCAAGGTTTCCAAATGCTCGTACTGCATTGGTGTCCAGTGATACGATGATGTCGCGTGGCGCGTTGGAAAGAATGGTCAGTAAAATGGAATCTGGGGAATTGGATGTAATAATTGGAACGCAAATTCTGGCCAAGGGACATCATTTCCCGAATCTGACTTTGGTCGGTGTGGTTGATGCGGATATGGGGTTGTTTGGAACAGATTTTCGTGCCGCCGAACATACTTTTCAACAGTTGTTTCAGGTCGCGGGTCGCGCCGGTCGTGGTCGGACGCCGGGTCGGGTTTTATTACAAACATATAACCCAGATCATCCGGTGTTAAAGGCGATATGCGCGGGAAATCGTGATGAATTTTTGCGTGCCGATATGGATGCGCGCCGCACTGCCCATATGCCGCCATTCGGACAATTAATTGCGGTAATCATAGAATCAAAAAAAGAATCTGTGTTAAAGAAATTCTGTGATGAATTGGCGCACGTTGCCCCAAATGCGAATGGTGCACGAATAATGGGACCCGTCATGGCCCAGGTGTATCAGGCACGAAATTGGTACCGTATGCGTTTTTTGGTGGCGGGGGATGCGCGCGCACATCTGCAACCGTTGGTGCGCGTGTGGTTGTCACGCGTACGCGTGCCCGCAAACGTACGCGTCAAAATTGATGTGAACCCAATGAATTTTATGTAATAGAATGGTTTCCTATCTGGACAAACCGAACATCTTTTTTATACTGATAATAAATTTGTTTTTATTGTTTATGTTCCGTTCATGTCTTTCTATGATTCTTTCTTCGCGACTTGGCGCGTTTGAACCGGTGTGACGTAAAATCATACCACGAATCACATCAATTTCTTTATACAGCAAATTTGCCTTATATCTATCGTATATGTCACCGGGTTCTGGAATTTGTTGTATTTGTGCGCGGATGTGTTCTTCGTGTGCGCGCAACATTTTTATGTATTTGTATGTATCCAATACTTCGCCGTTTGGTGCAACAATTTTTGCATCAATTAATTCTTGGGTATATTTTTTTTCGGTGTCTTGAAGATAATCAGCCATTATGCGTCCCTTTGATTTTTTAAACGACTTCGGTCACCGCACGTAATGAACCATCGCGCGAAAGTTGTACCACACGAATTTTTTGTTTCATTTCAGCAATCAAATCAGTGCGGTCGTATGCCGGTTGCGTGTGTAAAATTCTGTCTGCAAATGCGGCGTATGCAGCATCGGCACTTTCTGCATGAATTGTTGTGTAAAAATGTTCATGCCCCGTACCCAGCATTTCCCACATAACCGCCGCATTATCGGTTGATATTTCGCCACCAATAATAACATCAGGTGTCATGCGAACAACCAAATCTAATAACCGTGCATAATTAAATTCATTTGTTTGTTCGGTGCGCGACAGAACGAAATGAACACGATTTTTTTGTGGAACGCGGACTTCGCGCGCATCTTCAACCGTGATAACGCGACTGTTTTGGTCAATCAGTGTTAACATGTGATTCAAAAATGTCGTTTTACCAGTCGCGGTTGCACCACTTATCAAAATAGGACTGCCGTCATTAATAGCGGACATTAATCTGTCATATGGGTCGTCGGGGCGATTCGTTTCACGTGGTTTTACCTTTAATAATTTTTCGCCGCGTTTCAAATGATAGTTTTCAAATGATGTGTCTGCCACACCTTCGCCACGAATGTTCAGTGCCACGCCACCTGTTATATCACGTTCGTCATATTGTACATTTGGTCCGGCAATAGCACTGAAACGATGATTGCCCGGCAAAGTCGCGTATACAACCGGCATACCATGAATTGGGTCAAATGGGCGTTCATATATATTTGCAACTGTATGAATCAAATCCACCAAGTATTGTTTAGTCAGTGTTGGAGCATCATACGCAACCCACGGTACGCGCGCACCATGCAATCGCATCCAAACTTCGCATTCATGATTTATCGCAATTTCTTCAACGAAAGACGGTCGGTAAAAATCCGATAAAGGTTTTAATAAAGATTCCAAGACTACATTCGTCATTTAAAATCATTTTATCATAAATCGGGGCTTGAATCAAAATTGTTTATTTGATAAAATTAAAAAAAAGAGAGAACAAATATGAAAAAATCATTTTTACTAGTCTTTGGTTTAATATTGGCTTTATCGGGGTGTGCAAATGAAGACAGACCGTATAACACCGCAGATTTTGCAAATGGTGGCGAAGATGCACCGATGTATAACGAACGTACCAGTACGTTTATGCAGTCTGATAACCAATATGCAGAAATTGATGCGTATCGTCCAAAAAGCGATTCGGAAAAAGATGAAAAAAGTAAACGGTGGAGTACGGCGCGTATGGAAACGCGTTGGCAAGAATATAAGGGTACCATGGTGCGCGTTCAGATTTTGTTGGGAAACAGTGATTTGCGCGAAATGCGTTTGCGCCTGATGCAGAATGCCGATGGAATGGATGTTGATGGCGATATGCGCACCATTTTGGGCAGGGTTGCAGATTTTGAAATGAAACGTGTGTGTGGTCGCAACGCGGAAAGTATTGTTGTTGTGTATGACAAACCATCGTTTGATACAATGCGTCCGACACCGTTCTTTGATTATCGTATAGAGGCCGAAGGTGCAACCATGCGCGAATACGGTTTCCGTTGCGTTTACAATAAATAACAAAAAATAAACAAAAGGATAAAATATGAAAAAAATACTTGGTGTTTTTGGGGTTTGTGGCGCGTTGTTTTGTGCGGGATGTGACGCGGGTGATATGACCGCCCAGAATGGTGATACTGTTGTAATTGATTTCGCGGGTTATTTAGATGGTGTTCAATTCCCAGGTGGAACAGCCGAAGCATATCCATTGGTTTTGGGCAGTGGTCAATTCGTTCCAGGTTTTGAAGAACAATTAGTTGGTGCCAAAAAAGGCGAAGAACGGGATGTCAATATTACTTTCCCGACACAGTATGTCCCAGATTTGGCGGGCAAAGATGTTGTATTCAAGGTAAAAGTTATTGATATTCAGAAAAAATAATTTATTTGCATAATAAAGAAAACGCCGATAAAATCGGCGTTTTTTTATCTTAATCTGTTATACACGTATTCAATGTAATGTTGGGGAACGGGGATTCTGTGCCGGATTTGTTTTGCATATGTGACAACAATTAAATCCTGGATTTCCGGTTTTGACCAATTTGTTGCCATTAAATCATTTAATGCAATATTTGCATCAAATACTATATTTATTTTTTTTTGCAAATCACTCATGCTTGATGATTGTTCAATTAATTGATCCACCAAATCAGGAGATTGTTTCAGTATATCAACGCACTGCATATATCTTGCGTTTGACATTACATCATAAATTGTTTTTGACATTTTGTTATTCTCTTGGGTTGTTATAATATCAGAAATATTGTCAGAATAAGTTTTGCTCATATTATCCCTTTTGGTTGGGATTATTATAACCACAAAAATGAATTTGTCAATTTTTATTCTTTTTTTAATGTATACAAAAACCCAAGGTTAGACCTTGGGTTTTTGTTTTTGAAAATGTGCTTTGTTAATTATTTGTTGTATTGTTGTTTAATGTAATTGTCGCGATTTATTCTATCGTTTTGTAAATTTTTTATAAGTTGTGCAATGTTTGGTATTGAATAAGTATCTGATAGTTTGCCGTCCTTGAAATAAGATACCACAAAGCGGTACTTGTCACTGTATATTTTATACCAAGCATAAAAATTTGCCCCGCACTTTAATAAAAAAGCCGAATCAGGGGCAACGGAATCTTTGACCGTTTTTCCATTAATTTGTGGCAATGGTTTGAAAAATCTTTTTTCTGTATCGGATAAGAAATAATCAAATCCCATATTTTGTATGATTTTGAAAACTTCCGTTTCAATAAAAGATTGTCCTTTTGCCGGATACCGGGGGTCGGATACAATCTTTTGGGTGGCGTATAAGGTTAATTTGGGTTCAAAAACGATTGGTTGTGTCTCGCTCTTATCAAGCCAATTTATTCTTTGCAATGGGTTATCAATCGTGTTTCTGTCATAAATTGTGATGACATTATCATCTGAATCACAAGCAACAAGACAATCATCAACGGGGCGTGTAACCATGCCGTTTAATGAATGAAAATCTATGTATGGTCCGAAACAAACGTCTTTGAATCGCACAAGACGACCATTGTCATCCAAAAATTCACATAATGATTTATTGGCTTTAGATAAGTCATAAAGTGGATAATTGCCAAAATTTCCACCGGTTGTTCCCCACTGATGATACGTATAAACCTTTGGGATAAAGAACGGTTCATGCTTTGCCATAATAATCTCCTTGTTTAACTTCGTTTCTCTCCATTCCCAAAGCTACCCCGGTAATGTATCAATACCCGTATAAAAAAGCAAGGAAAAACCTGAGCTTTATTCTTTGACAGCCATGATGAAAATTCCGCGTTTGTTCGCAGTTTTGATAACCAAATCTTTATCCACGACAAAGCATGTCTTGGTGTTGACAATAATTCCATTTAATTTCGCATCGGCAACCGCATTTACAGTATCAACACCGATTGCGGGAATGTCTATGCATAAATCTTGCCCGGGTTTGGTCATTTTGGCGAATACACCACCTTTTTTCTTGCGGGCCTTGCGCATTTCTATGACGCGTTCCAGCATTCTTGCGGTGCCTTCGGCGGCTTCAACCGCGATAACCTGTTTATCAACGACCACAGATGCGCCGATATCCGCCGCGCCAATGGTATGCGAAACTTCAACTGCGCGTTCAATATTTTTTTTATCTGACGTTGTTGGTTTTTTGCGCGTAAAGATTCCAGGTTTTTCAAATGTTAATTCGGGTGCCAAATCTTGCGCCGCAACAACATTAAATCCCGCGTTTGTCATAATTTTATTCAATGCCACCGCCATAGAATCATACCCCCGTTGATTTTTTAGTATTTTAATTAATGCGAATAATGTCCATAAATCAGGTCGTAAATCAGACAAATTTGGGTGCCCAATCGCCCCAACAAATATGACATTACGAATTTTTCGCCGACGTGCCGCGTGTATCGCGGCACCCGCACCGCCAATGCGGATTACCATATCAGGATTCAATTTTTCGTCATAAAAGTTTTTCAGTCCGATGACAAAAACATCCCACCCGCGGGCGCGCAACGCGTCACGAACCAAGAATGGTAATCGCAACGCACCGGCAACAATAGCAATCTTTTTATCTGAATCGTTTTTCATAGTTATAATCTTAGGCGCAAAACGGACTGGAATCAAGCCTGTTTTTATGATAAAATAAGACAGAAAATTTGTAATAAGGAAAAGCAATGAAAAAAATATCCTATTTTGTCGGTGCCTGCATCACAATGGCGGTTTGTGCATCTGGATTTGCCGCCGATTATTCTGGACGTTTTCGGAATGAGATTGAAAATGGTTTGGACAATAAAAATACATCAAATTATATTGATGCGACATCTTTATCGTATGTCGGAACACATGGCGAATTGGGTCAGGAAGTTTTATATGATATGAATCCATCTTGCGAATATAGAATCTTTCATCCGTCATCAATGTACATTCGCATTGGCGGCGGGTTAAATGTTCCAGGTGCAACCAAAAAGGCGCGCTTGGGTGGCGAAACACATAAATCGCATGATTCTTGGAATGCGATGGTCGGAATTGGGTGGAATATGTCTTCGTATGTGCGTACAGAATTGGATTTTCAAGAATCTATATTTAAATTCAAAGACCTGAATGATATGGATGCACATTATCACACATTGAACGGTATGCTGTATTTTGATTTTGCACGCCGTTATGTTCGTACCGGCGATATAATACGCCGTCGTACATTTGTACCATTTATGGGAATTGGTGCCGGAATTGGTTGGTATAATTTTTCGGGTGATGACGGCGCGGACGGTTTCTTGACCATCGCGCCACGTGCAGAATTGGGTATAAATTTAAGGTTCAATGATACGATTGGTTTAGATGTTGCGTATCAATATCAAATGAACATTGGGCATGGGTTCGGATGGAATACTTCGCGCAGTGGTGTTGATAATGTTGGTAATGTTATGGCAATGATTCGCATAAATTTCTAAAAAAATACGAATAAAAGGGGAATGATGCGTACCTGTCCTTTTTTTTCAATTTGTGGTGGGTGCCGATATGATTTTACGGCGCCCGATTATCGTGATAAAAAGTTAGAATTAATTAGTGATTGGAATTTATCTTTTGAACCTTTTTGGACAGATGCGGGATGCCGTCGTCGTGCTGATTTTGCGTTCGCGGGTGGGCGTTTCGGATTCTTTCGGGCGGGAACAAAAGATATAGTGCCGATTACAAATTGCCCTAATTTGGTGCGTGAAATAAATATGGTGTTGCCCAAAATCGCGGAATTACCGTTTGATGGTGCAGGGGCGGCGATGGTGACCAAATGTGATAACGGTATAGATTTAGCAATCACATCAAATGTGCCGTACTTTTCACGTGAATTTAAATTGGCAGCAGAAAAGTTGAAATTGGCGCGTGTGACATGGAATGGTACGATGGTGTGCCAAACATGCACGCCGCAAATAAAGTTTGGTGATATGCTTACCGATTATCCAATCGGCGCGTTTCTGCAACCGACAGTGCCAAGCGAGAATGCAATGCGCAAATTTGTCATTGAACATGCGTCCACCGCGCGTCATGTTGCAGATTTGTTTTGTGGGGTAGGGAATTTTACATTCGCGTTAAATGCCGACGGTTTTGATATCGCAGGAATCGGTATGCATCGCGATTTGTTCAAGAATCCGCTTACAACAAAAATGCTGAACAATTATGATTTGGTGGTAATGGATCCACCGCGGGCAGGGTGTGAATCTCAGTGCCATGAATTGGTGGCGTCAAATGTGCCAAAAATTATTTATGTTTCGTGTAATCCGAATACTTTGCGCCGCGATATGCGCATTTTGACGAACGGGGGTTATACTGTACAAGATATTGCTGCATTTGACCAATTTGTCGGCAGCCCACATTGGGAAATCGCGGTTGTTTTCAAGAAATGATTGCTTGTGACATTTTTATTTGTTTTTGCTTGATTTTTGGACAAAATTTAGTATTGTGACAAAAAAGGGGTTGTCATGGTAAAAAGTCACAATAATCTTGGGGCAGGGCGGCATCGTATTATGGATTTGCCGCGGGCGACGTATGCGGTATACCTTTCTGATTCAGATGCATTGCGATACGAAGCGGATAAATTAGATATGGTTTTGAACCGTAATGATGTATATGCATGCGGTCATATTGAAAATGTGAATTTTTATTCTATTCGTTCTTGTGATGGTGCGCCACACGTATTGTTAAAGGTTGCCAATGATGCGGTTCAATGGTGTCGCGGAATGGGGGCGACCAGACCCGCCCAATACATGCGCCAGGTTGTGACATTTATCGTCAAGAAAAGATTTGGCATAGATGCAGATATGGCGTGTACGGGTATCGTTCGTCAAAAAGGCAGATATTATAATGTTTACGATTTGCCGCGTGGATTTATTTATTACGGAAATATGGATTTATCTAATGCTGGATTGTCTAAATTGCCGGATATGAGAACTGTGACAATCAAAGGCGATTATGATATCAGTGGAAATGCTTTGTTGTCTTTTGGTGGTGCACCACACGAAGTGTTTGGCGATTTTTATTTCTATGATAATGAATATTTTTATGAACTAAGTGGCAGACCCGCGTATTGCACCATTCATGGCGAATTTTACAGCGGTCGCAGCAGGTCACGTTAGTTATTTACCAAAATGTGAATTTCGTTGATTGGTGGATGTGGCAACCATGTCTTTGAATATAGAATCTGCATCTGATTGACCAATGCCGCGTCCATTTGGGTTGTAATTTGCGCCGTTTAATATCACCAATGTCGGGGTTTCTGCATCGCAAATTATGGCGTATTTGTCTGGGCTGTAATATTTTCCATAACATTTGCCATTAAGTACCGCCGCAAATCCGTCAGACGCCAATGCCGCACATGTTGGTTGCGGTTCGGATGAAATTTCACCGTTCGCCACTTCTGCAATCGGATTTGACAGTATACCATTACACCATACGCGGACATAGTTCCCATTCTGTAATACCATTGCGCCACCGTTTTTTGATTTCCGTGCGCCATAGCAATTATTCCCCGAAACATAAACACCTGTGTCAAAATCAGAAATAATTCCGGTACCATTTATAATATCTGCACGTTCCATGGCAACCGATTCGGTGCCGCCATTCCTTAATGCATCCGCGCATATATATTTTTTTCCACGGCATCCGCCGGATATATCCCAACCCGTTTCAAAACTGGTGTCCAGACCGGGTGTTGATGGCGCATAGCAACGTGTTTCATCAATTGTACAAATTGTATCGCGATTCCACCAATCTGTTGCACCAAATGCAGTGGTACACATTAGTGCAAAAACAACAATGGAAAATTTTCCCGTTTGCATCATTGCTCCCCTTACCTTGCTTACTATAACACTTTTTGTATTACCACGCAAGTTATGGTTCCCGGCAAAGTCCCCAACCTAAATGCGCGTTTGTTTCATTATAGAAATTTGCTAATGGTGTGTTGGTCGGGTTGCCTTCATCGTTTGTTTCGTATGTCGCCAACCAAACGCCACCAAGTTTTTCACATTCGGTTTTTAATACCGTTGCCATGTCTGTGCGGACAGAATCCATTAAATTATTCACATCTGCCAAAACATCGGTTGGTATTATGGTCGTAGATGGTCGGGCACAATACTGTAATGCGTATGTGACCATTTTTTGATACAAACTGCCGGGATATGCCGGATCACAGCCCCCAGAGCCAGGACGTGGGGGTTTTGTCCCGCCAGGACATGTCCATTCGCCGGGGCATGCATAGCATTTATTGTTTTCAAGAAAATACCCGGTTTTACAACTTGTATATATCCGATTTGCCCAACATATGAAAGGTTCAAGAGATGGGTCAACGGATATGTGAATTTCCGGTGCAGAATCATCAAATGATTGTTGATAAATCGCGGTGTCTGGATTATTTACAAATGTGCAGTTTGGATCTTGGGCGGAAAGTGCGTTGCCCGGGCCATATATGCGGCAACCATACGGATAACCATGTGCAGTGTCACGACACAACTGTGTCGCATATTCTTTTAATGTACTTGGACAATTTTGTGCAATCTTTTGATTCGTGATGTTTTTCATTTCGGTCAGTAATAATTCCAGACCGTGTGAACCACCGCCGTATAAATTACTGCATGTGGTCAACTTTTCTTGGCACATTTTTTCAGATAACACCAATCGGTCACCAAGCAACATTTGTTCTTCTATGTTACTGTAATCGCGCAGTTGTTTTGTTTTTTCGTCATAGCATGTGTTCACAACATCCATACATTCATCTTTGACCTGACGGATTTTAGATTGTTGACCTTGGTATATCTCGGTTATGGCCTGGCGCATAAATTCGTCCCAAACAGAATCTGCAATATCGCGACATGTTTCTAATGTGTGTTCTGCAAATTTCTTTTTGCGGTTTAATTCTGCAACTAATTTGGTGTTTGTCTGATTTGTTAAAACATCACCAGACAAAGATACTTGTTCATTCAATTTGTAAAAATTCGCAGAATATATCGGCGCGCCGTTTGCACGATTCAAATACAGCCCGGTTAAATCTAAACAATGAACATAGTCTGTGCCGCATGCGGTGTCTGCGGTTAAATCCGCACGTACAGATGCGATGCAATCGTTTATCGCCGCAGAATTGTGTGCGTCATAATTTTCTAATCGTGCCACATTCATTTCCCGATTCGTTTCACGTACCGCAGTGTTCGCGTTTATCGCCTGTTTATCCAGGTTTGATAGTATAAGCGTACAATCACTTTCAATGTACATGCCGTACGCAGTCGTTACCATATTCAGTATCTGTTGTGATGGGCATTGGTTTGCGACCAATTCTGAACACTGAGTGTGTACTGCATTATATAAAGATTCGCCCGTAAGATTCACAATGTTTGACCCCGAAATCAAATCTGTGGTGTTCCATATCTGTTTTATATCGCCACCTATATCCAATTTGCCGGCGGTTGATAATGCGTTCGTACGTGTTCCAGATAAAACATCACTTATCGCCGCCAGTTTTTTTGATGACGCAGAATCATCGCGCGTATTTGTGTACTTTAATTCGCCATCACTTGCGGTCAACATGGCTTTTACCTCTTCGGGGGTTTTTAATATCGCCTGAATGTTAAGTGCTTTGAAATCTTGTATTTGGTTGACGGTTTGATTCAATGCGCGTTCGCGTGCCTGTATCGTTTCAATGCGCGAAGAACATATACAACGGCGATAATTATCATTTGATAATGCACAGAATTGATCCATACATGCAAAATACGCATCTTGACATTCGTTCTGTTCAATGTTGAATGTGTTGGTTGCAACATTTGTCGTTTTTGTCGCCCGTACATTTTTTGTCGTTGTGGCGCGTGCAGGGCGTGTGTTTATTACAGGTGTCGCCCGTACATTTCTGTTGTTCCGTGTTTGTGATGCTGAACGTGTCGCCGTGCGCGCCCGTGTTGTCACCACCCGAGATGCGACACCACCGCGTTGAGAATTTGTTTGTGTGGCGGTGCGGGATACAGATGCGTTTTCACGAATTGCGGCATTGCGTGTGTCAGTGTTCGTGCGTGACAATGAATCGGCACTACGAACCGCGGCCGAAGATGCGCCATTGGAAAGCGCCAATGCAATAATAGAAATAATAAGTCTTTTCATCTCCGTTTATATAAGGTTAGCAAAAAATAAAAATGCGCCGCAAGTGTATTTTACAGTTTATGCTAAATAAAAAATTCCGCATCGCGGAATTTTTTATCAAACAAATTGAATTTTTATTGTGCACCTTCAGGCGCGTGTTTGCGTTCAACAAATGTAATACGACCCTTGGCCAAATCATACGGGGTCATTTCAACGCGCACGCGTTCGCCAACATTAACCCAGATGCGCGCCTTGCGCATCTTGCCGCAAACAGTCGCCAAAATTTCGTGACCATTATCCAACTTTACCCGAAACATTGTGTTGGGTAATTTATCTTCTACTGTACCTGTAAAAACAACAACATCGTCTTTTGCCATTTTATTTCCTTGGGTTATGTACCAAGAATAATATGCCCGCATATTGAAAAAAGCAAGAATTTTTTGTTGCGATGGCGCAGCTTATCTGATAAAATTATATGGAATATGTAGGATGGCAAATATGAAAATAAAAGCATTATCAGTCGTGTTTTTGTTGGTTCCGTGCGCATTATTTGCGGCGACGCGTGACGGAAACCCGCGTGTTGGAATTCGTGCATCTGTGTCAAGTATGACCCCGGCAACAAAGGTCAATGTAAAACCGTCCGGGATGGTGGCGGCGTCTAATGCATCGTCCCAAGATGTTCAAGTTGCCCAAGAAGCAGAACAAATTGTTGATGCGGTTGTTGGACCCGATGAATGTCGCACGGCGTATCGCGAATGTATGGATGATTTCTGTTTGTTAGACGAATCCGAAGGCGGGCGTTGTTCGTGTTCTGATAACATCAAACAATCAAAAAGTCTGATTCAAGAAATTCAAAAAATTCAATCGGATGCAGAATTGTTGTATACCGAAGGCGTAGAACGTGAAAAATTGGGTGCCAAGGCAAAGTTTGTCAGTTTCGGTGAAAGCGAAACTGCACAAAAGGCGTCGCGCACAACAGGAATTGATTTAATTGCATGGGTAAATGGTACATCTGATGCATCGTTGGCGGCAGATGAAGATATTGGTGACAATCTGTACTATATGGCGGCGGACAGTTGCGAACAGATTTTGTCGCGGTGCGATTCTAAACGCGCAGAAATGGAAGAAAAACTGTATCAGCGCGAAATCGTAAAAGATTGCAAGGCGTTTGATGGATATTTGTCTGAACAAAAAAGTGGCGCAGAATCTAATTTGCGCACTGCCCAGGCAGCGGTGCGTTCGGCTCGGTTGGATATGGTGTCAACAACAAATAAGTATAATCGTGGTGAATGTGCCCAGGCTTTACGTGCGTGTGTCGCAGACAAGGGTGGGTGTGGTGTGAATTTTGAAAACTGTTTGGATGCTGATTTGTTGACACGGCGTACATATGCATGTGAAAATATTTTGGATCAATGTATGGATGTGCGTGATTATGTTTTACAAGATTGGAACGCAGAATCAAAAAGCATTTTGGCAAACGCGGAAAAATATGTTGATGAAAATATGCGTCAGACATGTGATGCAAAAATAAGAAATTGTTTGGAAACAAGTTGCGGAATGGATACAGATTCTTTGTGTTTGACAGATATTAATGTCGCGGCGAATGTTTGTCCAATTATTGAACAGTGCGAACAGAAAATTCCAGGAATAATGGCGTATTGGCGTGATTATGAATTGACACCTTTACGTACGCATTTCTGTCAGAACGATGTTGATAAATGTTTGCGTGATAAATGCGGTGCAAATTTCAATGCGCCGGAATGTGTTGGTAAAAAATCGTCCGAGATTACCGCACTGTGTCCACAAAAGATGTTCCCATCTTGTAAAAATGAAAAGAACTTTAAAGTCATTGTTAATTCGGTATTGTTGCAGATGGATTATCAGTTGGTTGAAGGTTGCGTAAATTATTTCGCGGAAACATTGGGGCGTGTTTGTGGCACAGATATGAGCTGTCTGCCGGGCAGTGATACTGTCGCCGCCATGAATGCGGTGCCAGATAATGTGGACGTTTTGCGTGCAAGGGTGCGTACCGAAAGTAGAGAAGCTGTGGATAAATTGTTTAAGCAATTTGATAAAGAATATACAATCAAACAATGCCAAACAGCGACCGTTGGACGCGGCAGTTTGAAAGACGGTGTGTCCGCAACCGCCAAAGTAATTGCCAAGATTGGCGCAGAAAATCGTTACTTGGCAGATTTTGAATCAAAACTTACCCAATTAAAACGCGCCAGTGCGGTTGGTTCGTCACGGGATTGGTGTCTTAGCACATACAAGGTTGAACAAAAACCAAAGGCGACAGATGAAAATAAAAATTATTCTTATATAAGAAGTGTTTCGTTTGAACCGTCGTTATGTAATTGTCATGTGTGTCGTATGCAACGCGTATGTGAAACGGGTGGCGAAGACAAATGGACATCTGCGGGCAAATATGCCACTGGTGCCGGTGTCGCTGGTGCATCCGCAGGACTGGCAGCGGGTGGTTGGATGCCGTTAATCCTTGGCGCAGGTGGCGCACTGGTTGGTGGAACCATTGGATATTTTTTGGCTGGCGGCGAACAGGATTCCTGTCAAGAAATAGAATCTTGCGAAGATGTTGACGTAAGTGATGTTGACGGCGCATGTCGGGGGGCGAATTTATGACAAAAAAAATAGTGACTGTTGCACTTGTTTCTTTGATGCCGGCGTTTGCGTTCGGCGCCGTTGGGCGGACACAGTCCGCAATTCAAAATGGAACAAATGTTCGTGCGCGCGTCAATGTTGCGGGAATTTATTCAGATGAATGTCATGATGCATATTATGGATGTATGGATCAATTCTGTATTTCTGACAATACCAGTGGTGGCAGTTGTCAATGCAGCAATGATAACGCAAAATATGAAGATGAATTAAAAGAAATAAACGATTTGTTGACCGAAGCGACGCGTATCCGCGAAGTTGAAGTTGAAAAAATAAAACTTGGGGCGAATGCTGATTTGGCGTTTAATGGAATGCGCACATATGACGAAAACGGTAATGTTGTTTATAATTTCAACACCGATAAACCAAAAAACGAAAAAAGCAATCGTGCAGATTTACTTAGCATATTTGATACAAATATTTTTGAAGAAGAAGCGGATGATGATGATATTATGAATAAAACAGGCGCCGCGCTGTTTGCGGCTGCTGACGAAACCTGTCAAAAACAGGTTAGGGCGGGGTGCGAAAAAGATATGACATTCCTGCGGCAAACGTATATAAGGCAAATTGAATCAGATTGTCGTGCTTTTAAAAACAGTATTGCGGAACAACGTGCCGCGGCGAACACAGCTATGAATGATGCAGAAAAAGCGGTGCGAAATGCGGTGGCGGAAAGTTTTAATTCTGCAAATAAATACAACCAAGGCGAGTGCATGATTGAATTTAAAAAATGTATGCAGGGCGCGGATGTATGCGGTACTGATTGGAACGATTGTGTTAGTGATGCGGCATCTAAAAAAATGCGTAATCAAAGCAGCCAGGTTGGAGCGCATGGAATTTCTGCATCAACCATTGAACGTTTAGATGCCAAAAGAACAATGTGTGAACGTGTGTTGGATCAATGTATGTTGGTGCGCGATAATGTATGGAATGCGTTTTTGCGCGAATCTGCCCCGGCAATAAAGTTGGCGGAAATGCGCGCAGAATCAAATATGCGACAGTCGTGTTTGACCGATATAACCCAATGCATGCACAAAGCGTGCAAAGAAGACATTGCCGGCAAAGGCGTTGCCAGTATGGACGTGTGTCTGACGAAACCAGATATGGTAAAAAGTTTCTGTAAATATCAAATTGAACCATGTCAAGATATGGCGGGTGCAGAGTTTTGGGAATATGTCCAAAACAAATTGTTGGCGATGCGTGTTGATGCGTGTACCACCGAAGTTAAAGAGTGTCTGTTGGATGAAATGCGTTGTGGACCAGACTTTGCGAATTGTATCGGCATGGATTACGATTTTATACATGAACTTTGCCCCAAAGAGGTTTTGGTCGCATGCAAGGGGTATGACAACCAAGGTGAATTTGATTGGAATAAAGTTGATAGCATTATAACAGGATTGTATTTGAATATAGATAACAAGGCGTTGGATAATTGCCAGAAATTGGTGGAAAACAAAATGATGGAAATCTGTGGATCAACCACCGATTGTAATCGTTTTGCGTCTGATGATACCATTGGTGCAAACAGTTTATTCAAGCAAAAAGACAAAAATATTTATCGCATAACTGGGATGATTTCTTTTGGTTCATTGAAAATCAGCAACGATGCCGACACATATGGTCATGTTGAAATAGATGATTATATGGACAATGTTAGAACATATAATAAGGATGTTGTTAATTACAAAGGAATTTCGGCGGCGATCCGCGCAGAATTGGAAAATGTTGCCGGAAATATCAATCGTGTCATTGATATGATAGGGACAGATGAAAAAATTAAATACTGTGTTGAAGGACGTGATTTAAAACAAATTACCGGTAAAGATGGTGCCACCGATGCTCGTTTTCCGAACCTGTTGAATCAGGTTAAAATGCAGATTGCGGTTGCGGCATTGCGCCAGGCACAGAATAATTACCAAACAAAATATAATAAATTGTTAGCCGAGGCGACCCAAGACGCATCTGCTGATATTGCACAATATATGTGTCAAATGTTGCCAGTAAGTGGGGGGGCGCCTGTGGGAGCGGTTGATGAAAAAACTGCTTTGACTGCACCATATGCGATTAGTTACGATGTTGGTGCCGGTTTGAATAATAACCTGTTGGCACAGGGCGGTCATGAACAGACATCTATAGGTGGGGGCGAGATTGTTCGTGGAAAAAATAAGATAGATATTCTTGGTGGAAAGCGTGAGGTATGGTCAACATTTAATCGTGAAACGCGTGTATGCCGGTTATGTTCGTTGACCGTGACCAAGGATTGTCAAACTGTTATCAATTGGTTTAAAAGTGCAAGCGATTGTACCGAATCTGAACCAATTGAAAAGTGTGAAGATATTCAAATGTAGCAAAAGGAAAAAACATGGATGTTGTAGACGGTGTTGTCGGAAACGCGGTTGATGCAGTTGCAACCGTGCCGGAAAAAGTCCACGCCAGTGCCACCGCATTGAAAGATATGATTGGCTCGCTGACCGGGATGGCGGTTGATTTTGGGTTGAAATTATTGGCGGCAATCGTCGTGTTGGCGGGTGGTATGTGGATTGCAACCCGAATCGCACGGTCTTTTAAACGCATGCTGGAACGGCGCGGTGCGGATGCATCGTTGGTCACATTTTTGGGTTCGTTTATGAACATACTGTTGCGTATTTTCGTGATAATTATATCACTGGCAACGGTTGGGGTGCAAATGACGTCCATCGTGGCGGTGCTGGGCGCGGCATCTTTGGCGGTTGGTATGGCGCTTTCGGGGACTATGCAGAATTTTGCCGGTGGAATTATCATAATGTTCCTTAAACCGTTCAAGGTGGGTGATATCATCGTCACTGCCGATGGTAAAACGGGTGTTGTTAAAAAGATTATGATTTTTACCACAGAAATTCATACATTTGATAACCAGGCTGTGTTGTTGCCAAATGGTCCTTTGGCGAACAGTCAGATTACAAACTTGTCTATGAACGGCACGCGTCGTATGGATTTTAATGTTGCGATTTCTTATGGCGATAATGTTGATGTCGCGCGCAAAGAAATATTGGCAATATTGCGGTCAGATAAACGGGTTTTGCGTGACCCTGAACCCGTTGTGTTTGTCGCAGATTTGGGCGACAGTGCGGTTGTGTTAACGGCGCGTTATTGGACGGTGGCGGCGGATTGTATTCCAAGTCGTGGCGATATGTTGGAACAAATATATAAGAAATTACCAAAGAAAAAGATACATTTCCCATTCCCGCAAATGGATGTGCATGTCAAAAAATAGTGGTTAGTGTCAGTGGCTAGGGGTTAGTGTTAGTTTCCACTTCGCCAAGGCTTCGTGGAACAAGGGTTAGTATTCCAGATAATCGTCACACCGCGCGTCCG
>CAJOHU010000014.1 GCA_905234465.1 uncultured Alphaproteobacteria bacterium | reverse complement strand
CGATAAATATGCGTTTGATACTCATCTGATATTTCCCTTTCCCTTAATTTCCAATACTAAAAGTATAACAAAAAGGTACCTTTTTGTTCGTTCGTGTTTTGGTCAAAAATGGGCGAACACAAAAAAACGGCTGCAACCCACGGAATCTGTGGCTTTGCAGGAAAAATAAAAAAAATTAAAAAAAGTTAAAAAAAAGGGTGGACAAAAAGGTACCTTTTTGTTTCACTCAAATGCGCGGAAATACTAACTATCAATACATCATTTCGCGTCGTGACGTTTTGCAAATGCGGATTATCTCCATCTACTATTTCCCTTGTTTTCTTTATAGAAAACTTGTATCATCCCTGTGCGGTGTTGGTTTTATTCATCGCATTGCCCCGCAATCACTGATTCACTACTAATATAGCCTGATTATATTGGCAATGGATTCATGTGATTGCGGAAATGTTAAATATAAAAAAGGATTTTTAATGGTTAGATTACATAAACACACTGAACCAGAAGTGGTTCCCAACATGGACACAGACGAAGATTTGACTGTTCATGTATCCGCAGAAAAATCAGATAATTCAAAAAAACATATTGAACCAGAATCAGACGAAAACGACGATAAAGTGTATTTTATGGCACTTGGCGGATTAGAACATGTTGGTCAAAACATGTACCTGTATAAGTACAAGGGTAAATACTTGGTCGTTGATTGCGGTATGGGTTTCTTGGAAGAAGAAATCGGCGCCGGCGATGTACAATACTGTGATACATCTTGGTTGGAAAAACGCAAAAAAGATGTTGTCGCGTTTGTTATGACTCACGGACACGAAGACCACATTGGCGCACTTAAATACATTTGGCCGAAATTCAGAAAACCAATTTACTGCACACGGTTTCCCGCAGAAATTCTGCGCCGGACTTTCCGCGGAATAGAATTGGAATTTGACCCTAAAAAGGACATCGTGGAATTTGATGCCGCCGGGGCAACATTGGATTTAAAACCGTTCACCGTTGAAACTTTCCATGTCAGTCATTCTGTACCCGAAGCACAAATGCTGATTATAAAAACTGGCGCAGGAAAAATTTTGCATACGGGGGATTGGACATTTAACGATGACAACCCGATTGAACCAGGCACAGATTATGCGCGATTATCAGAAATTGGTTCAGATCCAAAATTATTGGCGTGTACATGCGATTCAACATCTTCTTCGCGTCAGACCGTACAAACCACAGAAATTCAAGTACGCGATACATTCACAAAAATTATGCAAGATGCACCCGGGCGCGTTATTATCACCGGATATTCACGCAGTTTGGCGCGCATGAAAATGTTCGCCGATGCCGCACATGCCGCCGGACGCGTTGCTGCAATCAAAGAACGCAGTAATCCGAATCCGGTGCCTTATGTTGGATTACCGGAATTTCGTGAAATGGCGATTCAATTCGGATACCTGAACGAAGGCGATATTTATATGTATTCCGAAATCAAAGATTTGCCCGCAGAAAAACAGGCTATTTTCCTGACCGGGTCCCAAGGGGAAAAATTCGCGATGCTGACACGCCTGTGCAGGGGTCAGGTCAAAGAAATGAAACTTATGCCAACAGATACCGTAGTGTTCAGTTCTATTATTATTCCGGGCCGGGAACAAGATGTGTCATTCTTGTACAATAAATTGGCCAAGATGGGAATTCGTACACATACTATATATGACACAGACCATGTCCACGCCAGTGGTCATGCCGGACGGCCGGAATTTGAACGCTTCTATGATATGGTTCATCCCCAAGTGTCTATTCCAATGCACGGCGATTATATAAACGAAATGCTGAATGGAAAAATGGCGATGGAACGCGGCGGCGCAAAACATATGATGCTGGTGCGAAATGGCGAAATGATTGCATTATCAGATGGCACCGAACCATATGTATGCGAAACGATTGAGACCGGCTTTGTCGTTATGGAAGGCGAAACAGAACGCAGTGCCAACGACCAGGTTTATAAAAACCGTAAAAAAATCGCATCTAATGGCGCAATATTTGTGACATTGCCGGTGGATAAACGCGGTTTCTTAAAGGGCACACCCGAAGTATCCAGCGCCGGTATATTTGAATCTGATACAACCGGGTTTATGAAACGCCAAATTCAGATTGAAATAACCCGCGCCATAGACGGACTGACCAAGACAGAAAGGAAAAACCAAGACAACCTTACACGCGCTGTCCAGGTTGCGGCGAATAAAGTCGTGCGTGCCGCATTGGGTGCAGATAAAAAGCCACAATACAGTGTGCACTTTGTTCAAAAATAAAAATGCCCCACGATGGGGCATTTTTTCGCAATAAAAAAACTGGACATCCGAAAGTTCTTTTTATACAATATAACCACCAAAACAAAAGGAAGGAACATGCCAAGAAAAACAAAAACAGTCAAAAAAACAGCTAAAACAACTGCACCGGTTATTGTGAATGAAACACACGAATGCCATTGCGGTGGCGCGTGCGCATGCGGTTGCCATCACGGTAAATTCAAAAAATTTATCATATTGTTAATCGTATTCTTGTTGGGATTCGTGGTCGCAAAAATTGCGTTCTGTCCGTGCCATCATCACAGACATCATATGCGTGATATGAATCCGGTTTTTGTGAATGGTTGTTTGGACATGGAATCTGTGAAATGTCCGAAAATGCGTGAAAAGTTGGATGAAATTGACACAGATAAAAACGATTGCATTTCAGAATCTGAATTCCGTGCGGCAAAACGCGAAATGCGTCGTAAAATGCGCGAAGAACGCGATGACGATTAATAAATAAAGTTATTAAAAACAAACACCCGCAATCGCGGGTGTTTAAATTTATTTTATTGTTTATTGAAATTCACCTTTGGGGTATGGCGTTCAGATTCATCCATTTCAAACAAACGTTCAGGCGTAATGCCGAACATGCGCGCAACAATATTGGATGGAAATTGTTCTATCTGAGTGTTCAGTGCCATTACAACAGTATTATAAAATTGACGTGCAGATTGTATTTTTGTTTCTGTATCCGTCAATTCGCGCTGTAATTCCAAGAAATTTTCGTTTGCACGCAATGTCGGGTATGCTTCACCCAATGCGAATAATTTATTAAGTGCGCCGGTTAATCCGCGTTCCGCCACACCACCATCCAATGGATTCGCAGACATCGCTACATTACGCGCCGCGATAACCGCCGCCAATGTATCTTTTTCATGTGCCGCCGCACCACGAACCGTTTCAACCAAATTCGGTATCAAATCATATCGGCGCTTTAATTGAGTATCTATTGTTGCCCATGCCTCACGTGCCTGATTCCGGCGGGCAACCAATCCATTATACACTGCAATAAAATATAATATTAAAATCGCGACTATGCCGATTGCCGTCCACATAACATCATCCTTTTGTTTTTGGTTACGCTTTTATTTTATAACAAAACGCTTTAAAAATCCAATAATAAAAAACCCGTGATAACACGGGTCATTTTATTTTTTCCAAAACGCGAAACCAGATCTTTTTTCTTTGTGTTCTTCGCGTTCTTTTCTTTCTTCGCGTGCGCGTCTGCGTTCTGCGCGGCGTTCTTGGAATCTTTTCGCAGATTCTTCATCGCGCTGAATCAATTTGATTGTTGTGACAGACAATTTACCATTACGCACTTCTTCTTCAAATTCTACAATATCACCTTCGTTCAGAAAGCGTAAATCAGCATTTTTCAAAGAACTGGAATGAACAAACACATCATCTGTATTGCCGTCTTCGTTCGGTGTATCTGGCGCAATAAAACCAAAACACTTCTTACCGTTGTACCATTTTACTTTACCTTGGCGCATCTTTTTTTCCTTTGCTACCTTGTTTATGATTCAATCGTTCCTTGGTTGAATCTGATTAAATCTTGTCATAATAAAAATGTAAAATCAAGAAAATATGTAATATGGTATTAAGGATATTTATCCATCAACACTTTTGTTATTTTTCTTTGTTATAATACCGACAAACTTCGTTCATAACAAAGTTAAATAACCTTATCGCAGTCGTATTCCCAGGGATACTGGACCCGACATTTGAACGCGGCATTGCAGACACCAATATAAACCGCGCCATAAAACGGAATATCGCAATCTGTTGAGTCAAATCCAATTTTGATGATGAATTTGTGACTTGAAATATTTCGTTTTTAACCGCAGTATCCAGTTTGGTCAATATTGTATCCAACATATGCGTTGGATAATACATTTTACATTCACGCGGAAAACCTTCAAACAAAGACACATCGCCACCGCGACTGTATAAAATATTCCAACCAACCCTATCAAACAAATCGTCCAAGCAATGACATATCATCATATTATATTCGCGTATACCATTTTCCATAAATTTGGATAATTCACGTTCAATTTTAGCGTTTTCCATATTTGGGTTTTCGCGTATACGTGCATAGTAATCATGCGTCTTGCGTTCAAATTCAAAAAATGTGCGAACCTGGCATATGATTTCCATAGGGATAACACAATCAGGCGTACCAATATTTACGATAACCTTGGAATCGCGATAGTTGCGCGGGTTATCAATATCATAAAACTTGTCGCGAACCGATATAACACGTTCAGGCATCATTACATTCAACCGTTCAATAAATGCTCGTGCCTGGGGCACCAAATCAAACAAGCATTTAACGCGCCACACATCATTCAAATGCTGATGAGGCTTCTTAATACAATCCAATTCGCGAACCAAATTCGCCACCAATTTTTTATCTGCATCGTCAACAATTGATAATACTGTTTCGGACGCATCGGTCACATAATGATTTGAAAAATAAATTCTGATTTTTTCCAAAATGTCTTCCGCATACTTATCATCACGGGAATCTGATAAGACACGATGTACAGATGTCATAACATCTTCGGTAAAAAATCGGTAATATTTCCCGGTAATTTTATCAATCGCACGTTCCACATTTTTCTGGGCACCGACAATGACCGTGACAATAGACGACACAGACAAATCAATTTTATGCGCCGCCCCAGATGTAAAAAACTGGTTTCGCATTGGGTCTGCATCCAACCGATGATTCACCAAATATGACGACAGCGGATTTATATCTGCAATTTTGATTGGTTTATTAACCGAAGAATCGGTCACTGGGTCATATTCTGTCACCGCAGTCTTAGGCGCCCCGAAACATTTTCCCAACACATGGAACACTTCGCGATAGCAGCCCATACCGTCTTTGTACAGACGTTTAAGGTATGCCGCTGTTTCATTATTTATACGACCTGATGCACAGACCTTGTCAATATAGGCAAGGTTGCGTCTATCTCTATCCGCGGTCAAAAGATTTACATCTGGTTGCATTTTTTTTACTTCATTATTGGGAACAAAACGACATCACGCAGTGTTGGTTGGTCAAACACAATCGCAGCAAGGCGGTCAATTCCCATACCCACACCTGAAATCGGCGGAAAACCGTGTTCCATCGCACGAACGAAATCATTGTCAGGATTAAATGCTTCTTCTTCACCGCCTTCTATGCTTTTGGCTTGGTCCTCAAATGCTTTGGCTTGCTGAATAGGATTAACCAATTCAGAATACCCTTTGCATAATTCGCCACCCGCGACCAATAATTGATACATATCCAACCGCCGGTCATCATCGTTATTGTGCCGCGCCAATGGTACCATATATGTCGGATAATTGTACAGGATTGTAGGCTGAACAATTTTGTCCCGTATTTTGCGTTTGTATACATAGTCAACCAATGTCGCCAAAGATTTCAAATCTTCCAATTCGTCCATCGGGAACATGCCTTCATCAACCAATTTTTGGCGCAAAACATCCACATCATCAAAGTCCAAAATGTTGCAACCGAAAAATTCGTTCATTTTTGCGGTATAATCTATCATTTCGTATTTTGAAAAATCTAATTTCGTACCCTGATATTCAATCTGCAATGTGCCACGTGCGCGCATGATTAAATCTTGAACCAATGCCCATGTAAATTCAATATTTCGCCTGTAATCCCAATACGCGGCATACCATTCAATCATAGTAAATTCTTGCAGGTGCATCGCGTCCATACCTTCGTTGCGAAAATCTTTGGCAACCTCATAAACCCGGTCAAAACCCGCGCCAATCGCCATCTTTAAGAATAATTCCGGGGAAATACGCAACTGGAAATCTGCGTCCAACGCATTATGATGTGTGGTAAACGGACGCGCCGCCGCACCCGATGCAATATTCTGCATAATCGGTGTTTCAATTTCCAAGAAACCATTATCATTCATAAAATCACGTAAATGCTGGGTCATCTTAAAACGGCCAAGAAGTGCCGCACGCGAATCTGGATTAGATATTATGTCCAGATAACGTTGACGATAACGCGTTTCCATATCGGTAAGCCCGTGGAACTTTTCCGGCAATGGACGCAACGCCTTTGCCAGAATCTCATATTTTGACACGCGTACGGTCAATTCACCCGCCGTTGTGTGATATAATTCCCCGGTGATTCCGATAAAGTCCCCCATATCAACATTGGCCTTCATAAATTTATATTCATCTTCGCCGACCTCTTCGCGTGACATAGAAAACTGAATTTCGCCGTTTATATCATAAATGCGTCCAAACATCAATTTACCCAACCAACGCAATGCTGTCACGCGCCCACACAGTTTCACCGCCGTACCATCCGCCAATTCGCGTGATTCAGCGATTGTATGTGTCCTGTCAAATTTATCTTTCCATACAACCCCATCACGTGCGCGAATATTTTCCGCCTTTTGCAGACGTGCCGTTAATTCGTTTGTGGACATTGCAGTATTTTCAGACATAAACTTTCCTTTTTGTTTTCAAAAAAACGGGGCACCACAAAGGTGCGCCCGTGATTTAATTCATGGTCGCACCACTATGATAAAGATTTCTTGCCATATGTACGCATCATTCTGTTTCTTTCCGTGTTGCTTACCGTGCCATTATTGCGCCTTTTATATCAAATGTCAAAGTAATTATTAAAAAAACTTTAAATTTTACTTGGCGGCGGGTGATTCCATATGTATAATGGCGCAAACCAAGGAATAGGCATGACATTGAAAATCGCAATTGATTTGGATAACACAGTGTTTAATACGGCAATTATAATACGCGACATCTGCGTGCGAAATAATGTAAATTTTGGTGATTTGACATCGTACAACCCATATGAATGTGTGCCAGAGCATGTCGCAGATGAAATAATGATGGCTTTTGATTCTGTGGAATTACGCAATATGCCGGTTTTACATAAAAAATTACCGGAAATATTGAATATGCTGATGGTGCACCCGGATATAGATATTTATTTTATCACGGAACGTCCGATTGCCACAGCGGACATGGATATCGGTCAATTAGAACGCGCAAAAATAAAATGCGACAAAAACAAGATTGTGAACTATAAACCCAAGATTGATGCGCTGCGCAATTACGGAATTAATTTGTGTTTTGATGATTCGCCAATTGTGGTTGCGGATTGTTTGGCACATAATATTGATGTTGCAATGATTTCAAATGAAGACACACCGTATAATCATCACCTGCGCGGCAAGGTTGAATTTTATCCAAATTTGGTGGATGCATTGGCGGCACGCGGATTCATAAAATCCTAGAAACGTTGTTGCATATAGAATTCTATTGCCATTTTATCAAACCCACGATTTTTGATGTTTGAATCGCGGCGCGTATAGCTAAATGTCAAAGTCGGCATAAATCCCCATATATCAATCTTGTTGTTTGACAAAGACAAACTGTAACGTTGGGTAAAATCGTGTTCTGTTATTTGGGTAAAATGATTATCTTGGACCGCCCAACGCGCACCATCATAATTCGTCCATGCCAACGAAGGTTCAATATAAACATGAAAACCCCACGGCAATTCAGAACCAAAACCAAGCGCAACATTATAACGCCAATTCTTGTATATATCATTTTTGGCATCTTCGCGCGATACACCACCACGCCAAATCAGATATTTTGATGCATCAAACGAATAAGATATACGCGAATTCATTGAATATGTTTGCCCATTCATATATTCAGCAAATTCATCATATATATTATTTGTAAATGTAAAATTCAAACCTGTCGCCCAACGCCGCGATAAATCGTAATTAAAATCTAACTTGCCCCCATAAGACCAATTATATCCATCCCATCCATAAAGACGGCGCGACCCAATTCCCGCCAACCATATATCACCGTTTTGCCATACATACCGCGGCCCCGTAGATAATCCAAAATATACATCGTCATAATCGTGATGTTTATAAATATTTGTGTACAAATTCGCATCACTTTTCCACCGCCAATGTTCGCCAAATTTGAATTCGTAATTTCCGCCAAGCATCAAATTATACCCAACCGCCGATATAGGTTCAGGCAATTGACGACAAAATGTTCCATATTCGTTTGTAATGCATTCTTCGCCACCGGCGACTTGGTTTATATTACTGTCTGGGGCGGCACCAAAGTTAAACCAAACATTCCAATTTTTATTTTGGCGCACGACATACCTGTAATACATCATGGCACGTTTTACATCGTCGGGGATATCATCACCCGCCATGGCAAGACGCAAATGATAATCTGCGCGATACCATTTTTGTTCGGTCATATAACATAACGCCAATTCATAGCGAACTTTTACCAAATCCGGTTGATCGTCCAGAATTTTACGATATATTTTGATAGCCTCGTCAACATTTCCTTTGCGTTGTTCTATTTGTGCGATTAAATACCACCGTTCTATTTCAACCGGCAAATTGCCTGTTTGCGGCATTTTTGTAAGTATTTGCAATGCGCCATCATATTTGCCTTGATAAACCAAATCACCTGCGATTTTCACCGCATCAACCGGGGACATAGTAATTTCCATCACAGATTTTTTATCTTTTTCGTTACGCGATTCAGCCCATGCAAACATGGGCTGAATCAATAACAATAAAACAACAAGTTTTTTTAGCATACGGTTATCGTTACAGATTAATCCTTTTTCATACCATACGCGCCTTGGAATTCAAATTCACGCGTAAATGTTTTGGTTGTGTCAGATACCGTATCTTTAACCGCTATATCGTCTGTTTCTTCTGCGTATCTTAACAAACCTGCCGCTTCGGATGCAGACCCAACACCGTAATATCCCGGTATAAACATATTATCAGGCGTACCCTGGGTACCATTGCTTACGACCTGGTATTGCGGATTCGTGCTGGTATAATCTGGCAAAGCAACATCGCCGTTTTTCATATACTTGGTTTCTATTGCGACATTGTTCGGGTTATCCAAAACGACATCTTCAACCCCGCCTGCGGTTTTGGTTGCAGTAACCCGATAAAAGTCATCAAAGTTCATAACCAATTCTTGATTACCGGATGCATCAACCGTCAACTGCGCAGAACTGGTTGTAAGTTTCTTGGCTATATCATGACCATCACCGGTAATGCCATATTGTTCAAA
Source organism: uncultured Alphaproteobacteria bacterium (assembly GCA_905234465.1). Lineage (GTDB taxonomy): Bacteria > Pseudomonadota > Alphaproteobacteria > Rs-D84 > Rs-D84 > Enterousia. The sequence continues at coordinate 17,411 of CAJOHU010000014.1, read as the reverse complement.
CAGGGCATTCTTATACCCTTCCTCGGTTCCGTTTGCGTTTGCATGGATACTGGTATACACACGACCTACACCGGTGCCGGTAAATGTCGTATTGGTTGGCGCATCAAATGTCCCCGCCGCAATAGGTTGGCCGTCTGCGCCAATTGCGTATCCGCCGGCAAACAACTGGTAATCTTCTTTTTGTAATTCTTCTTCAAATTCTTCGTTATCATGATATTTATCTTTGTCTTCTCGGTTAAGTCCCGATGTTGCCAACAAAGTATTAAACGCCGTTGTATCGCCAGCCGATAATGCGGCCTCAATATCATCACCATATTGTCTAATGGCCGCCAATACATCAGCATCTAGTTCAGTATGCTTGCTTCTGTAAACCGGGTTAAAATGCCCAAAGTCAGAATATTGCAACACCGGTGCATTTTCATTGCCTTCGGTAATATATTTATTTGTTGTCACATCCATTCTTTCATCTATATAATTCCAATGACCGCCGGTTAAATTGTGTTCGGTTGCCAAATCTGCAAGGTCATCCATATTCATTTGACCATTATCAGCCACCCGGAATGTTGCCCTGTCATCACCATCGGGCACATATTCAAAAATCGGGCCACGGAAATGGTTTGTATCACCATCGCGTGCCAATTGTGATTCTACGCCACCAACAGACAAAGTAATGTCATCAATCGCACCATCGTCTGCCAAACCAATCTTTAACGAAGCCGGAACAGCATCGGCGACACGAAATTCAACATCCTCTAAATCATATACATTGTATGAGTTTCCCTGGGTATCATGTATGGAACCACCACGAACATGGCCACCGCGCGTCAAAGTTGGTGTAATAACATGCCCCCCAGTATCAACAATCACCTGGGTCTTCATTTGTGTAACATTATCGTTGTTTTCTGTGTTGGTATATATACCACTGGTAAATGTTGGATTATTGGTGGGCACAGATGGATTTCCGCCGCCAGAACTATGATGTCCGCCACCGCCGCTGCACGCCGCCAAAGCAAAAATTGATGTCAAAATGACTGCTTTTTTCATTTTATTTTCTCCTTTCTTTATATTGAGATAAATTTGGATACCTTTCCCATAAACTATAATGCGAATGACGCGCAAGTGTCAACATAAAACAAGGTACATAAACGCGTGTTTTTGGTATTACACAGAATATTTTTCAAACACCCGGTTTAATTGATGATTGACACGAATTATTGTGGCACATTTAGACAAATGTTTAACAGACGCCGCACCAATATATGTACAGCAAGATGCGATTCCGCCCGTGATATCTTGTAAAATTTTGTCCAATGTCCCGGTATATGGTATCAATAATTCGCGACCTTCGGATGTTTTATAATTTCCCATTCCGCCCGCAAATTTATTGTTCGCATATTCAGAAGACATTCCATAATACTGTTTAAAATACTTTGTTTGAATTACATGGGTGCCATCAATAATTTCTGATGTTTCATAATGTTTTTCTATTAAATCACCTGCGGCTTCGTCTGTGCCGGCAAACATTCCGCCAATCATAACAAAATCTGAATTAAGGCAAAAAGCCTTGCATATATCACCGACATCAACGATTCCGCCGTCTGCACAGATATGTCCATTTACAGAATGCGCGATATCCGCACATTCTAAAATCAATGAAACCATTGGTGTGCCACATCCCGTCTGTTTACGGGTCAGACACGCAGAACCACTGCCTATGCCACATTTTATAATGTCCGCATAATCTAATAATTTAAGGCATATGTCACCACTGGCGATATTTCCCGCCATAATAACAGAATCAGGAAATTCATCACGCGCACGCATTAATACATCCAATGCTTTTTGAATATAGAAATTTGGCGCATCAATACATATATTGCGTGCGTGGCGCCATTCATATTTTGTTTCCAAATCTTTCAGTTTTTGCATCTCTGAATCAGGGTTTTTCAATCCGATTGTGACAAACAAATTATCCAATGAAACACCTTCTTTGCGGCAAGAATCAAAAAACGCCCCAATTTCATCCGCAGAATAATGTTTATGCAACGTTGCAAACATATTGCGAGTCAACAATTTTTTCGCCACCGCGAAATCGCCAACCGTTGCCATATTCGCATTAAATATCCCCAATCCTGTTCGCAACTGGCCATGTTTGAATTTAAACACCCTTTCCAAAGAAACATCTTTGCGCGAATTAAGGTTAATACCCATTTTTGGCCTTATCAAAACATCAGAATAATCAAGATGTATTTCAGATAATATTTGCGTCATATAAAATCCTTTTCCGGGGGCATTATAGACAATTAAAATACCTGGATTCAAGGAATTTATTGCTGTATCTCGCCCCTTTGCATTAGGGCCGCCTTCGCCGCCAATCCTTAATAAATTTCTCTATTTTCAACGACGCTACGGCGCGCCACTAAATTTTGCTAAACAAAAACGACGTCAAAGACGTCGTTTTTATAAAACAAAATTTGTGGTGCGAGCAAAGTACTTCGGTGGCAACGCCACCTCGCCTCGCAACCCTGCGGGTTCTCGCCCCTTTGCAGACAAAATTAAAAAACCACCTAACGGTGGTTTTTAAAATTTTGGTGCGAGCAAAGGGGAACGCATTTGACCATTTTTAGCCAAATTTTTAACCCTTTTTACCGCTTTTTACCTGTTTTTTATCAGTTTGCCTGACATTTTGCTTGGCACTTTTTAAAAATAACATGTTTTTCGATGGTTGTAAACGATTTTTATTAATCATTCTCTAAATATTCTTTAACACCATTTAAAAAATGTTGTGCTTCTTGTATATATTTATCAAGACTTTCCCATGGTATAGTTTGAGACAATCCAGGATTGTGAGCAATTTCTGAATTTCTAAGCCCGCATAAACTTTTTATAAACAGCATGCATTCATCTGAAATTGTCCCGACATCATGCATTTTGATTATAAATTTGTCTAAATCTCTGGGAATTTTATGTCCGTCAGTCGTAAGAATATCTAATGCTTTTTTTCTATCATTAGATAAATAATTGTATAAGATATCTCTTTTTAATGTTTTTTCTACTTCCGCAAATAACTTTATTATAATGCACTCAGCACAAGCAGCTTTCAACAATGACAAATCCGTTCCAGTATCTTTTAACTTAGATATCACATCGTTTATATCATCAAACAATTTTCGGGTTGTATCTAACATAACTCACTTCACAAATATCCTATTCAAAGAATAAATCGTGGACATGTTGCAATCTATCATGAACAGATTTCGTCGACATTGTGCCTTGACCAGAAAAAATAATTAACTGATTATTTTTATCCCCTTTCAGGGTTTTAATTTTCTCTTCCAAATTTTCAACATCTGGATTTTTCATAAGATTAACAATAACAGAATCTAATATAGCATAATTTGCCCGATTATTGTCTGTATGAAAGGGTTTTTCACCAAGGTCTTCTTCTATTTTTTGCACAGCGGTGACAAACCGTTCGGCAACATCTGATTTGTCGGTGTTTTTGTTTTTTTCCATATAGTTATTCAAATATTCCTTCATAGGCGATGTATATTTTTCATCGTATAGAGCGAAACATCTTAATACTAATTCTAAATCCAAAAAACGCTTGGTGACACTTTCTGATGGGGCTAATATTTTCTTCCATGCAATGTTATTATTTACCGTTTCAAGTTGTTTCAAAAAATCTCCATATGCTATACACCGACGCACTTCCATATTATTAAGTTTTTCTCCACCAGTATTTAATCTTTCAAATATTTTATAAATACTACTGTCATCATTTGGTTGTGATTGTCTTATAACCGTTGCTGGCAACACCACATTATTCAATCGATTTTGTGTCTCTTCGTCTAGGTCTTTAAAATATTTGTTGCTATACGGGCTTTCAGAGTTCAATCCTTTTAACTTTAATTTATTGTTTAAAAATGAATGCACAGAATGTATGCGTTGCAAGCCATCAACTACCTTGAATTGCCCCCCTGTTTCGGTGAACAAAAATATAGGCGGAACAGGTAAACCAATCAAAAAAGATTCTATCAACAACGACTGTCGTCTGTCATCCCATATTGGATTGCGCTGAAAGGCGGGTATAATAAAAACATTACTATCAACGTCATAATACTTGGAAATAGTTTCCAACGTATAAAAAGCCGGATAGCTGTTTATATCATATTTTACGAATGAATCTTCATTATCGTCTTCTATTTCTTTTGTTATATCATCAATATCTTCCATAATGCACTCCTCTTCTTCACATAGTTACAGAAAAAATATCTGTTGTCCATTATAATTTGCTTTCATTCAAAAACAACCTAGCCATTATAAAACAGGTCCATATAATCTCTATAATACCACTTTTTTGCGTATTTGCTATCGCCCAACTTCACCAAAATCCCCATATGCACCAACCTGTCTATCATTTTGTATCCGGAAGGTTTTGATGTCCCGGTCCATTTCATGATATCAGATATACCAACAATCGGCATTTTGTATAAATTTTCTAACACCATCATTGTTGATTGTGAAACCGCTTTGCCAAGAATTTTAACTTTATCCGTATCACGTTCACGCAATTTTGTAATAAGTGCACATGTTTTAATTGCAGAATTAGCGGTATCGATAATTCCGTCTAAAAAGAAGTCTATCCACCCGATTATATCACCACTATGGTAATTGTTTAATTTTTGGTAATATACTTGACGATGTTGTTTAAAATACGCGGACAAATATAAAATCGGCATTTCTAACAATTTTTTATACCACAAAAACATTGTTATCAGTATACGCCCCGTTCTGCCGTTTCCATCGTTAAATGGGTGAATTGTTTCAAATTGAGCATGTAACAACCCCGCTTTTACCAATGGCAAATAATCATCATTTGCATGCATAAAATTTTCCAAATCACTTAACGCCCGTTTCATATCTTCAACCGGTGGTGGAACATATGTGGCATTATCCGGTCTTGTCCCACCAATCCAATTTTGACTTGTTCTAAATTCACCTGGATAAGAATTATGAGTGCTGCGTGCCTTTATCATCAATTTTGAGTGTAATTCCCGAATAAAACGCAAAGACAAAGGGAAATCTTTGGCACGAATCAAACCATAATTTAAAGCGTTTATATAATGTATAATATCATCAACATCTTCTGGCAAAGAGGTGCTTGGTTCGATATTTTCCTTTTCAATAACATCCATCATCGTAGCATTGGTGCCTTCTATTTGACTTGAAGAAGACGCATCTTTTCTTACAAACATTACCAAAAACCAGTCTTTGTCCGGTAATAATTCGGTTATTCCGTCTAATTTTCCCAACAACCGTATCGCTTCGGTATGTTTTGAAATTATCGCGGTTGGCAAAGATAATTGTTTCACCGGCGGGAAACTGTCCGGAACAAAAGCATTAAATCCCGCAGATTGTTTAACAAAAGAGCCTATTTTTATGTTATTCATCATGTAACCTCTTATAATTCATTTTAATAAAAAAAGTTTACTTTGCAAGGATAAAAGTAAAGTTTTTGACTAAAAATGTTTACTTTAACAACATAAAAGTAAACTTTTTTGAAAAAATGTTCTAATTTGGATAAAAATGTGGTTTGACCGATGGGGCATACCAAAATTACCAACCCATTCGGTCGATAAAGTTCGATACATTGGTATTAAAAAGTGGTAATTTCAAACTCTTTATGATATAATTAACACAGAGTAATCAATAAAGATTGCAAATAACAAAGGAGATAAAAATGGCAAAGAAAATACAAGATATGAAACAATATGTGTTTGATTTACTCGCCAATGGCAAGAAAATCGTATATTATGCTAAAACTGCACGCATTTCTGCAAGACCCGGGGTTGTTGGTGAAAAAATTGTAACCACATTGGCCAATGGTCATCAAGAAACGGTTAATGTTGCCAAAGCCGGTGATATGGTTGCAACAAATCCTGGGGGCGAACAATATATTATCAGTGCCGAAACATTCAAGAAAAAATATGAAATTGACCCAAATAATCCGAAAGTTTATCGTCCAAAGGGTGGCGCGCAACAATTTTTAAGATTGGATGAAGATATTGATTTCGTTGCACCGTGGGGTGAAGATATGCATATGAAATCCGGTGACTTTATCAATGTGACAGACCGTGAAAAGGGTGATATTTACGGTATTGGTCAAAAAGAATTTTTTGAAACATATGGTCAATGCAACCCAGACGGCAAATTGTTACCACGGATGATGGGGGGCAATCAGATTATTAGATAATTGTGTTTTTTACCGGGCATTCTTTGCCCGGTATTTTCTTGAATTTATTAGGTCAAAAGAGAGTTTGTAGATGAAAGACTATTTTGCCGACTATTTTAATTCGTTAAAAGTTAATTTGGATTATGAAAACGAAATATCGTTACAAATTGCCAAAGACCAAGATACGATTATTCCGGTTATAAAATATCTTGGGACGGATAAACAGGCAGGAGCCAACATTATTTCCAATTTAAAAAAAATTACACATATAAAGCAAGAAAACGGTAAATACAATCTTTATATCGGAAATGAATGTTTCGCAAGTTTTACCCAAAATCCAAATGATTCAATATTTTTGGTGGATGCGAATGCCCCACAAAAACATTTAACCGCATTTGAAATGCGAATGTTGGCACGAAAGAATATTCCACCAAAAATTTTCCAGCGTGACGAAATCAGTGGTATGAAACATTCTACCGATTTACATACACATTTTGCAGGATGTTTATCGCCGGAAGATTTGATAAATATCGGACAGGAACACAATTTATCAATTCCAGTGGATATTTTATCAAAAGCGAATATTGATATTAGTAAATACAAGGCGGATTCGAAAAACGCTATAAAATTGACCGATTTATCTAATGAAGATTTGCAAAAATATGCTTCTTCTATGCGAATCCCGATTGAAAGGCAAGAAACCTTCAACAAAATGGAAGAAGTTTATGTTATGCGCGGTCCTTTTACAAAAAACAAAGCATTGTTTCCACATTTGCTTAGAAAGACCGCCGAAATCCATGCAAAAACGGGAATAAAATACGCTGAATTTTCACTTTCATCCGTCATTAGTGATATGGATGTCCTGAAAACGATACATCGCGAATTACCAAATATAGAACGAGAAACAGGTTGCAGAATCAGATTCCTGGCGGCGATGTGGCGACATTCTGACAAGGAATGGAACCAAGACGAAGTTGACCGTATAAAAAGTGTTGCAAAAAGTCCGTATGTGGTTGGCATTGATTTTATGGGACACGAAACAAATTCCACAATGGATTTTGGAGACGAATTAAGAGAAATCGCTAAATGGGCAGCGGTTAATGACCCAAGTTTTGTAATGCGTGTTCATGCCGGTGAAAATCCGTTGTTCCAAGATAATGTTAAAGACACGCTTAAAATCGTAAAACAGGCCACAAAAGAAGCAGAATTAGAGAGTCATAAAAAACTAAGATATCCAACCGTAAGAATAGGACACGGACTATACGGGGTAGATGACGAATGTTTGCAATTATGTAAGGAAATGGGCGCAATCGTAGAGTTTAACATGGCGTCTAATTTATCATTGAATAATATTGATAATATCAAAGAAGTCCCGTTAAAAAAGTATAGTGACCAAGGTGTCAATTTCGTGCTTGGGTCTGATGGTATGGGAATTTATTCAACATCCCCAGAACAGGATGTGATTTTGGCACATGCCACTGGTATATCAAGAGATGACATTACCAAAATGAATGCATTTGAAGAAAGTTTAATACAGGAAAATGACAATCGTTTTAGAGAGAAAACCAGAGTGTTTAATTCTTTGGTCGATTCTGGTAAAAGTTTCGAAGAAATTTTTAAACCAGAATATAATACCCCGGATGGTAAAGAACGGTATAATGATTCTGTGTATCAAAGAAAAAATGCAGAAATACGAAAGTTGCAAGATTTTTTAAATTCCGAAATAACCAGGGTCGGTGCAGAAACATCAAAAGATAAAGTCCTTGGCATGATGTCAAACAAGATTCCAATTTTGATAACCGGTGCGTCCGTAAAATCTTGGCCGAACATCTCAAAGGAACAGAAAAAAGAAATTCGCACCGCAATGCAAGCGTTGGTAAATGTTATAGACCCGAATAAGGCGTATATTATGACCGGCGGGACAAATCATGGTGTTGAAAAACAATTACATGAAGCCGCCTATTACAGAAATCTTGAAAAGACACCAAAATTGGCCGTTGTTGGCACTTTGACAGAAGAAGCCGCATATCAAGACAAAGCCAGTATTGAGCAAAACACTATTACTCATGCTATTGTTTTATCGCTAAATGGAAAAATTGCCAAAAGGTGGTTTGATTTACCGGATACCGTATTAAATGTCGTATCAGAAAATGACGGCGAAATGATAGCCATAGGTGGGGGTGGAATTGTTAGGGACATGATTCAACGGGCTCATAATATGCATATCAATATCAATTTAATGAATGGCCCAGAAGGTGCTTCAACAGAAAAAGCCGCAATTATGCCAGAATATGCTTTTTCGGATGCTGCCGGGTTAATAGAAAGGATTTATAAAAAACATCCGGATATTTTTGTGAAAGATTTTGATATAAAAAATTTACAAGATATTATTACCAAAGCAAAAAAACAATGGATGATTAAAAGTTTTTCCATGGCAGAAACCAAATTAAAGCAACCAGAATCGACGAAACAAATCTTGCAAAACGATACTCATGTTTTGTAACCTTTGCACCGCATGGTGCAAATATAAAAAAGGAACCCGAAGATGAAATTTAATCCGACAATGCATAAGTTATCAAACGGGATAACCGTAATACTGGACCCGATGGATGTTGCAACCGATGAATTGTGTATTTGTTTCAAAACCGGGGCAAGTGATGAAAAACCAAATGAATATGGTATTACACACTTTTGCGAACATATGATTGATAAAGGAACCCCGCGTTTTCCAACCCCGCGTATCGGTGATGATTACATTGCCGAACATGGTGGTTATACAAATGCAATAACATCAATGGATTGTTTGCGGTTTACCGGTCGTATAGTTGCCAAGAACCTTATGGTCTTGTTGGATTTTTGGGCAGATAAATTGAAAAATGCATTATTTGACGAAAGTGTAATAGAAAACGAACGCGGTGTTATTTTGGATGAATTACGCCGCAGATTGTCCGATAATGATATAAAGGCCCAAATCTTTGCATATGAAAAATTATTGGGTTTAAATGTACCAAAGGGCAAAGTTATACTTGGGTCGCCGAAAAATATAAAACGATTTAAACATGCTGATTTTGTGAAATTTGTATCAAAACGAATGTCCGCAAAAAATTGTTTAATATGTATTTCTGGGAAAATTCAAAATAAAAAGAAATTGTTAACGGATTTGGAAAAAATGTTCAATTTCTTGCCGACGCACGATGTAAAAAACTATAATCCATTAAAATACCGGGCACATTTTGCGCACAATTACATACCCGACACAAAAAATGTCGTAATTGAGTTTTTATTGCCGGCTTTGTGGAACCATAAAACACCGAATTTTGATAAAAAAGAATCTTGTGTATCAATGTTTGAAAATTGCTTGCACGAAAAGTTATTCGATATCTTGCGTTCGGAAAATGGGTTGACTTATGGCGTTTCCAGAACCTGGTATGGCAATATGAATACACAATTACCGGGATTTAGAACGGAAACATCACCCAATAATGTCGCGCGTGTTGTTGAACTTTTTGCTAAAACGGCATACAGGGTTTATACAAAAGATTTGCCAACGGCGGATTATTTGCACAAATATACAAATGAACTTCAATTAAGTCGGGCAAATTTTCTGGAATCTAATTCTAACCGTTGTGACAGATTGGTTTTAGATTGGGTGCATTTTAACCGTTTAAATGATTTTTATGAGCAATGCAGAATAATGGATTCTGTAACCGTCAAAGATGTGTTTAAATATACACGGGGGTATTTTGATGGTCCAATCTCGATAATAACCCATGGTCCGAAATTCGACGCCAATTTGAAACAAATTTGGACCAAAAATTTTAAATGATATTCTATCAACGCTTCTTGGATATCACATTTTTAAAATACTGAATTTCTTTGTCCAAAACTTTACGCCAATTTTGCCCATCGTTGCAATCTCTGCCACAATACAAACAATTTATATAGCCCGGATAATTTTCACCGATATAATAATCGTCTGGTTGGTTTTTATTTGGTGGTGGAACAATTTGCCCAGAACGAACAACCAGTGGAAACATTATACACGCCGTAGGTTTATAAGACCATTCATGTATATTTTCACGGATGGCGATTTTTTGTAATATACACAAAACGTTATCATCAGAAAAGATGCATTTCGTTTGATTAAAGTGTTTTGGAAAATCATTTGGGTAATTAAAAGGACGGGGTTTGGTTTTTCGGCCAATCACCTGATTTTGCCAATTTCCATCTTCAAAATATGATTCAGGTGCACAGTAAAAATCATTCGGATGATTTTTTATGATTTGTTTCAATCTTTCTTCTTCTGTTCGTGATATATAAACCCCGTCATAGCAGCAATAGCCAGCGCACTTTGACATATCACATTGTTTTAATTTTGGGTTTCGTTCAGTCATGATTATTTAATAACGGAATAATGTTGATAACGGGTGTTTCATACGGATGAATTTCTTTTATCGCCGATACGGTTTTTTCTAAATTTTCTATTGCTATTCTAACTTCCACCTTTATTTCTGGCGCCTCGGAAATCTTATTCATATCCCCAGCATATGGTTTTGAACCATTTATGGGCCGCCACACACCAATAACATCACCGTATGATAAACAACTATCATAATTTCCAATATGTCCAGCATCCACACGCCGCAAAGCCGTCTTTAATTCGGAAAGATGTGATTTTGGTATAAATATTTCCAATTTACAAAATTTAAATTCCATTTTAATCATTCCTATCGGATTTTAACTTAGAAAATAAACATTGGTCCATGTATGTTCCATCTGGCATAACAAAAAATTGTCTGTTTATACCGTCCAAGTGAAAACCAGATTTTGTAATGGAATTAAAAGATTCTTTATTATTTTTCATACATTGACGGCATATTCTATTTGCATTTAATTTTTCAAATGCTAATTCTTCGATTTTTTTGTGAATTTCTTGATTAAATCCGTTTCCCCAGTATTCCCGGTCAATCCAAACATCCGCACACTGAATAGTTTTGTTGTTTTCCCAGTAAAAAATACGCTGGTACCCAATCAATTTATCATTATAAAAAATATACCAATTTACCCCGTTTGGTTTGCACCATTCGTATTGATTTTTCATAATCGCAAGGGTTTCATCCAATGATTCCGGCAAAATATTGTCCGTCATTGGGTCATATTGAAAATCCTGTTTGTTTTGATGTTTTAATACATTCCAAACCAATTTGGCATTTTCAATTGTTGGTTCAAGAATACGCAACTCTAACCGTTCCGTTTTAAGATTTTTTCTAAATAATTCAAAAAATTTTTCCATATGGTTGCCTTTTCTTGCATGATAACATAAAAAAGTTCAAAAATGATAGAAAATTATTATTTCTCTAAACCGTTTTTTGAATCTGGGGTATATTGTCTCATTGGTATTTAAACATTTCGGCGTTGATGACTATAAACTATACAATTCTAACAGTAAATACGACTCTGTTTTGCTCTGGAAGGCTAAAAACAGTCAAAAAAGCCTGATTTTCTCAAAAAAATTGTGTTTTTATTGAAATTTCTCGCATACTTTTCCCAGAATACATGTTATTTTTATAATGTTTAAGAAGAAAAAACAACCTAAAATCAAAAGGATACAAAATGTTAAATTTACAAAACGAAACAATAAAACAATATAAATCATGGTTGCAAGCGAAAGGGTATAGTCTATTCACAGCCAACCACGCAAAATCCACAATTTTTGATTATATAACTGGGGTTCTGTGGGTAGCACGCTGGGAACACAAAACGATTGAAGAAGTATGTGATTCAATATCGGAAATTTTACCACGATATACTATTGGTGATTGTTGCGTAAAAGGTAGAATGCGCAGTAGGTCGGTGCGCTGTGGATTACGGAAACTATCTGAATATTTAATTGAAACACAGACTGCATAATGAACACGAACAAGATTGCCGAATTGAACGATAATCTGCGAAAGAATTTATTTACACCTGGGCAAAACCAGGTGTTTATATCGCATGGCGTTAATTCTTTGCCGTATATCGAACGGGCTCGGTTGTTGGATAAAGTTCAAAATTTTAACGAATTTAATAAAAGAAACGACCCATATAAAGAACACGATTTTGGTCGTATTGAACACCGTGGAATAACCTATTTTTTCAAGATAGATTATTACAATCAAACAATGGATGCTGGTTCTGATGATGCTAGTAATCCAGATATAACAATTAGGGTTTTAACGATAATGCGTGCAGACGAGTATTAAACCAAAGGACAAATATATGATTGCAGCATTTAGACAAGTTGGAAATCAAGTCAGAGTGTATAACGAACGCGGATTGGTATTGTTTATGAAATGTGGTGAATGTGTTGGTTATACGGCGGAAACAATCAGTATAAAACACAATTCGTGCACTTGGACCTATAATGCAGCAGGACGCGTATTGTTTGGGAAATAAATCCTGATATGATGGCGACGATAACCCACTGATTCTGTATCGGTGGGTTGTTTTTTGTAAAAATCAAAATTTTGACGCGTGGGTGCTCTTTTTGTGTCTGGCTTATAACTTATAATTCTTTGTGGTCCAACGCCAACCACGAATGGCTTTTGTGATGATTTGGAATGTTTTTTGTTTCTGGTAAACAATTCTGCGGATAAGAACACGCGACTATCATCAAAATGTGCGTTTTTATTGGCCTTAATGTCCTTGGTAACGTAAAAATACGCTTTGCATTGTGTCCGGTCTAGTGTTTTGATGTCAATTACGTTTTGTGAATAATCAAAATGGTTTAATGTTTTATACAATGCCCTGATTATTTTGTCATTATGATAGCGGTTGTTTTGTAAAAATAGGTGAAAGTGCCATTTGTCAGCGGTATTACGTTCTGCAAATCCGATAAAGTGTAATATGCGTTTAAACCAATGTCGTGGATTTAATTGTTTTTCAAAATAAAGCATAACATCACGCAATTTATTACGCGATATTTCCATGCTTTTGCTTCGTTGGTTTGTCGGAAATTGGATTGAAATAAAGTGGGTTGGTGCAAAGTCGCATAACCAGTCGCAAATTTCCCGTCTTAAAATAAATGTTTGTTTATCATTTTTACGGATTACACAATCAATTTTGTATACATCCACCATATCTGTATTTTTCATTGTTACCACCATTGTTGCAACCACAGACACAGATTAAATCAAATTGGGGTATGGTGGATTTAATGATTCTTTCTGTGCTGTGGTTATTAACATAAATTAGAACATCAAATATTATTGTTGTTGTGTTGTGGCTGAATTGTTTTTAAAAGGGTAAAAAAAAATTAACGACGCGGTTTGTTTTTGCGCGGTCAATTTTTTTATCCAACCAACAGACGTGGACGGAATGCGTCTATGTTTATCGTTAAATTTAATTACCGAAAGTCCACACCCCAATTCCGCATCAAAGATATTTTATAGAACGTGTTTTTCCGGGTTGATGTGTTATCGGAATTATTTTTGTGAAATAAAAAAACTGGGATTTACCATCCCAGTTTTGAAGGTGTAACCGCCCAGATATTAATCTGTTGGTCTGTTTTCAATAAACATTTTCAACATCAACGGACACGCCTGTTCGCCTAATGCAATTCGCATTTGTGTTTCGGACATATCATCAGGAAAGCGGAATGTTTCCGGAAGTCCAGTCAATAATATCAATTCTGCCACCGTAAAAGGTCTGGCGTTATCATACAATGGATAACCAGCATCATCATACCCAATTAAGTTACCGGGGTGTAAACCAAACTGTGCCATCATACTCCCAGAACCGGTTGTAATGGTATGTGCGGCTCTATCCCATTCGTTACGCACAAACACACCGGCAAATTTATATTTAATTGGCGTTACACCATCTTTTTTATAAGCGATATTGAATGGTGCCGGATTATTTTTGATATCACCACCAGTTGGCGTATGTTTAATCAATTCAACCCAATCCGAACGCAATTTATTGACCCTGTGATATGGGATACCGCTATCCTGCCCAGATTCAACGGGTGGTAAATGCCCAATAACATCACGAATGGTTAAATGCTTTGGTGTCGTTGGTGCCGGGATGCGCCATTCTTTATCGCCCCGATAAGCCAACATGTATCTGCGTTCACGCTCTTGTGCCGTTCCATAATCCGCAGCATTTAAGGTTATAAATATTACTGTATAACCATATTTCTCCAAGCGTTCACGCATCATCTGTTCACTAGTTTTGCCTTCACGAACATTTTTATAATACCTGACGACATTTTCACCAATCACCCATTTAGGTAAAACCGCTTCAACAGTGTCCAACGCATCCATAAACAACCAATTTTGTGGGTCTGCATTTTTTACTTTGGCTCGTCTCCCTGTCAGACTACTACTGCCTTGACATGGCAAAGTTATTATCATTAACTGGACATCTGTCTTTTTGCACCAGTCAATAATTTCCGCCTTAGCACCCGGGTCTGCGATACTTTTCTGCACCATGTGTGTCCCGGTGTGCGATACAGTATAAAAATTGGCGCGCAAAGGGTCGGTTTCACAACTTACCGCTGATTGAAAACCCAATTCTGGGAGATAGTATTCAAACAACCCACAACATGTTCCAATGGAGCAATAGTTAATTTTATCCGTTTTTGTGTCATTGTTTCCAACAACCGCCGAAACAATGTCTTTGTCGGCATTCTTTTTTTCATAATATTCATACAAAGAATCCAACAATATTTCGATTTTTATTTTCATTAAAAAACCTTTATTAAGTTATGAAGTCGAGACCACCCCAACCTCTACTTGATGGAATTTGTTGGCTTCGTAGAATTTTGGAAAAAAATTAAAAAACATTGATTTTACGCGGCTTACAAGGCAATTGATTTTTTTGAAAACAAGTTATAAAATGTTCGAAATCGAACAAATGGATAAACATGGAAAATTACGATATATCTTTTTCACCGGATTTTTATATTCAGAAAAACACGGAATATTTACATAATATGTTCGTGTATGTATCTGAACTGGTTACCGAATTTGATACATGGGCAAATAACAATAACATGACAATGACAACCATGAAAATTTTACACGCCATTTATTACAAAAATTGCAAACGACAGTGCGACATAGTAAACCGATATAAATTGCCGCGAACGACTGTTCATTGTAGCATAAAAACAATGGTTGACTGTGGAATTATTGAAACTGAATCCGCGTCTTTAAAGTTAACCGATAAAGGTATTGAAATCGCTAAAAAAATCGAAATGTTTTTCAAAGAACTTATATTGAAAACTAAAAAAATATATGCAAAAGACCCGAGAGATATATTTAAAAATTTTAATACATACGCGAAGATAGTGATTGACGGTTTTACTGAAAAAACCGGGCAACAAAAAAAGCCCCGTGTGTAAAAGGGCTTTGGTGTTTTTTGATTGTTTTGGAAACGCGGTTGTTGGCATAGGAGCATTGAATACGGACGACGGTGCATGCGGAACGGGTGCTGTGGTGTCCCGAATGGGTATTATAACCAGCGCAATATTATCCAATAATCAAATTCTGGTTGCAGGAAATCATACCGTAATTTATCAACTTCGGTTTTTATATCAGCCAATACACGCTTAGAATAATGTGCTAACATAGTGTTTTGGCCTTTCCAACCAATTATCTTATTTATAAATATTATATCAACCCCCGCTTTTTGTAAAATTTCCGCTGCATTGTTTCTTAGCGAATGAAAATCGTATTGTTCGCCACCAGGTTGTTTAATACCCAAATCTTTGACATATTGTAAAAAACCTTTTTGGACAATATTTGTATTAAACCCATCGTCCTTTGGTCGTTGGCAATTTTGGAATATAAAATCAGTGTCTTTGGCTTTTAATTTGGTTTTACGGCGTTTTACATATTCCACAAAACCCAAATCCAATAATTGTTTTGCAATCGGCACAAGGCGTTCTGATTCATCAGTCTTTAATTGTTTTATTTTATGGTTGCGCTTGAACTGGATACAATCGATACCATCTTTATTTATAATATCGCCATATTGCAATGTTGTTGCCGCATTACGCCGCGCACCAGTAAACAACGAAATAACCACAAACCAAAATTGGTCTTCGTTGTCTTTGAAAAATGTTTGTTTGGGGTCAAATATTTGAATCAAGTGTTCTCGCGTATATTGCATGTGGCCCTTGGTATCCAATGATGATGTTTTATCCAGACTTTTAAGAAACAGATTTATTGTTGGGGTTAAATTTGTTTGAAACACAGGATTAACGCTTGGCGCATATTCAGTAAAATCGCGTAAATATCTGGCATATTTGCGTTTAGTGTTCCCCTTGGAATCTGTCATATCTTTGATTTTTTTACATATTTTATCAATCACATCAACCCGGTAAAAATCGACATATTTATATGATTCTGGGTCCAAACCAACCCATCTAACCATTTTATCAACAATATTATGCTTGCGCTTGGCTTCGGTTTCACAATTAATAGTTTCCAAACTGGACAGCCACTTTGTCAAAATATCCCCGATTGTTTCGTTTGCAGATGGCGGATTGTCTGTTGGTGTATAATTCAATTTTGATTGCAGCATTTCCATCAATTTTTCATTTCCAGCATCAACACGCATATTTACAATTTCAGCAATCAATTTTAAATCATCGTCATCAAGCGTCCTGTTGGTATGAGGTTGATATAAATTTGAAACAATGTCCCATAATTCCTCGACAACCTTAATATCTGTTTTTGCAGATATACGCTTTTGTTGTGTGGTAATAATCCGTCCATCACCATTATCAATATTTACATCAACCGTATCAAAAACAACTCGGTCCATCAATTCCTTGGCGCGTTTTAATAATTTTTTTGTGTCCATAGTGTGTAATTCCACCGCTTTTTTCATATTCTTTACCTTTTCCAACGCTTCATAATAATTTTTCGTGTGCAATGATTTTATAAAATATCGGCGTTTACCATCTTGACGCGGTAATTCAACCATATAATAAAATACATCACCCCGTAAATACAGGTTGTCATTTGCTTGACAATTTGCTTTACACTTCTTGAACATAGTTATTTGCCCTTTGTTTTTCAAGTGTGCCAAAGCAAAAAATGTTGAAAATTCAAAACATTATTCGCACCGGTAATTTGCGATATAAAACAAAAAATCCGGTGCAAATGCCCGGATTTCTAATAAAAAA